>CAXUIU010000428.1:0-3362 GCA_964250955.1 uncultured Chthoniobacterales bacterium | reverse complement strand
ATCAGGCGCTGCGCCTCCGTCACGTAGCCGGTCCGCGCCTGCCAGCTCGCCAGCACCACGCCCAGCCGCAGGTTGATGCCGCCATACTCGGTCTGCGCCAGCCGGTACAGCCGCGCCGCATCGTCCGCCTGCCCGCCGAGGTCGGCGATCATCGCCGCATGCAGGGCCATGATGCCGCGCAGCCGCCCGCCATCCGTGTACGGCTGCAGCGTCGTCAGGGCCGCCGCCGTGCGCCCGGCCGAGCGGGGCTTCGGGGATGGCAGGAGCGGCGGGACTCTGGAGCGTGGACATAAAGCCCGGACAAAACGGGACGGCCACCGTAGCACAGGAAGGCTGCCGGTGCGGACGAAAGCGGATTGACACCCGGCAGCGGGTCTGGTGTCATGCGGGGTCAACGCTCGGTTCCTCCCTCCGTGAAAATCTTCCTCCTGCTCCTCGCCGCGTCGGCCGGCGCCGGCTTCTTGCTGCACGATCAACTGCCAGCGTGGCTGCGCCAGGCGTGCGGTGGCGTCGCGGAGGTGTACTACCTGCGCGCGGCCCAGCGTTCGACGAACCCGGACGGCACCGTCGTGAACTGGCCTCTCGGTCAACCGCTGCGGACCACCACCCAAGCCAAGGCAGCCGAGGACGCGGTGGCGCTCACCGACGGCACGAACATCCTCCAAGTGCCGCGCAACGTCCTGACACGTGAAGCCAACGAGGCTGCGTCGTTGCGCCAGAGTGACCTCGTCAGCCAGAACGCCGTCGCGCCTCCACTGACCGACGTTCAAGGTCCCCAGACCTATTCTAGCGGCACCGTCGCTACCGCCAACGCGGCCCCGGTTTACTATGGTCCCGTCTACGTCGTGACCAGCCGTGCGACGCCGGCCTCGCAGGTCCACAACAAGGTGAGTGCCATGGCAACCCCCTGGCCGCGGGCGAACAACCATCCCGCCTGGCCTTCGCATACCCCGAGCCGGTAAAGGGGGGGGGGAGCAGCTATTCTGCTGCGCTTTGGACAACCTCGGCGGCCTGCTCCCACTCGCGGGTCAGGCGGGCGAGTTGGTCATCCACGGCGCGAAGCTCACGGTTGAGTTCCATCGGGCGGCCGGGCTGCTGGTAGGTCGCTTCCTCTTCCATCTCTGCCGTGATGGCCTTCTGGCGGGTTTCGAGTTTGGCGATCTCGCCTTCCAGACGGCGTACACGCTCCTCGCGTTCGCGCTTCTCGCGGGAAACGGCCTGACGCGCCTCGGCCTCGGCGCGTTTTTGCTCCTTGGTCTTGCGGGAGGGGTTCGCCGGGGCGGACGCTGACGGCGCGAACGCCGTGGCAGCGGGCGCGTTGCTCGCCACGAGCGCCTCGCGGGCGTCGGTGGCGTTGCTCTTTTCCAGATAGTAGTCGTAGCCGCCTGCGTACGGGGTCAACCGGCCGGCGTCGATGTGCAGGACCTTCCGCGCCAAGGCCCGGATGAAGTGTACGTCGTGCGAGATGAGGATGAGCGTGCCCTCGTACTGGTCCAGCGCACCGATGAGCGCGTCGATGCTCGCCATGTCCAGGTGCGTCGTCGGCTCGTCCATGAGCAGCAGATTGGGCGGGTTCATGAGCAGCTTGACCAACGCCAGCCGGCTCTTCTCGCCGCCGGAGAGCACTGCCACCGGCTTGAACACGTCATCGCCCCGGAACAGGAACGATCCCAACACCGTGCGCGCGCCCTGTTCGTTGATGGGGATCGGAGCGTCCTGGGCTTCCTGCAAGACGGTGCGCTTCACGTCGAGGGTCTCGACGCGGTGCTGCGAGAAGTACCCGACCCGCACGTTGCTGCCGACCTCGCGCGTGCCGCCCTGGTGGGGAATCACGCCGGCCAGGAGCTTGAGGAGCGTGGACTTGCCCGCGCCGTTGGGGCCGACGAGGACGATGCGCTCGCCGCGCTCGGCGGCGAAGTCGAGGTCCGTGTAGATCGGCGGGCCCCCGGGGTACGCCTGCGCGATATTTGCGAGCGTGATGGTCTTCAGGCCGCTGCGCGCGGGCTGGGGGAAGCGGAACTTCACCGTCGCCGCCTCGGCCTCGGGAGCTTCCAGCTTTTCCATGCGCGCGATCTGCTTGAGCTTGCTCTGCGCCTGGCTGGCGAGGCTGGCCTTGGCGCGGAAGCGGTCGGCGAAGCGTTGCAGGCTCTCGATCTCGCGCTGCTGGGCCTTGTAGGCGGCGAGTTGCTGCTCGCGGCGGGCGGCGCGCTGTTCGAGGTAGCTGTCGTAGTTGCCGCGGTAGCGGGTCAGGCGGGCGTGGCTGATCTCCACCGTCGTGCCGGTGAGCTGATTGAGGAACTCCCGATCATGGGAAATCATGAGAATGGCACCGGGGTAGCCCTTCAGGTACGCCTGGAACCAACGTAAAGCCTCTAGGTCGAGGTGGTTGGTCGGCTCGTCGAGCATCAGCAGGTCCGGCTCCTGGGTGAGCAGGCGGGCGAGGTGCGCGCGCATGATCCAGCCGCCGCTGAACGTCCGCGCCGGCCGGTCGAAGTCCTTCTCCTTGAACGCCAACCCGGCCAGGATGCGCTTGGCCTTGGGCTGGAGGGACAGCGCGGCGTACTCGTCGGGTTCGTGCGAGGTGGCGAGGGCGAGAACGCTGTCGTCGCCCGCGGGGGCACTCTCCTGCGGCAGGTAGCCCAAGGTGGCGCTGCGTTCGAGGATCACTTGACCCTCATCTGGGCTGTTTTCCTTCAGGATGATGGAGAACAGCGTCGACTTGCCCGCGCCGTTGGGACCGACCAGGCCGAGGCGCTCGCCACGGTTGACTTGCAGCGAGGCGTCGCGGAACAGCGTCCGGCCAGCGTAGGATTTAGCGAGGTTGGAGAGCGTGAGCATGAGGCAAAAAGCGGGCGTCCGGCCCGGCGGCGAAAAGCCGACAATTTGCCCGCAGACGCCCCGGTGCGCAAGCGGCAGCCCTACTTCGGGGGGCCGGGAGGACCCGCCACCGGCGTCGCCCCGGCGTCGGGCTTGGGCGTGACCACGTCGGTCAGCCGCGCCGCCCATTTGTCGAAGTCGGGATGGTCCGGGTGCGCTTTGAGGAGCGCCAGCATGTCGGCCACGGCGCGGGGCTGGTCGCCCAGCGTGAGTTCATCCTCCGCCCGGTTCCACAACAGCGTCGGCCGGCGCACGTTGTTGAACCGGTTGACCGCCAACCCGTTCCGCTGGTCGACGCGTCCCGCCTCGTTCTGCAACCGGTTGTCCCAACAAGCCAGCAGGCGCGGGTCCTTGTCCTGGCGCAATGAGGGCAGGACCGTCTTCTCGAAGATGCCGTCCACGTTGAATTCCTTGGTTTCCCAGTCAGGCAGGCTGCTGATGTACGGTGCAACCTGGAAATACTTCGCGAACAAGCTGTCACCCAG
>CAXUIU010000427.1:0-3373 GCA_964250955.1 uncultured Chthoniobacterales bacterium | reverse complement strand
TCGACCACGAGGCCGACATCGCCAAGGTGCAGGAGTGGCTCGGCCACGCCAACATCGCCACTACTCGGCTCTACGATCGGCGCAGGATGCGCCCGGAGGACAGCCCGACCTTCAAGGTCGCCTACTAGTTGGTTTGTCTCTGCCGGCAGAGAAGAAGTGCTTCCAGGAAGGTTTCCAGCCATGGCCAAGGAAAAAGCGAATCTTTGCGCCGAATTTTACAGATAGACCTAGTGAACTTGCCTCAACCAACTCACTTGCGATCCGATCAGCCATGCGTAAACCATCGTTTCTCCTGCCTGGACTCCTTTTTCTGTGCCCTGCCCCTGCCACTTTCGCGGGCAGCGTCATCACCACCAACCTGCCCAGCAACGTCGAGATCGTGAACATCCTCGGCACGGCTGACGGTGCCTCCGGTAACAACCCCGGCATAGGCGAGTTCTCCTCGCCTTACTCCACGGACCCGACCTTGACGCTGGCTGCAGGTACCTACGAGTTCTTCCTTGTCGATCCCGCCGACGCCGCCGCGACGTTTCCGAGCCTGAGCGCCACGCAGCTCGGCACGATCCAAACCGCCTGGACCTTCAACAGCCCGTGGACGACTGACTACGTCGTCTTCGATGGCTCCGCGGTGACCGATCCCAGCAAGACCCAGCTTTTTGACGGCGCCAACGGCACCTACAACGAAGGGACAACCTACGGCTCCCAGCAGGCGGCCTACGACGCGGCGCGCAGCCAGGACTACTACGACAACATCCGAGTCGGCGACCGCACTTCGCTGAACTTTCAGAAGACCTACACGCTGACCAGCGCCGAGACGCTGGTGTTCGCCATCCCTGACTACTACCTCGGTGACAACGCCGGTGGCGTTTCCGTGGTGGTGGAAGCCGTGCCTGAGCCAAAGACGGCTGCCTTGTGCCTGGCCGGGGGCGCGCTGGGTGTGCTGGCGTGGAAGCGGCGGCGGAAGCCGCGTCCGTCTGTGGAGTGATGAACCCTGCGTGCGATTGTTCAAGCAACGGCGTCCACGCAGGCTCGGCGATGCCAAACTGCCACGACTTGCCTCTACGACCGTCGGTGGATGCGCCCTGAAGACAGCCCAACCTGCTTGCTTCGTCAGTTCTGTTCCACGTTCCTCGTGCTGGTTGAGGTGTCCACGCGCCCCCGGTCGCTGCGCGCGGGGTTGTTTCGCCTGGTGGCGAATGCGGAGTGGCCACGGGGGTTTGTGGCGATGCCTCTGTAGCGAGCTACAAAGCGCCGCCGGTGACCTGACCGCTTTCCCAGTCAGAGCAGGGCGCTCGTGCCGCGCGGCAGTTGCGGCGTGCCGCCGCGAAGACACGCCAGCCTAACTTAGGGTTGCTCCACCTGCTTTGATCGTTGGATGATTAAAGCTGTGAACTGAACCAGTGGCAGGTCTCACGAACTCGTCTTCAGAGTCGGGTTTGAGACGCTGAATAGTGAGACGGGTTTTCGAGACAATGCAATCTCATCGAAAGCACGGGAAATATTCACTAACAAGATGATGCGACCTAAAACCAAGTGTTTAGTGAGACTGCCTTTTGGCTGTCTAGCTCCGTAGCCGAGGGGCTATGATCTTTCTATCCACTTCATCGACGACATGGAACTACGTCCGATCACAGAAGGCGATCTGTCTGCTTGTGCCGACTTGTTTTGCGAGGTCTTCAACAGGCCGCCTTGGAATGAGGCATGGCAGCGGGAAGACGCCGCAGGGCGGTTGGCTGATTGTTTCAAGACCCCGCGCTTCTATGGTCTAGCTGCCCTCGAAGCCGGAAAGCTCGTGGGGTTTGTACTCGGTCACCCGGACGCCCGAACTCACGCCACATGCTCGAACACATCGAGCGGCTCAAGTATTTGCAGGCAGTCGACCTCCCGGACGGGATCGGGCGCAGCCTGCACCAGAACCGCCTGCTCAAGCTCGCCCGCGAAGGTGGTCAGATGCCTGCGGCAGAGTTGGCCAAGTTCGAGCCGCTACGCCGCTACGCCACGCTAGTTGCTTTGGCGGTCGAAGGCGTCGCTACCGTGACCGACGAGATCGTTGATCTGCATGACCGCATCCTCGGCAGGGTCTTCAACGCGGCTAAGCAGCGCCATCAGCAGCAGTTCCAGGAGGCTAGCAAGACCATCAACGACAAGGTGCGCCTGTACAGCAAAATTGGTCTGCAGAAGTGATGTCGACGGCGTGTCACCAGCCGCCAGCACGACACCCGGATAGCGCATGTAACAGAGCTGCACGGCGAAACCCAGGCGGTTGGCGGGACCACGGTGTTGTGAGATAATCGCAAGGTCGGCGTCACTGAAGGTGAAGCGGCGGATCGCCTCTGCCTCCGTGTCGGGCAGGGCGAGCAAACCGGTGAGTTCGGTGTCCGAGAGGATGGTGCGGCGGGGCATGGTCAAGCGTCCTTACGGACGCATGACTACCAGTTTTCGAGCGGACGCTGAACTGGACGGGATAACCCCCTATGAGAACGCTCCGCTCACCGCTGCTGATCGAACCCTGAGACAATGGATGGAAAAACAGCCATCCAACGCCTTAACGTGCTTTATAATCCGTTTTCTACGTCGGCCCCGTTTTCGCCGGCTGTCGTGTGACTACGAACGGCTGCTAACCACCATCGACGGCGTGCAATTAGTGGACTGAGTTGGAAGTGCGTTGAAGTTTTTGGTGATGGGACGAGTCTACCTTATTCTTGGTCCCAAAGCGCCTGAGTTGATCCTCACTGATGCCGAGCGCGCGGAGCTTGCCCGCTTGGTGCGCCGCGCCCACGGCAGCCAGGCGCTGGCGACATGCGCCCGCATCGTCTTGGCCTGCGCCAAGCCGAAGGCGACCAACACGGCCGTGGCACGCCCATTCAGCGTCTGCCGGCCCAGCATCATTGAGTGGCGAGGTCGCTTCGCCAGGCAGCGACTGGCGGGCTTGTGCGATGCGCCGCGCTCGGGCGCACCGCGCACGGTGCAGGACGAGGACGTGGAACGTCTGCTCGTTTTGACGTTGGAGAGCCAGCCCAAGCACGCGACGCACTGGAGCACGCGCGCGATGGCCGCCCGCGCCGGCATGAGCCAGATGATGGTCTCACGGGTGCGGCGCGCCTTCGGCTTGCAGCCTCACCGCCAAGAGACCTTCAAGCTCTCCAACGACCCCGCGTTTGTAGACAAGATGCGCGACGTGGTTGGCTTGTATTTGCGCCCACCCGACTGCGCACTGGTGTTCTGCGTGGACGAGAAATCGCAAATCTAGACCCTGGAGCGCACGGCCCCGATGCTGCCACTGCGTCTTGGTCAGCCCGAGCGTCACAGCCACGACTACAGCGGCGCGCCGTCGAGCCAGTCGCCCGCGTCCTTGCTGGATTCGTACGGATAA
>CAXUIU010000426.1:0-3395 GCA_964250955.1 uncultured Chthoniobacterales bacterium | reverse complement strand
GCGTCGCCGTGGCCGCGGATCGAACCGGGCCGCACGCTGACGCGGCAGGCGCTGGAATTGATCCGC
This sequence comes from uncultured Chthoniobacterales bacterium, assembly GCA_964250955.1. Taxonomy (GTDB): domain Bacteria; phylum Verrucomicrobiota; class Verrucomicrobiia; order Chthoniobacterales; family SZAS-18; genus CAHJWO01. Next base: position 3,329 of record CAXUIU010000426.1, on the reverse strand, counting down.
GCGCACCGGGCGTTTCCTGCGGCAGAGGAGTAGCGGATCAGGCCCGCTCTTGGCGGCCGGATTATCTTAACGTCCTCGCTCCGCCGCCAACGCCGCGGGCAGTGGGCGCGGGCCGTCACGGTGACCTAGTCCTTGATCAATCGCTTCCAGCCGCCGGATGAGGTCGAGCACTTCCTGGCGCGAGTACGACCCGCCCGCCGCCGCGCAGAAGTGCGTGCGGCAGCCGAACGGCCGGTCGGCGTAGATCAGGCACTTGCCCGTCGGGGCGTCTAACATCGGGCAATTTCCATCCGCCCCCGTGGGCACTTCCTTGCGGCCGGTCGCCTTGAAGGCCCGCAGCGCCAGCAGCGCCTCGCCGCGCGTGACCGACGGCGTCCGGCCCGTGCGCCGGAACTGGCAACACTCCGTCAGCCGCGTGCAGGCGCGCTCCACCGGACGGCGGTCGAGGTCGGCGTACACGGCACGCACGGCCGCCAGCGCGGCGCGCACGGCGTCGGCCGAACGGTACGCGGGAGGCAGGTTGTTGGCGGCGGTGCCCATAGAAAATCGTTTGCCGCCATCTTACCACGAAATCCGCACCGCGGCGACCCCTCGCGCCGCGCCCACCCTCACAGCCCGGGAGCCCGGCCGACGCTGTCCAGGTCGCCGATGGCCTTGCTGGCTTCCTCGAACTTCACCTTGTTCTTCTCGGCCAGTTCGATATTCGCCGGCGGGATGAAGTCCGGCAGGTCGGTCGTGCCGCCGGCCTTCACGCCCGGGGCACTCCGGGCTAACTTCGTGGACAGCAGCCCGAGCATGTATTCGCGCGCGTCGACTCCCTCGCCCTTGACGATGGCGAGAACGTGCGGGGCCCGCTTGGCAAAGACCCCGTTGATCTGCTCGAACGTGCCGTTCTGGTCGTCCTTGAGGGATTGCATCTCTTTGCCGATCTGCGGATCGACCCGGGCGGCGTCGATGATCTTCCGGCAGATCGTGCCGACTTTGTCCACCCGCTCCAGCGTCAGCTTGTACTCCACGAGGGCTTTTTTGTCGGCCTCGTCCATGGAGGGACTCTGCGCCACCGCAGGGGACAAGCCGCCGAAGACCGTCCACAGCACGGCCCCGGCCGCCAAGCCAAAAACCGTGAGACGCCGCCGGATCGGAGCAGGAAAGGAAAAGCGCATGGCCGCTTGTCTAGTCCCGGACTTGCGGTAGATCAAGGGGAAGGCGGGTCCAAGCCGCCCGTTTTGCTCCTTTCCCGATGCTGTCCTTCTCGACCTGCTGGAACTCCGCCCGCCATACCGACGGCGCGCCGATGATCCAGGAAATCCTCGACCTGGGCTTCGAGAACGTCGAGCTTTCCCACGGGATCCGCATCTCCCTGGTCGGCGGCATCCAGCAGATGTTCGACAAGGGCAAGGTGCGCATCACGAGCCTGCACAATTTTTGTCCGCTGCCCATTGAGGTGCAGGGCGCGTCGCCGGACTGCTACGAATTCACCTCGCACCGCGCCTCCGACCAGCAGCGGGCCATCAACCTGACGATCCGCACCATCGACTTCGCCAGCCGTCTCAACGCCGGACTGGTCGTGCTGCACCTCGGCCGCGTGGCGATGACGCCCGTCACCAAGAAGCTCGGCCAGTTGGCCAAGGAAGGAAAGTTTCTCGACCGCGAGTTCGTGCGGCTGAAGATCGCCGCCGTCAAGGAACGCGAGGCGCGTGGGCCGGGCTACGTCGCACGGGTGAAGGAGTGCCTCAAATCCATCGTCGAGCACGCGGGGAACAAAAACGTAAACCTCGGCATCGAGGGCCGCTTCGGCTACGAGGAGGTCCCGAGCGAGCGGGAGTTGCCGGGGTTGTTGGAAGAACTGAACGCGCCGCACGTCGGCTACTGGCACGACTTTGGGCATTTGCAGGTGAAGAACAACTTGCGTTTCGTCGATCATTACGAATGGCTGCGCACGATGCGCGGCCGGCTCTTCGGCTGCCATCTGCACGACACCGAGTGGCCGATCAGGGACCACCGGGTACCTTTCGCGGGTGGCATCGAGTACGACCGGCTCATCCCGCTCTTGCCGCCGAACTGCCTGTTCGTCTGGGAACTGAGCCCGAGCGCGAAGGCCGAGGACATCCGCGAGGCGCACGCGCGGTGGCGGGAGCGGTTCGGCGCGTCCTGAGGTGGTCAGACAGAGAATGCCTCACACAGAGGCCACGGAGGACACGGAGATGGGAAAGGAAGATAGGCGATAGTCTTTAACCACCTTTTCCTTCCTCCGTGTCCTCCGTGGCCTCTGTGTGAGGCATTCTCCCTGCTTTTTCACACGATGCCGCTTTGCGCTCTGCCCGCTTGGCGGCTACTATCCGCCCCGTCCGCATGAAAAAAGCCCTGATCACCACGCTCCAGGTCGCCGTGACCATTTTTGCGTTCTGGTACGTGTTCCACAAGCCAGCGACCCGCCAGGGCATCGCCACTGCGCTCGAATCGGGCAACAACTACTGGTGGCTCGTCGCCTCCGCGTTGGTGGCGGGCCTCGCGCCGGCGTGCGCGACGGTGCGGCTGTGGCTGCTGTTGCGCGTGCAGGAAATTTACCTGCCTCTGCGCCGCATCACGCAGCTCTACATGATCGGCATGTTCTTCAACCTGTTCCTGCTCGGCTCGACCGGTGGCGATGCGGTGAAGCTTTTTTATCTGTTACGCGAGAGTCCCGACCCCAACAAACGCGCCCGCGCCTTCCTGGCCGTCGTCATGGACCGCGTGATCGGGCTGGTGGCGCTGGCGATCTTGTCCATCGCCCTCGTGCTCGCGCGCTACCGTTGGCTGACGCAACTCTCCGAGACGACCAAGTGGGTCAACGGCTTCCTGTTCATCCTCGGCTTCGCGTTGTTCGGCATCGCGGTGACGATCCTCGCCGTGCACTTCAACATCGTGCGCTTCTTCCCGGAAAAGATGCCCGGCCGCAAGGTCGTGGTGGAACTCGCCGCCGCCATCCAGAGCAACACCCGGGCGTGGCGCACCTCGCTGGGTTGCATCCTGATCTCGTTCGTGGGGCACGTGGCGATGTTCGTCACGTTTTACTTCGCCGCCCTGGTGATCCACGCGGCGGTGGCCTTCTGGGACGTGACGGTGGTCATGCCCATCGTCAACACCTACGCGTCGCTGCCCGTCAGCCTCTCGGGCATGGGTGTGCGCGAGACGATCACGACTTCCTTGCTGGGTGGGTTGTGCCATCTGACGCCGGGTGTGCCGGTGGTGATTTCGCTGGTGGGCTTCCTGTGCTCGACGGTGTTCTGGGGGCTGGGCGGCGGGTTGTTCTACGTGTTCTTCAAGGGCCGGGCGGGTGCGGTGCCCGC
>CAXUIU010000425.1:0-3408 GCA_964250955.1 uncultured Chthoniobacterales bacterium | reverse complement strand
ATCAACACCAGTGCTGCGGCCCACGCCTGGCGGTTCTGGTCGGGGTCGGAAGATTGGCTACCGAACTTGTAGATGCGCCAGGTCAGCGAGTCGATGGGCTGGAGCAGGCCCTTGGCCCAGCCCTCGTTGCCCAGCGCGGTGAAGAGCAACGGGGCCGTTTCGCCCGCGATGCGCGCGACGGCCAGCAGCACCCCGGTGAGGATGCCTTTGAACGCCGTTTTGGCGACGATGAGCACGCTGATGCGCCACTCGGAAATCCCCAACGCCAACGCCGCCTCGCGGTAGCCGTTGGGCACAAGCCGGAGGACCTCCTCCGTCGTACGCAGGACCAGCGGGATCATGATGAACCCTAGCGTGATCCCTGCCGCCAATGCCGAGTACCCTAGGTGGATGATCGCTTGCCCCGGTGGGATGAACAGCGCGTAGGCGACGATGCCCCACACGATGGACGGCACGCCGTTGAGCACATCCGCGCCGAAGCGCACCGTTCCGGCCACCCGCGCGCTGGCGTATTCACTCAGGTAGAGTGCCCCGAGTACCCCGACCGGCACGCCGAAGACCGCTCCGAGCACGATCAAGACGAACGTGCCGACAATGGAATTTGCCACGCCGCTGTGGACGACCGCGGCGGCCGGCGCGGCGGCTGCGGCCACGTCGGGCGTGGAACCATCCGGCGCAGGATCGGCGAACATCGCGCTGTAGTCGGTCTGCGGTTGCGCGGGCAGCTTGGTGAAGAAATCCCAGTTGAGCGAGCCCGCGCCTTTCACCAGCAGGTAGCCGAACACCAACCCGAGCGGCGCAATGACGATCAACGCGCTGACGCACGACGCCACCGAGGCGAGGCCGCTCTTGAACTTGCGCCAGCGTCGCTGGCCTTCGGAGGCACCCATAAGTTTTTTAGCGTCCGCCGGGGGAGGATTGCGCCGAGCCGACGAGCAGGCGGGCGACGATGTTGACGAGGATCGTCACGGCGAAGAGCACCGCGCCCGCGGCGATGAGCGCGGGGATCTGGTCGGGATCGGCGCCGGCGAAGTTGTTGGCGATCTTGCTCGCCAGGGTGTCGCTGGGCTTGAGGAGGGAGGCGGAGATGCCGCCGGCGTTGCCGATGACCATGGTGACGGCCATCGTCTCGCCCAGCGCGCGGCCGAGCCCGAGGATCACCGCGCCGAAGATGCCGGCCTTGGCGTAGGAAAGCACCGCGATGCGCGTGACCTCCCAGCGCGTCGCGCCCAAGCCATAGGCAGCCTCGCGTTGAAGATCGGGCACGCTGCGGAGGATCTCACGGGTGACGCTCGTGATGATGGGCAGTACCATGACGGCGATGATGAGGGCCGCTGCCAGCATGGAACGGCCGGCGAAATTCCCCTCGAAGAGCGGTGACCAGCCGAGGAAGCGTTGCAGGATCGGCACGATGTCGTCACGCAACCACGGGATCATCACAAAGATGCCCCACAGCCCCAGGATGACGCTCGGCACGGCGGCGATCATCTCCACGAGAGCGGTCAACGGGGCACGCAGCCGGACGGGAGCCAACTCGGTCAGGTAGAGCGCCGTCAACACGGCCAGCGGCGTGGCGATGAGCAATCCCAGCAACGCCGAGACCAGCGTGCCCAGGATGAACGGCAGCGCGCCGTAATCCCCCGTCACCGGGTTCCACTCACTACGCGTCAGGAAGCCAAAACCGTACTTGTGCCAGATCTGTTCGGAGCCGCGCCACAGGTTCCAACCGATGATGACCACCAGCAAGCCGACGAACGCCACCATCGCCAAGCACAGGTAGCGGAACGTCAGATCGCCCGTGCGCGAAACGGGCCGCATCGTCCGGCCGCGCGCGGTGGCGAGCGGAGGGGCGTCGGTGGAAATAGCGGTTGCCATGGCGCGGATTGCGTTGGGTGAAACGAAGCGAACCAGCGGTAGTCCACCTGAGGGACCACCGCCGGCCGCAGAAGGCACAAAGCTATTTGGTCTTGATCGTGTCGATGCGCGCGAGCACCTGCTTCTGCACCGCCTCAGGCAGCGGGGCGTAGGCGAGGGTCGGAGCGGCCTTCTCGCCGGTGGTCAGCGCCCACTTGAGGAAGGCGACGAGCGCCTTGCCCTTGGTGGCGTCGGCTTGGTCCTCGTAAACGAGCAGCCAAGTCGCACCCGAGATGGGGTAGGCGGCCTTGCCGGGAGCGTTGACCATCGAGAAGCGGAAGTCGTCCGGGATTTTCGCGGTCGCCAGCGCGGCGGTGACAGCCTGCGGGCTGGCCTTGACGTACTCGCCATCGGCATTCTTGAGCGTCGCGTAGGTCAGCTTCTGCTGGACGGCGTAGATGAGTTCCACGTAGCCGATGGCGCCGGGCGTGTCCTTGATCTGCTGGGCGATGCCGTCGTTGCCCTTGGCCCCGAGACCGACCGGCCAGGAAACCGACGTGCCCTTGCCGGGGCTGGACATCCACTCGGGGCTGACGGCGCTCAGGTAGTCGGTGAAGATGTAGTTGGTGCCCGACGCGTCGGAGCGGTGCACGACCGTGATGTCGAGCGAAGGCAGCTTCGTACCAGCGTTCTGCGAGGCGATGGCCTTGTCATCCCACTTGGTGATCTTGCCGCTGAACACCCCGGCGAGGGTCGGCCCGTCGAGCTTGAGTACACCGGCGTTGGGCACGTTGTAGGTGATGACGACCGCGCCCGCCACGGTGGGCAGGTGGAGGATTTTGCCGGAGGCCTTGCCGAGTTCCTCGTCGCTCATTGGGCCGTCGGACGCGCCGAAGTCCACGGTTTTGGCGGTGATTTGCGCCTTGCCGCCGCCACTGCCGATGGGTTGGTAGTTAATCGTCACGCTGCCATCGGCCTTGTGGTATTCCTCGAACCACTTCTGGTAGATCGGATTCGGGAACGTCGCGCCCGCGCCGGTGAGGGTCGTCTGGGCCTGGACCGCGGAGGCCGCCAGAATGGAAAGCGCAGCGAGGCAAAGAGTTTTGGAAATCATAAATCGGGGTCGAATACGCCGCCAACCTCCCCTCCCCGTCCGGACGGCGCGCGCCCGGCGTTGTAACGATTTTGTCACAAGTCCACGCCTGAGAACTTGCCCCGGCCGCCGCATTTTCCGTATGTTTATGGCCCCTGTCATGCGCGAACACATTCTCCACTCGTTTGAGACCGCCTTGCGTGCGCTGCATGACGATGTGCTCCTGATGGCGAGCCTGACCGAGCGCAACCTCCAGAACACGTTCACCGCCCTCTTCGAGCGCGATAACGAGTTGGCCAACCGGGCCATCGCCGACGACGAAGAGATCGACACCCTCGAAAAGCAGGTGGACCAAGAAGGCATGGACATCCTGCTGCGTTTCCAGCCGGTCGCGCGGGACTTGCGTGGGATCATCGCGGCCATGAAAATCGGTGCGAACCTGGAACGTGTCGCCGACCAGG
>CAXUIU010000424.1:0-3412 GCA_964250955.1 uncultured Chthoniobacterales bacterium | reverse complement strand
CTGCGCAGCGGCTACACGGGCGACGAGGCCCTGCGCGAGACCGCCGGCCGGCCGGTGCTCGCCCCGCTCGACGCCGCGGCCGAACGTGCCCTCCTCGAAGCCGGGGCCGACGCGCGCACCGTCGCCGCCCTGCGCACGGGCCGCCCGGTGGCTTCCCAGACCGAGGCCGCCGACACTCAGCAGCGCCAGGCCGCCGCCGACCGCTACCGGCTCGAAGTCTGGGAGGCTGAGCAGGCTCGCCGCGCCGACGCCAGCCGCGCGGCCATGCAAGCCAAGCTCACCGCCCGCCGCGAGGAGACGCTCAAACAGGTAGCCACCCAGTTGCGCGACAAGCTCGTCGTCTTCGCGCACAACCGTCTGGAGCCTTACGACAACGCCACTTTGGCGGGTAAACGCTTCTTCCTGCTGTACGTCGCGGCAGGGTGGGATAAAAACTCCCTCAAGCAGACGCCGCCGCTCGTGGATTTCTACCGGAGGTTCGCCCCCGACCACCCGGAGTTCGAGACCGTGCTGATCTCCGCGGACCGCTCGGCGGCGGACATGGAAGCCCACCTGCGGCAAACGCAGATGCCCTGGCCGGCGCTCGCCTTCGACCAGATCGCGGGGCAGCCTGACCTCGCCGCGTTGCGCCAGCCAGAACTGCCGCGGCTGGTGCTCATCAACGGCGGCGGCGAGACCCTGGCGGACAGTTCGGGAGATGGCAAGACGGTCAACGCCCGGCGAGTCATCGACGCGCTTGTGAGCCAGACGCAACGGGCCGCGCCCCCAAAATGAGGATGTCCACCATGCGCCGGGCGTTTTGCTCCCAGTCCGGCCCGGTCCCCACGGTGGCGACGCCGGCCAGCGCGCGCAACAGGTCGATGGGGTCCAGGTCCGCACGCAGGTCGCCGCTTTCGACCGAGCGCCGGACCAACCGGCGGACCGCTTCCCAGATCTGGCCGTAGGAGGCTTCGTAAACCTTGTGGGGATCATCGACCAACGCCCCGAGTGCGGGTGTGATGATCCGCTTCTCGGCCAGGTAGTCCACAAAGAGTAGCAGCCAGGCCCGCAAGGCTTCGAGCGGGGGCAGCGTTTCGGCGAAGTCTGCCGCCGCCGCCGCCAGCTTTTCCGCGGCGGCCTGGTACACCGCCGTCAGGAGGTCCGCACGCGTCGGGAAATGGCGGTACAGGGTGCCGGGACCGACACCCGCGCGCTTGGCTACGTCGTCGAGGCTGGCGTTTGCACCGAAATTGGCGAATGCCGCTTTGGCCACGGCCAGGATGCACGTGCGGTTTTGCCGGGCGTCGGCGCGTAGTTTTCGCTCAATCATCCAAACAACGCTTGCAAACGGAGAATGGCTCCATTTTACCGCCACTCCCCACCACCATCAACCGGAAGGAAATTACCATGCGTGTTTTCATTACGGGTGCCACGGGATTCGTGGGCTCCCACGTCGTCAGTGAGTTGATCGCGGCCGGGCACCGGGCGCTTGGACTGGCGCGTTCTGAGACGGGTGCGCAGGCTCTCACCGACGCCGGAGCGGATGTGCAGCGAGGAACGATGGAAGACGAGGCGAGCCTGCGCAGTGGCGCGGCCGGAGCGGACGCCGTCCTGCACCTGGCCTTCAACCACGATTTCTCGAAGTTCCAGGAGAACTGCCAGACGGACCGGCGGGCCATCGAAGTCCTCGGCTCCGTGCTGGCCGGCTCGGACCGGCCCCTCATCGTCACCTCGGGGGTGGCCGGGCTGGCCGGGCCCGGTCAGTTGGCAACCGAGGACGATGTCGTGCCGCCGGATTTCCCGTTCCCGCGGGTGTCGGAGCAGACGGCGCTGGCGTTGGAGGGCGTCCGTGCCTCAATCATGCGCCTGTCGCAGATTCACGACCCGACCAAGCAGGGGCTGGTCACCTACCTGGTGGCCATGGCGCGGGAAAAGGGCGTATCGGCTTACGTGGGAGACGGGAGCAACCGCTGGGCCGCCGCGCACATCTCGGATGTCGCGCACCTCTACCGGCTCGCCTTGGAGAAGCCCACCGTCAGCGCGAAGTACCACGCCGTGGCCGAGGAGGGGGTATTGTTGCGTGACATCGCCGAAGCCATCGGCCGCGGCTTGGGGGTACCGGTAGTTTCGCTGTCGCCGGAAGAGGCGGCGGGACATTTCGGATGGCTGGGCGGGTTCGCAGGCAGCGACCTGGCAGCCTCCAGCGAGCAGACCCGGAGCACCCTGGGCTGGCAGCCGACCGGACCCGGATTGCTCGCTGACCTCGAACGCATGGACTACTCGGCCGTAGCGCGTTAGCGGCGCAATTCCACCCGGCCCGCGTCCACGACCGCGCCGGGCTCCGTGGTGTAAAGCGGCGTGCGGAGTTCCAAACGCCGCGTGGCGTACCCCGCGCGGCTGACGGTCAGCGGAGTCGCCACCGTCTCCTGCGCGGCCCGGTACTCGCGGAAGGAACGCAGGCGGGTCATGGCTCGAAGCGAGAACGTCCCGTCGTCGCCGCTCCAGGTCGTCGCTAGCTGCGACGCGCGGTCCGGTGCGAGCGTGGCGTTTTCCACGACGACCACCGCCCGCGCCACCGGCCGGCCCGTGCGCGCGTCCACGACGGTCCCACGCACGCCGGCGCGCAGGACGACCTGCGTGGATGGCGCGCAGCCGGTCAACGCCACGGCAAGGAGACAGAGGATCGTGCGCACGTTAGTACAACAGGAACGGCTGCCGTTCGCGCCGGAAGCTCTCGACCTCCGGCGTCCAGCCTTCCACGATGCGCGCCGGAGGTTGGCCGGCCTCGATCTGGCGTTGGAGCGACGCGCTGCCGTAGGTCCCGCGCAGGTCGGCGTTGACTTGGCCGGGCAGCTTGCCGAAGAGCCGGCCGCTGCTGGCCTTGTACATGGCGGCCATCATGTAGACGTTGAGTGCGGTGAGATTGCCGGCCGTGTGGGCGTCCACGTGGACGTTCGTCCCCTCGTTGCCGCCGCCATGGTAGGGCGTGAAACTCATCCCCGCCAGCCCCGTGCTGCGCAGGTAGCCGGTGAAATCGTCTGCCTCCAGGTACGGAGCCGACATCCGCTGGAAGGGCACGTCGGTGCCGATGCCGAGTTCGGGTCCGGTGATGTCGCCGACCAGGCCCGTCGCCACGTAGTAGAGCGGCGAGTCGCCACGCGGGATATTCGGCGACGAACGCACCCACGGCAGCCCTGTGTCCGCCCACAACATCCCGCGCCGCCAGCCCTTCATCGGCACCACCGTCAGCTTGCAAGGCGCACCCATCCAGTGTTTGGCGTTGATCATCTTGGCCATCTCGCCCGCGGTCATGCCGTAGACGTACGGCACGGGGAACTGCGCGACAAAGTTGATCCCGCCCGGGCCGACGCCAGGGCCTTCCACGCGCTCACCCCCGAGCGGGTCAGGCCGGTCGAGCGCGATGAACTCCACC
>CAXUIU010000423.1:0-3455 GCA_964250955.1 uncultured Chthoniobacterales bacterium | reverse complement strand
GCGAGATGCCGGTGGAAGCAGACTACATCGGGTTCGACATCGCGGACGAGTTCGTGGTCGGCTACGGGCTGGATTTCATGGAGCACTATCGCAACCTGCCGCTCATCGGTGTATTGAGCGAGGAGGTGATCGCGCAGGGACTCGCGAAGCTCAAGCAGGACGAGGATGCGAAAGGATGAGAAACTCCCGCGCATGAGCCTCCAAGAACTCGAACGCGTCGTGCAAACTTTGCCTGCGCCAGACCTGCGAGAATTTTCTGTTTGGTTTGACGAGTGGCGCGCCGAGCAGTGGGATCGTCAAATTGAACAAGATGCCTTCGCGGGTAGGCCCGACCACTTGGCCGAGGCGGCTCTCGTCGAGTTCCGCGCAGCCAGGTTTACGCGGCTGCCACTCGTCACCATTGATAGGGACGCGTCTCCGACGGATCCCTGACTTCTCCGGCGGGGCGTGCCATGCGCATCCAACGTGCTGCCAGAAAATCTAGGGACCCGTCGAAGACGCGTCCCTACCTGTTATCTACGACTGGCTGCCGATGGCAGCCTGCCCAGAAGACACGCGCATCAGCCTTCTACCTCGGCGACTTCCTCGCGCGTCAGCCGCCAGTCGCCCGCACCCATGACGCCTTCGACCTGCCCAGCGTTGCGCGCGCCGACGATGGCCGCCGTTACGGACGGTAGCCGCAACGTCCACGCCACCGCCGCCTGACCCGGCGTGCGGTTGTGGCGCTTGGCCACCTCGCCCAGCCGTTCGGCCAGCGCCAAGTTCTGCGAGAGCTTCGGCTCCTTGAACTCCGCGCTGCGGCTGCGCCAGTCGTTCTCCGGTAGCTCGGCGGCACGCTCGGCGGTCATTGCCCCCGTCAGTAGTCCCGAGCCCATCGGCGAATAAACGATGGTCCCCACGTTGTGTTCCTCGCACCAGGGTAGCTCCTCTTTTTCCACCCCGCGGTTGATGAGCGAGTACGGCGGCTGGAGCGAGGTGATGGGCGCGATGGCCTGGGCGCGTTCGAGTTCCTCGCGGTTGAAGTTCGACACGCCGATCCAGCGCAGCTTGCCTTCTTTCTGGAGCGCCGCCAGCGTGGCCCAGCCTTCTTCGGTCTCCTCCATTTCGTCGGACGACCAATGGACCTGGTAAAGGTCGATGGCGTCCACCTTGAGCCGGCGCAGGCTGTCTTCGCATTCCTGGCGGACCGACGCCTCGCGCAGGACGGTGCTCACCTTGCGCTCCTCGCCCCACACCTGGCTGCACTTCGTGAACACGTACGGCCGCTCGCCCTTCCACTCCGCCAGCGCCCGCGCGACCACCTCCTCCGAGCGACCCAACCCGTAGACGGCCGCGGTATCGATCCAGTTGACGCCAAGTTCGAGCGCGGCGTGGATGGCAGCCACCGAGTCGTCGTCCTCCTGGCTGCCCCAGCCGAACTGCCAGTCGCCGCCACCGATGGCCCAGGCGCCGAAGCCGACGGGAGTGATGTAGAGGTCCGAGTTACCGAGGGGTCGTTTTTCCATAGGTAAACTTCCAATCGTCGCTTTGCCGCCGGCTGGTCTTCGGTAAGATGCGGCCCGTGCACGAACATTCGCTCGGCGAGGAAGCCATCCATTGTCGCTGGAACGCCGCGCTGCCGCCCGCGCTCACGGTCCGGTCGGGTGACACCGTGCATTTTCGCTGCCGGGATTCCAGCGACGGGCAACTCACCCCGCGCTCGACGGTGGAGGATTTCGTGCGGATCGACCGCGGGCGCATCCACGCGTTGACGGGGCCGGTGTTCGTCGAAGGCGCGCGGCCGGGCGACGCGTTGCAGATCGACGTGCTCGACGTGCAACACGGCGGCTGGGGCTGGTCGAGCATCGTGGAGGGCATGGGGCTCTTGGCGGAGCGGTTCCGCGGGCCGCATTTGTTCCACTGGATGCTGGAGGGCGACTGGACCGAGTCCTTGTCTCCGGCGCGCGTGCCGCTGCGGCCGTTCTGCGGGGTGATGGGCGTCGCGCCGGCGGCGGACGGAGAGTGGCCCACCCGGCCGCCGGGGCCGTTCGGCGGGAACCTGGACGTGCGCGACCTCACCCGCGGGGCGACGCTGTACCTGCCGGTGATGCGGCCGGGGGCGTTGTTTTCGTTGGGCGACGTGCACGCCGCGCAGGGCGATGGCGAGGTGTGTCTCAACGGGATCGAGACGCCGGCGGCCGTCAGCGTGCGGCTGCGGGTGCGGCGGGACCTGGCGTTTCTCACCGCGCCGATGGCCGAGGCCCCCGCGCGTCCGGCCGCGGCGGCGCGTGAATGGCTGGTGGTCGAGGCCGACCCGGACCCGCTGCGGGCCGCGGTGACGGCGACCTCGCGCATGGTGGATTTTCTCTCGGACCGCTGGGACCTGTCACCAGAGAATGCTTACGTGTTGTGCAGCGCGGCGATGTCGCTGCGGCTGAGCCAGGTGGTCAACCGGCCGATGGTCACGGTGACGGCGGCGCTGCCCAAAGACTTGCTTCCCTCGCGCGCTCTTTGACTTCCGCTACCGCACGACGACCCGGTACCGCAGCCTTCTCAGCACCTCTTCGCGTTTACCTGGTCGGATGTAGGCGAAACGCAGCGTTTCCGCACCCACTTTTTTCGCTTGGAAGCGGAACCGATCTTGACCCGGAGAAATCCCTGCGCCTGCTGGGGTTCGCGGGGGCATGTACTCCGGTTGACGGCCGAATGGCGCGAGGCTTTCGCCTCCCAAAGGTTCTGTTCGCCAGATGGCGGTGTCGCTGCTTGCTAAACGCACCTCCAAGACCTCACCAACGGGAAGGTCAATCGTCTTGCCTGCTTTGGCCTCGCCAACGATGATCGTCGCACTGCGTGTCTCGGGGGTGTCCAAAATGTACTGGCATCCGCCGAGGCCGAGCGTCGTGCAGAGAAGACCAGTCATCAGGAAAGGGGAGGTTTTCACCACGGATTAGGCTTTTGGGAATTCTACGCCGGCACCGCGCCACCGGCGTTCAGGGCACGCAGGTCGTCGAGCGTCAGCGCGCAGACGGGCAGCGCTGCCGTGCGCCCGCGCAGGCACAGGTCCTGGAAAGGTTCGTCGAAGGCCAGTCCGGCGGCTTCCAGGGTGTCGCGCGAGACGACGACGGGCGCGCCCATTTCCTTGGTGGCGGTCTCCAGCCGGGCAGCGGTGTTGACCGTGTCGCCCAGGGCCGAGAGGATGGGCGTCTTGGGTGGCCCCATGCGGCCGACGATGGCCGGGCCGGTGTGAATCCCGATGCCCACGGCGAGCGGTTCGGCCAGTTCGGAGGCCAGGCGGCGGTTGAGGGCGGCGACGCGTTCGAGCATGTGCCGCGCGCAGACCAGGGCGGCCTCGGCACCGCGGCCCGTGGCGTCTTCCAGGCCGAAGAGCGCCATCAGGCCGTCCCCGGTGAAGTTGGAATACAGCCCGCCGGCTGCGTCCACGGCGTCGGCCAGGGTGGCGAAGTAGTGGTTGAGGA
>CAXUIU010000422.1:0-3474 GCA_964250955.1 uncultured Chthoniobacterales bacterium | reverse complement strand
TTGAGCTGCCTGAAGTCCGCGCGCGGGTGGGCCTCCTGAGCGTGGAGGCTTACGAAACGCTGGCGGAGATGGGAGCGGTGAGCGAGCGAGCGGAATTGATTCGCGGAATCATCGTCGACAAGATGCCCGAATCACCGCTGCATCGCACCTTGGTGAGAAGGCTTTTCGTGCTGCTGCTGGCTTTTCAGCGTGCGGGATGGATCGTCTTCTCGGAGGACCCACTCCGACTAAAAGACTCGGAACCGGAGCCCGACGCGATGATTGTGCGCGGCGATGAACACGAGTTCATCACCAAACATCCCACAGGTGCTGAACTTGTCGTTGAGGTCGCCGTCACCAGTACCGCGCTGGACCGCGCAAAAGCTTCACTCTATGCCGAGGCGAACGTTTCAGAATACTGGATCGTTCTGGTGGAAGAGCAATGCGTCGAAGTGTACCGCTTGCCTGAAGCCGGCATTTATCAGCAAAAGCGCCTGTACTCGGCAGGCGACATGCTCGTCTGCGAGAGCGTGGCCGGCGTCCAGATAGCACTGGCGGATCTGTTCGCCGGTACCTCGGAGTGATCCTACCTAACTGAAGGTCAGCTTCTTGACCCCCGCCGCCGCTGCGGCGTTGAGCACGCGGGCGATGTACTCCTGCCTTGCCTCCGGCGCGGGGCTGATGATGACCGGGTTCTGGTTGCCGAACTCCAGCATACTCTTCAACTGGTCGCGCGTCTGCGGCAGGTCCTTGCTTGCGGGTGTGTCGTAGGTCGTGCCGTTGATCTGTACCGTGCCGTCGGCGGCGATGGCCACCACAATCGGGATGATCGGCGTGTCGCTCTTGGTGGACGAGGTGTTGCTGGGCAGGTTGATGCTCAGTTCCTTCTCGACGGCCTGCGCGCCCGCCGACGCCATGAAAAACAGCATCAGCACGAACACCACGTCCACAATCGGTGCGATCTGAAAACCGATGTCACCATCCTCGGAACCAACGGAGCCGGCCATAAGATTTAAGAGTTTACTTCGGGGTGTCCTTGTCCACCACGGAAAAGGTGACGTTGGCGATCTGGGCGTTGGCGCACGCCAGCATCACGCCGCGTAGGTAAGCGTACTGCGCACGTTTGTCGGCGCGGATGAGCACGCGCACCTGCTTGTTGGCGCCGTGGCGTTCCTGAAGCATGGGCGTCAGGTCGGCGGGTAGGGCGTAGGTTTTGCCGCTGACCTCGATGGAACCGACCTCGAACGCCGACCACGCCACGTTGATGGTCACCTGGCCATTGATGCCCGTTGCCTTGTCAGCCGCCTGGGCCGCGACGGCGAGGGTGATGTCCTGGTTGGATTGCAGCACCTCCGTCGAAGAAATGGACATGAAAAATACTAACAGGACCAACAGCACGTCAATCATCGGCGCGATCTGGAACTCTGGGCCTTCCTCCGGCTGCTCGCGCACAGCGTTCTTCTTGCCGCGGCTGGCGTTTTTGGCGCGCTGCTCACTCATGGACTAAGCGGCCCAGTCGAGGGTCGTGTCGCAGTACGGGCACGGGTTCTGGCCGGCAGTGATCGCGCCGTTGCACACGGGGCAGTTCGTGGTCAACGCCATCGACACGCGGCGCGAGACCAACTTGTCCGCGTCTGATGTGCCCTCGCCGGCGGAGAAGTTCTCGCCGATGCGCACGCCTTGGAGTTCCTCGAAGGGAATTTCCTCCACCAGCCCGTTGAGCCGGTCCTCGGCGTTGACGATGACAATCTGCGCGCGGTTGCGGAAGATGTAGTACGCCACGAACGCCGGAATGGCGATGAAGAGCCCGCTCGCCGTGGCGAGAAGCACCTCGCCGATGGAACTGGCCAGCGCGCGCTGGTCGTTGAGGCCGTTTTGGCCGAGCACGGCGAAAGCGCGCATCATGCCGATGACCGTGCCGAGCAGGCCAATCATGGGTGAGATGACCCCGATGACTGACAGGTAGCTGTTCCGGGTGCGGAGAATCTGCGCTTCCCGCAGGCCGTGTTCGGCCAGGGCGTCGTTGAACACATCCTTGCCCCGGCCGATGCGTTCGAGGCCAGCCTTCAGCGTGTTGGCGAGGTAGTTTTTGTTGGCGTTGCAGATTTCCCAGGCTTCCTGGTAGTTGCCGGCGGAGAGTGTTTGCTTGAGCGAGTCGTACAACGGGGCAGGCGCGAGGCGGTCGTTGCGCAGGGTCAGGATGTTCTGGATGACGAAGGTCACCATCGTCACCGACGTGGCAAGGATGCCGAACCAGATTAGTCGCCCGAGTGGACCGCTTTCCCAGATGGTTTCAAAAATGGTCTTGGACTTCGGCGCGGCTCCCAGGGCCGGGGTGGCTTCCTGGGCGGAAACTCCGTGGCAGAGCAGGAGGAACACTCCTCCGAAGAGAAACACGGTCCAGAGCAGTCGATGGCGGGAGCGGTTCATGGGGAACAGGAGAAAACTTGAAGGCCTGAGGAAGCGAAATCCCGGGGTGAGCGGACCTTGCGCGGATTGTTGAAGGAAGCGCCCGGAAAGATCAAGGTCCGCGTTCAAGGCACGGTCAGGTTCTTGTGCGTGGCACGGAGATCGTCGGCACCCTTCTGTGCGCGGCCGGTGAGCGTGGGGTCCTGATAGAAGAGGGTGACCACGCGCAGGTAGTTCTCCAGAGCGCCCTGGAAGTTGGATTCACGCTCCTGGAGCCGTGCCATCAGGTAGCACGCCTGCCCGTACGCCGCGCCATCGGCGCGGGTGACCTCGGCGGGTGACCGGAGCGCCGCCTGGATGATGGCGTCAAGTTGGGGCATGGCCTGCGCGGTGTTGTTCTTGGCGAAAGCGATGCGAGCCTGCGCCACGCTGAACTGGACCCCCCCGCCCGGAGCCTTGGGGTAATAGCGGCGCAGGTCGTTGAAGGCGGCTTCGGCCTTCGCCACGTCATTCTTTTCGAGGTAGACCGTGCCCAGCGCGGCGAGCGTTTGCTGTTCCCAATCAGTCGGCAGCCCACGAAATGCTTCGCCGAAGGTGCGTAGGTCGGCGAGTGCCCGGTCGTAGTTGCCGGCGTTGTACGCCTGGATGCCCGTCGCGTAGGCAGCCGGCGGGGCGGCCTCGACGCGGGTGACCTGCGCGAGCGGCACGCTGGTCTTGCCGTTGGGAATGTTGAGCTGGATGGCGTCGCCCTGCACACCGTTGATGCTGCCCGTCTGCGGGGTGGGGTTGCCTTGCAGGTAGATGCGGGCGGCGATTTCCTGCTGCGCGCGCAGATTCGCGGCGGCGCACAGGCAGAACGCCATGGCCAAGAACGACGCCGCACGGAGAGAGGTTCGGGGGAAAACCATGGGCGGAGCGGGACGTTACAGGAAATCGCGCCCTGAAATCAAAGGCTTTCCACGGTGGCGGCAAAGCCGCCGTTGCGGGTTGCGGTGCTCCCTGTGGAAGCGTTGCGAGTTGCGATGTGCCCGGCGGGCACGTTGGGAAAGAAATTGCCGGATCATTCCTCTGCCAACAGGCCCGCAG
>CAXUIU010000421.1:0-3503 GCA_964250955.1 uncultured Chthoniobacterales bacterium | reverse complement strand
CGTGGAGTTCCTTGAAGTCCGCCGGCATGATCCCGACGACCGTGCGCGGCTGGTCGCCGACCGTGATCGTGCGGCCCAGCACGCCTTCGTCCGCGTGGAACTGCGTGCGCCACAACAAGTCGCTCAACATCACCGTCCCCGCACCGTCCGCCCGGCCGTCGGCGTCGGTGAAAATCCGGCCGCGCGCGGGCGGCACGCCGTACGCGCGGAAGTATTCGACCGTCACGAGCCCGGCGGTGAGTTGTACCGGGGTGGGGATGCCGGTGAGATTGGCATAGTCGTAGCAAAATCCGCCGACGTTTGACAAACCCGACCGCGGATCATCGCGCAAGGCCTTGAACGCCGCCGGTGCGACCCAGGTAAAAGCGTCGCCGCTGCCGGAGGCGCGGTTGACCATGGTGACCGCCGAGAGTTGTTCCGGATGCGGGTAAGGCAGCGGGCGCAGGAGCAGTCCGTAGACGACGCTGAAAATCACCGTGCTGATTCCAATGCCCAAGGCCAGCGATGCGACGGCCATCCCGGCGAAAAGCGGTTGGCGCGCGAGGGCGCGGAGGCTCTGGCGGAGGTCTTGGAGGAAAGTGTACATGGAGGAGGGTAAATCCCGCCGCGTCAGCGGCGTTCGGAACATTGGTAGGGATGCCTCTCCGAGGCAGTCCCTAATTTTTTCTGCTCGAATGTTCCCGGAGCTAGAAAATCTAGGGATTGGCTCGGAGAGCCATCCCTACCCTGAGCACGACGCCGCCAGCGCCGCTCCACCGCCCGACCCGCCGGTGTGTCAAACCAACCCGCCAGCCGAAACCAGAGGTCCGTGTTCATGGCACCTCCTTAGGCCGTCAACGCCACCGGCGCCTCGTTCGCCGCGCCGGAGTTCTGGTCGTCCACCACCCGGCCGTCGAAGAGCTGCACCGTCCGATCCGCGCGGTGCGCGTAGCGGTCGTCGTGCGTGACCATGACAATCGTCGCTCCCCCTTGGTGCAACTCGCTCAGCAGGTTCATCACGGCCTCGCCGTTGCGGCTGTCGAGATTGCCGGTCGGTTCGTCGGCCAACAGCACGCTCGGACTGCCCGCCAGCGCCCGCGCCACGGCGACGCGCTGCTGCTGGCCACCGGAGAGTTGGTTCGGCAGGTGCCGCCCGCGGTGGCTCATGCCCACGCGGTCCAAGGCCTCGTTGACCCGGCGCTTGCGCTCGGCCGCCCCCACGTCTCCGCGGTAGGTCAGGGGCAGTTCGACGTTCTCGGCCACGGACAGGTCGCCGATCAGGTTGAAGCTCTGGAAGATGAACCCGATCTCCCGGTTGCGCAGCCGCGCACGCTCGGCGAACGACAAACCCTCGACCGGGTGACCATTGAGCCGGTACAGCCCCTCGCTCGGCGTGTCGAGCAACCCGAGGATGGACAGGAGCGTGCTCTTGCCGCAGCCCGACGGCCCGGCGATGGACACGTATTCGCCCGCGTGGATGTCCAGGAAGATGCCGGCAAGTGCGTGCGTCTCCACCTCGTCGGTGAGGAACACTTTCTTTACCCCATCAAGGTGGATGAGGCTAGCGGTGGCGGTGGTCGGTTCGGTGTTCATACGGAGCGATGTTAGTAAGTCCTCAATCCAAACGAATCACGTCGCTGTTTTTGTCTGAGTTGCTGGTGTCGGAGAGGATGACGCGGTCGCCGGCCTGGAGCCCTTCGCGGACCTCCACCGTGCTCAGCGAGCCCCGCCCGAGCCGCACCCGCACACGGGTAGCTTCCGAGCCATCGGGCGTCAGCTTGTAGAGATTGACGTAGGCGTCCTCCTGCCCGAACGCGGGTCGACCAACGATGAGCGTGTCGTCGATGTGTTCGAGTTCCACGCTGCCCTCGACGCTCAGGTCGGGGCGTGCGCCGCGCGGCAGCGGGTTGTCGCCGAAGGAAATGTCCACGAGCACCGTGCCCGCCTGCACGGACGGATCGACGCGCGAGACCTTGCCCGCCGCGATCCCGTTGCGGGTGTCCACCTCGGCAGGCTGGCCGGGCAGGATGTCGCGCGCCTGGGTCTCAGGAATCTTGACCTGCGCCTTGAGCCGCGCGGGATCGGCGACGCGGGCAACGTTGGTGCCGGCGGTGATGCGCTGGCCGACCTCTACGGGCACGATCTGGAGCACGCCGTGCATCCCCGCACGCACCTGGAGGGCGTCGAGCTGGTCGTGGCGTAGCGCGGCCTGGGCCTTCGCGCCGTCGAGTTCTCCCTGCGCGACGGCGAGCTGCGGCTCGATGGACTGGCGGGTGAACTCCACGCGCTGTCTTTCGATCTCGGAGCAGGCGATCAGTTCCTTGGCGGTGATCCGGGATTTCCTTAGCTCCACGTCGGCGATGAGGCCCTTTTCGGCGAGCTTCTCGTTGACCTCGACCTGCGCCTGGGCGGTATCGCGGTCGCCCTGGGCCTTGGCGAAGGCGCTCTGGCGTTCGAGCGACTGGCCTTCCAACTGGGCGCGCTGGTTGACGAGCTTGGCCTGCGCGGTCGTCACGGCGGCGTCACCGTCGAGGACGCTCTGCTGGAGTTCGGGGTTGCTCAAGAGCAGCACGACGGTGTCCGGCTCCACGGCCGCGCCGGGGAAGACCACGATGCGCTCGACCCGTGCGTCCGTGCGCGCGGCGATCCACTGGATGTCCTCGGGCACGAGCGTGCCCAGGCCGCGCACCTGGCGGATGAGCGGGCCGCGGCGCACGGCGTCGGTCGACACGCCCACGCGCTCGACGCGCGGCAGCGCCGGCTTGAGCCGGGACAGCGCCACGCCCACCGCCGCAAGCGCCAGGACGCTCCCACCAGCCAGCATCCAGCGGCGGCGGCGGCGCGCGGCGGCGACCTTCGGCGAACGCGTCACGTCCATGCCGCCGCCGGAGGGAGTGAACCCCGGGGCGGGGAAGGGCGTGGGGCGCAGGTTCATGGGAAATTGGCGGGCGGACACGGCTGTGGGATCAGGGTGGCGGAAATTACAGTTTGGCGTTGGTGTCGGCGACGACCGGCTTGGCAAGGGCGACCGTGACGGCGGCCGGCGCGGGCACGGCGCGGTGGCTGCCGGTGATGCTCAGGTTGCAGATGGCCAGGGCCGAGAGCAGGCAGGCCACCAGGAAACCGCGCAGGCAGAGTTCCATGCCCTCTCCTTCGATCTCGGTGGAGAAGCGGGTGGACTTGGAATTGAGATAGGTCTTCGTGTTCATGGCGTTGGTAACTTCGCTTTCTGCCGACCCCTATTTGCAAGGGACGTGCCACGCCAAAAATATATTTGCAATATATTCTGTTTAAGCAATTTGCAAATAAGTAATACTTCGAAGGGCAACTCGCCATCATCCCGTCGCCGGGACGCCGTCATCCCACTTCCGGGACGACCTCACCGCGGCAGCCGCAACGTCGCCCGGCAGCCCCGCGCCCCGTCCGGGCGGTTCTCCAACGTCAGCGTGCCGCCGTGCGCCTCGGCGATCTGGCGGCTGAGCACCAAGCCGATGCCGCTGCCCTGCGGCTTCGTCGTATAGAAC
>CAXUIU010000420.1:0-3524 GCA_964250955.1 uncultured Chthoniobacterales bacterium | reverse complement strand
GCCGGCATCGTGGACGAGTAAACCATGGAGGTGGGCCGCGCGCTCATCCGCGAATCTTTCGAGGGCAAGGACACGGCCGCCGTCGAGGGTCTCGTCAAGCGCCTGGCAGCGGCGCTTGGCGTCCCGCGGCTGGAATGGCCGCCCTCCTTGCTGCGTGCGCTGTGGGAACAGGTCCTCGACCTCGAACCCGCCCGCACGCGCGGCCCCGTCTACGAAGCGCGCTGGCTGAACCTGCTCGGATTTTGCCTACGACCCGGCTATGGGTACGCCGTGGATGATTGGCGGGCGGCGCAGACGTGGCGGACCCTTTCCGAGAAGAAGGTCGCGCACCCCAAGAATGAACTCTGCCGGGCGGAGTGGTGGATTCTCTGGCGGCGCGTGGCCGGGGGTCTGACCGCCGGCCAGCAACGGACCCTCGCCGCCCCCCTGCTGGCCGAAATCCGCAAGGGCACGACGGCCGGTTGGGGTTCGCATGAGTCGGCGGAAATCTGGCGGCTACTCGGTTCACTGGAATGGCTCGACGCGGGCACCAAGCTCGACCTCGGCGCGTTCCTGCTGGACGCTCTGAACGGCGGGCGGCACCTCGCGTGGGTGTGGACGCTCGGCCGGCTCGGGGCGCGGGTGCCGTTCTACGGACCGCTCAACACGCTGCCGCCCGCCGAGCACGTCGAGGGGTGGATCGAGCGGCTCCTGCGCTTCGACGCCGACGAGGAGTTGGTGTTCACGCTTGTGCTGCTGGCCCGGCGTACAGGCGACCGGTTCCGCGACGTGTCGGACGCGGCGCGCGGGGCGGTCACCGGCTGGCTGGAGAAAAACGGCGCGCCGGAGCACTACGTCGATCTGGTGCGCACGGGTGGCGAGATGCGCCGTGCGGAGCGCAACGAGGCGTTCGGTGAGAGCCTGCCGCTCGGGCTGGAACTGAAGGTCTGATCTGAGCAGGCCACGCCAGTGGCCGGTCCAAACCGTCCGGTAGGGACGGCTCTCCGAGCCGTCCCAAATGTCTCTAATCGTGCCGGTAGATGGGATCGAGGAACCCGTTGATCGTCGCCTGGAACTTGGCCGGTTCGTCCGCCGGCACGCTGTGGCCGGAGTGCTCGAAGACGACGAGCCGGGCACCGGGTACGCGCTGCGCGATCAACGCCGCGCCGGCTGGCACCGTCACTTGGTCATAACGCCCGACCGTGACGAGCATCGGCACCTGGATGGAAGGGAGCCGCTCACGCACGTCGTAGGCCGGCAGGTTCTTGGAGAACGCCCAGTCGTGCGTCGCCGCGTGGAAGACCGGCGGGAAGCGGTGAGCGGGCGGGGCCGCTCGCTCGGCCACCGGCAGGATCTGGTCCGCGGGTGGAGCGAAGACGCCCGCGAACTTCTCGAACCCGAGTTGCAAATCCTCGTCGTCGCGGGCTTGTCCCCGCCACATGCGCGTTTGCCGTTCGTCGTCCCCGTGCACCGCTTTGAGCGCGGCCTCCAGGCCGTCCTTGAGGGTGGCAGGTCCCTCGGCACTCGGCCCGCGCAGGATCACCGCGTCGAGGTGCTCGGGATGTGCCAAGGCATATTCCAACGAGATGAAGGTGCCGTACGAGCCGCCCGCGAGCACGAACCGATCTGCGCCCGCCCAGCGGCGCAGCTGGTCCACGTCCTCCACCCAACGGGCGTGGGTATAGGGTTCCTTCAGGTCGCTGTAGCCGCTGCCGCGCGCGTCGAAGACGAGCACCCGGTAGCGGTCGGCCAGAAAGCCGAACGACGCCTCGGGTTCCAGGTGGCTGCTGACTCCCGGTGCGCCGTGGTGGGCGATGAGCAAGGGCTTGGCCGGATCGTCGCCGAGCACTTTGACCCACAGCTTGGCCCCGTCGTCCATCGTCACCTGCGCCACGGTGTCGTGCCGCCCGGTCGTCCCTTCCTCCGTGAAGGTTTCCGGCACCGGCGACGCCGCCCTGGCCGGCGTGATCAGGACGCTCGCCAGCAGGGCACCGGCCGCGAGGGCTCGTAATTTGTTCGGTGGGTTCATGGTCGCAGTAGTTTCTACTCTTCGCCTTCTGGGAAGCACTTCGTCAGGAGGCTGGCGAGGAGCCCTTCCATCTCGACGGCGAGGCGTTCCACGCGCCGGTTGAAGAACGTGTAGATCACCAGCGTCGGGATGGCGATGGCCAGGCCGAAGATCGTCGTGTTGAGCGCCTCCGCGATGCCGAGCGCCACGCCGCCCGTGTCGGCCGCCGGACCGTCCAGGCCGCCGTTGGCCCCGAGGTCGGAGAACACCCCGACCAACCCGGAGATGGCCCCGAGCAGCCCGAGCAGCGGCGAGATGCCGACGATCAGTTCCAACGCGGAGAGGCCGCGTTCCAGCCGCACGACCTCGCGGCGCGCGGCGGTCTGGATCGCGTCGGCGCTGGCCTCGCGCGATTGGTCGAGTTCCAGCAAGCCCGCGCGCGTGATCCGCGCCAGGGCCGCGGGGCTCGCGTCCGCCAGGTTCCACAAGTGACCTACATCGGTGCCAGGTACCAGCTTTTCAATGGCGGCGCGCAGGAAGCGCGGCAGCACACGCTCGCGTTGCAGCGCACGGACTCGGATGACGGTGATGACGACCGCCGCCAGTGCGCACGCCGCCAGCGGCACCATGAACGGCCCGCCGCCTTCAAAGAATCCGACGAAGGCGTCCCAGAAAGCGTTGGCGACAAACAAATCAAACAAGCGCACGGAAAAAAGACGGCAGGGTCGGCCTAGTTAAAGAAGCTGAACGCAAAATCCCCCTCCAACTGTCCGTCGGGCAGGAGCGAGGCCACGTCGGCTGGGATGGGCGGCACCTCGGCGTTGACGACGGCCTCCAGCGACACGTCGGCGAGCGCCGTGTTGGGGTCCTTGCCGGTGACGTGGGTGTTAGTGATCTTGCCCGAACGGGTGACGACGAAGTGGACCTTCACCTCGCTGGTGCGCACGAGCGTGCTCATGCGTTCATCCACCAGGAAATACCACCTTGCGCCGATGGCGTCGCCCACCGCCTTCTCGTAACGGCCCAGCGGGGTGCCGAGCGCGGCGACGGACGCCTTGCCGGTACGACTGTCGACCGAGCCCGACATCTTCGTCTGGATCTGCTGCGGCTGGTAGCCGGGCGGCTGCCGGACGCCGGAGGAGGAGACCGCCGGGTTCTCACGCTGCACCCGTGCCGCCTGCGCGGCGAGGAGGTCCTTGATCGGCGGGGTCGAGTCCGGCTTGAGCCGCGGGGTGGACTCGGGCGGCGTGTTGGCAGGAGTGGGCTGGGAGCGTAGCGTGAGGAAGTCGCCTGGGGTTTCCGTCGGCTCGGGGGTGGGCGACGGCGTAGGCGAAGGCGTGGCGTTGACGGGCGGAGGTGTCGGCGCGGCCTGCGCGGCGGCCGGTGCGCCGGCCAGGAGATTGTCGTGCGCTTCCTTGCCGGGGATATACGGATTCGTGTCGAAGTCGAAGGCGGGGATCTCCTTGCCATCCTGCGAAGGGAGCGGCTTGGTGGGATCCTCGGGTGGTTTCTCCGAGGCGGCCAGGGTGTCCTGATG
>CAXUIU010000419.1:0-3535 GCA_964250955.1 uncultured Chthoniobacterales bacterium | reverse complement strand
ATCGGCGACGACGAAAAGAATACCCGCGAGGGCTTGCGATGGTGTTTGGAAGACGGCGGGGACCTGGAAATCTACACGGCCGCCGACGTGGCCGGGGCGCTTGCCATCTTGGAGAGCGAAGGCGTTGATCTCCTCCTGACCGACCTGCGCCTGGGTGGCGAGGATGGCATGGCGCTCATCGACCGCGCGCTGAAGATGCCCACCCCGCCCGTGTGCATCATGATGACCGCCTACGGCTCGGTGGACACCGCCGTCGCCGCGATGAAGCGCGGAGCCTACGACTTCGTCACGAAGCCGGTCAACCTGGACCAGCTCGAAATCCTCGTGCGCCGCGCCCTGCGCAGCCGCGTCGTCGAGACCGAGAACACCCAACTCCGCCAGGACCTCGAAAAACGCGTCGGCAAGGGCCTGGACGCGCTCATCGGCACCTCGGCGGCGATGCAGGACGTGTTTGACACGATCCGGCAGGTGGCCGCGACGCGCGCGACGGTGCTCATCGAGGGCGAGAGCGGCACGGGCAAGGAACTCGTCGCCCACGCCTTGCACAACCTGAGCGGGCGCAAGGGCCGGTTCGTGGCGGTGCACTGCGCGGCGTTGAGTCCGCAGCTTTTAGAGAGCGAACTCTTCGGCCACGAACGGGGGGCGTTCACGGGCGCAAGCGAGCGGCGGGTGGGCCGTTTCGAGCAGGCGGACGGTGGGACGGTGTTCCTCGACGAGATCGGCGAGATCGACGGCAGCACGCAGGTCAAGCTCTTGCGCGTACTGGGCGAGCGTACCTTCGAGCGAGTGGGGGGCAACGCCAGCCTCTCGACCGACGCCCGGCTGGTGGCCGCGACCAACAAGGACCTCGAAGCCCTCGTGGCGCAGGGCAAGTTCCGCGATGACCTCTTCTATCGGCTCAACGTCGTGCGTGTCTTCATGCCGCCTTTGCGCGAGCGGCCCGAAGATATCCCGCTGATGGTTCAGGCGTTCCTCCAACAGGCTTCTCAGGAGAATGGCAAGCCCCTGCGCGAGCTGACGGCCGACGCCGCCAGCCGTCTCGCTGAATACCCCTGGCCGGGCAACGTGCGCCAACTGCGCGCGGCGGTGGAGAGCGCCGTCGTGCTGGCCCCCGGCCCGAAGATCACGCTGCGCGACCTGCCGGCCGCCTTGCGCCAGTGGAATGGTGCCGACACTCCCGCTGCCGTCGTCGGTGCCCGCCTGCGGTCGACCGGCCCCTCGCTCAACGTTCACGAACGCGAGGGTGACCTCATCCGCCGCGCGTTGGCCGACACGAACGGCAACGTCACCCGCGCCGCGCAACTCCTCGGCATGAGCCGCCGCACGCTGCACCGCAAGATCAAAGCCGACCCCGCCGTCTCGGGGTAGCGGCAGGGCCGCCGTTGCGATGCCGCTGCGCGGCGTTGCGGGTTGCGGTGTCGCCTGACGGCGACGTTGGCAGGAGGAGTTCTGCGGCCCGCCTCTGCCCACGTGCCCGCAGGGCACATCGCAACCCGCAACGTCTGCGTGCAGCAGACACCGCCTTCCTCTTGACCTTTCCGTTCCCCAGCCTTTAGTCTGCCCGGCCTATGGCTGCTCCCAGCGTCCAAACCATCGTCCATGCGCTCGAACAGGGCCGCTTTGCGTTTGTCATTCGGATTTTTCTTCGCCTGGCCATCGTCGTCTCCATCGCCTTGGTCCTGCTCGGCTGGAAGTTCCGCGGCTTTGCCGAGCCGACCGCCATGGACCAGGCCCAGGTCGGCCGCGAGATCGCCCGCGGCCACGGTTGGAGCACGAAGTTCTTCCGGCCCCTTGCCATCGGCCAAATCGACAAGAACCTCGGCAGCTTGCCCAAGGACGGTGAAAACTTCCCCGACACCTACAACGCCCCGCTGCCACCGCTCGTGGACGCGTTGGCCGTCAAGATCGCCGGCGACAAGATGGGATTCGGTAAGGGCGAATACATCGCGCCGGCCGAGCGGATCATCGTGGCTTTGTCGATGTTGTTTTTCCTGGGCGCGGTGGGGGTGCAATACCTCCTCTTGCGCCGCCTGTTCGACGCGCGGCTGGCGTTCTGGGCATCGATACTGACGAGCCTCAGTGACCTGTGCTGGCAGTACACGCTCACGGGGCTGCCGCAGATGATCATGCTCCTGCTCTTCAATGCGGCGCTCTACGCGCTGGTGCGCGCCGTCGAGATCAACAAGGCCATTGAGGTCCTTACCGGCGAGGCGTTCACCTCGACGGGCGGCAGCGGGGTGACGATGGAGGAAGCGCAACAGGCCGGTGCGCGCACGCCCCGTGCGGTGCTCTGGCTGGCGATCACGGGCGGCCTCTTCGGGCTGCTGGCGCTGACGCACGCGCTGACCGTGTGGCTGTTTTTAGGGGCGCTGGGGTATACGGTCGTCACCTTCCGGCGGCGCGGGCCGGTGGCGTTGGTGATGCTCTTGGCCTTCGTGCTGGTGTGCGCGCCGTGGATCGTGCGCAACTACCGCGTGAGCGGCAGCGCCTTTGGCGTGGCGCCCTTCTCGCTCTACGAAGGACTGAACGGCTCGGCAGCCTTCCACGAGCGCGCGGCCTCGGTGAGCGCCGTCGTGGAAAACGTCTCGCTCCTGAACTTTCGCAACAAGGTCCAGAACGGCATCGTCGCCGGGGTCGAGGGAGTGGCTAGTGGGTTGGGCAACTTCATCGCGCTCGGCTTTTTTCTGTGCCTGCTGCATGTCTTCCGGCGGCCAGAGGTCAACTCCCTGCGTTGGGGCGTGCTGGCCATGTGGTTCTGCGCCATCGTGGGCATGGGGATCGTCGGCAGCGGCAGCGGGGGACTACCGCCGGTCCACGCCAACCAGCTCCAGGTGCTCTTTTTGCCGGTGATGCTCGGTTTCGGGCTGGCGTTCGTGCTCGTGCTCTTTTCCCGTCGGGAAGGCAGCGGTGGTCTGCTGTCGCGCGTGGTGCTTTTCACGGCTCTTTCTCTCGTGTCGGCGCTGCCGCTGGCCTTCACCCTGCTGCCGCGCAACCAGCCGCCCGTGCAGCTTTCCTACATTCAGCCCGTCATCAACGCGCTCGGTAAGTGGACCGACGACCACGAGGTCATCGCCTCCGACATGCCCTGGGGGGTGGCGTGGTACGCCGACCGCAAAAGCCTCTGGCTGCCGGCCAAGTTTAAGGACCTGCTCGGCATGAGCGACAACGCCAAGCTGCCCGGGACGCTGTGCGGGGTGTTCCTCACCCCCGTCAGCCGCAACGAGAGCTTCTACTACGGCATCTACCGCGGCGAATACGCCGACGTGGATGACCGCAACCAGGCCAACGGTTACCCAGCGCTGATTTTCGGCCGTGCCAACATGCCGCTGTTCCCCTTTCAGCAGGCGCTGCCAATGGCAGGGGATCTGAGCTACACCTTCTACTCGGACCGTGCCCGCTGGACGACGCCGAGCGCCGCCGAGAACAACCCGAACAAGTAGACCGTCCGCGTCCGTACGTCGTCCGGCTTGGTAGGGAACGCCTTGACGCCAGGCTTGCCCTCCAGGCGTTTCTGCGCCAAGCTGTCCCTTCCCGC
>CAXUIU010000418.1:0-3541 GCA_964250955.1 uncultured Chthoniobacterales bacterium | reverse complement strand
GTTCAGGAGGGAGGGGATGTTCATGGGGTTGGGTTGTTGGTTACGGAGGAAACGTTTTGCGGGGGCAGTTCGGGCTTGGGCGGCGCGGCGGAAGTGCGCGTGCGGCGCTGGTGGCGGTTCCAGGACACGCGCTCGAAGAACTGGCTGAGCACGATGGAGAGTAAGAGCACCGTGCCGATGAGGATCACCGTGCCCTCGCCGCGCACGCCGGAGAGTTGCAGGCCATTTTTCAAAAGCTGGATCGTCACGACGCCGAGCACGGTGCCAAGGATGGTGCCGCGTCCGCCGAAGATGCTCGTGCCGCCGAAGACGACGGCGGCGATCACGTCGAGTTCCAGGCCAGTACCCGCGTCGGGCCGGGTCGTGGTGACGCGCGAGGTAAACACAATGCCCGCCGCCGCCGCGCAGAAGCCGCTGAAGCCGTACGCGAGCATCTTGGCGCGCCCGGTGCGCAGGCCGGCGAAGCGCGCGGCGGTTTCGTTGTTGCCCAACGCATAGAGCGTCCGACCGTACGGAGTACGCGCGAGGACCACCCCGCTGACGAGCCACACCACCGCCAAGAGATAAAGCTGCACCGGCAGCCCCGCGATCTCGCCGCTGCCCAGGAACGCGAAACCCTCCGGGAACCCGTGGACCGAGCGCGACTGGCTGATGCCGAACGCCAGTCCACGGAAGATCGCCAAGGTCGCCAGCGTCACGATCAACGGCGGTACGCCGAGGCCGACGATCATCGCGCCGTTGAGCAAACCCGCCAGTGTGCCCGCGCCGAGACCCACGCACGCCGCTAGCGGCAGCGGCAGCCCGTAGGATTGCCACGAGAATCCGAACACCACCGCGCTAAAGGCCAACACCGAGCCGACCGACAGGTCGATGCCGCCCGTGATGATGACGTAGGTCATCGGCACCGCGATGAGCGCCGCCTCCGTCAAAAAGCGCGTCTGGTTCAGCAGATTGGCGGCGTTGAAGAACCGGTCTGACGTGAACGACAGCACGACGCACACCGCCGCCAGCAGCGCCGCGAGCACGACCTCCTGCACCGCGAACGGCCCCACGCGCAGCACCGGCGCGCTGCCCGCGCCCACGCCCGCCGACACGATCCCGGTGCCCGCCGCGCGCCGACGGCGGAACACATCCAGGAGAATCGTCAGCAAGATCAGCGTGCCCTGCACGGTCTGGAACCACTCCGCGCGAATGTGCAGGAACACCAGGGCCGTCCCGATGATCTGGAGCAGGATTGCGCCGAGGATCGCTCCGGCCGCCGTGCCCGTGCCGCCGAGGATCGACACGCCGCCGATCACCGCCGCCGTGATGACGGTCAACTCCAACCCGGGTACGGCGTTGGACTGGATGGCGGAGAAGTTCGTCGAATACAGCACCGCCGCGACCCCGAGCAGGAAGCCGTTGAGGGCGAAAACCCGGATCGTCACCCCGCGCGCGGAGATGCCGCCGAGGCGGGCGGCCTCGGCGTTGCCGCCGACGGCGTAGATCTCGCGTCCCTTGGCGGTGTAGCGCAGCCAGAGCGTGAAGGCCGCGCCGCAGACGAGCAGCGTCAGGATGGCCACCGGCACCCCGAAAACAACCATGTGAGCCAACCCGAAGTTCGCCGGCAGTCCGTAGATCCACACCCCCCGAGTTTTGAGGATGAGCGCCCCTTTAAGGATGCTCGCCATCGCCAGGGTCACGACGATGGCTGGTAGACGCAGGAACGCCACCAAGCAACCGTTGAGCGTGCCAAGCACGACGCCGACGAGGATCGTCGACAGGTAGACCAGCGGCAGCGGCACGTTCGCCACGGCCAGGTTGCCGGCCACGGTGGCGCACACCCCGACGATGGCCCCGAGCGAAATGTCGATGTGCCCGCAGATGATCACCATCGCCGTGCCGATGGCCGCCACGCCGATGTAGGACGACTTGAAGAGCACGTCCACAAGGTTGTCCGAGTGGCTGAAGCCCGGGTTGACCAACGTCACGCCGACGAGCACGAGTGCCATCGCCAGGACGAGCACGGTTTCCTGGCGGTTGAGGATGCCGGCCAACGTGGAGGTGCGGGACATGGATGGGAATCGGTTCAGGCGGCCACGGGTAAATCCTGGCCGCGCGCGGCGGTCAAGACGGCTTCCTGCGTGGCGTCGGCGCGTGCGAACTCCCGCACCAGCCGCCCGTCGCGCATCACCAGCACGCGGTCACTCAGGCGCAGGACTTCCTGCAAGTCGCTGGAAATCACCAGGAGCGCCAGCCCGTTCTCGCGGGCGAGGGAGATCAGGAGGCGGTGGATTTCGGCGCGCGCGCCCACGTCGATGCCGCGCGTCGGCTCGTCCACGATGAGGACCTTGGGCTCGGTGGCGAGCCACTTGGAGAGGACGATCTTCTGCTGGTTGCCGCCGGAAAGGTTGCGGGCGATCTCGCGGACGGTGGGCGTCTTGATGCGCAGCTTGCCGACGTAGTTCTCGGCGAGGCGGTCCTCGGCGGCGAAGTTCAGGAACGGCCCGCGGCTGAGCGCCCGCAGCCGGGTCAAGCCGACGTTCTGGCCGACGCTCATGGCCGTGACGAGTCCCTGGCGCTGGCGATCCTCGGGGACGTAGCCGATGCCCAGCGCGATTGCCTCCTCGGGCCGGCGGATCGTGACGGGCTTGCCGTTGACTTCCAGGGTGCCGCTCTCCGCCGGGGCGCTGCCGAAGATGGCTTGGGCCAACTCCGACCGCCCCGAGCCGATTAATCCCGCCAGCCCGACGATCTCGCCCGCGCGCAGTTCCAGGCTGGCGTCGCGCAGCAGCGGGCGGCGGGCGAGATGGGTCGCCTTCAACAAGACGGGACGCTCGCCGTTTCCGGCCGGGAGGCCCGCGTCGTCGAGCGAGGGTTCCTGCGACAGGGCCCGGCCGACCATCTGGCGGATGAGTTCGGTTTCGTTGGTGGAGTCGGTGGCCTGCGTGCCGATCCACTGGCCGTCTCGCAACACGGTGATGCGCGAGGACAACGCGAAGATCTCGTCCATGCGGTGCGAGATGTAGATGATCGCCACGCCCTGGTCGCGCAGCCGGCGCACGACGGTGAAGAGCCGCTCGGCGTCGTGCTGGGTAAGCACGGCGGTCGGCTCGTCGAGGATGAGCACCTGCGCCTGTCGGGAGAGCGCCTTGGCGATCTCGACACGCTGGCGGTTGCCCACGGATAGTGAGCCGACCCGCGCGCCCACGTCGATGTCGCTGGCGTCGAGCGTGGCGAGGAGCGCCGCGGCGTCGCGCGCCGCTTTCCGCCAGTCCAGCGCCAGCCCGCCCCAGCGGCGCGGCGGGTGGCCGGCGAAGATGTTCTCGGCGACGGTCAGCTCCGGGTACAGGCTGAACTCCTGGTAGATCGTGGCGATGCCACGGGCCTGCGCCTGGCCGGGGTCGGCGAAACGCACGGACTCACCGCGCAGGAAAATTTGTCCTTCATCGGGTGAGTGAACCCCGGAGAGAATTTTGATGAGCGTGCTCTTGCCCGCGCCGTTCTCGCCGAGGAGCGCGTGGACCTCGCCCGGGCGCACGTCGAAGGTCACACCCCGCAG
>CAXUIU010000417.1:0-3565 GCA_964250955.1 uncultured Chthoniobacterales bacterium | reverse complement strand
TCTTCGGCCCCCGCCGCCCCGGGCCCCCGGGGCCGGGCGGGCGGGGGGGGGGGCGCGGGGGCCGGCCCCGGCGGTCCAGCCTTTGACGGCGACCTCTCCGTCCCGCGCGTCGATGCCGACGACCACCCGCTCGGAGCCGAAGGTTTTCACCAGGTGCGCGACGAAGTCCATCGACTCCGCCGCGCGCGTGCCGACGACCACCCGCGCCACCCCGAGGTCGAGCGCGGCGCGCACGCTGGCCTCGTCGCGCAGGCCGCCGCCGAGTTCGCACGGGATCGTGACGGCGGCGAGGATCGCACGCAGGGCGTCGCGGTTGCGTTCGCCCGGCTGCCCGGTGAAGGCGGCGTCCAGGTCGACGAGGTGCAGCCAGTCGCCGCCCTCGTCCTGCCAACGCCGGGCGAGCGCCGCCGGATCGTCGGAGTACACGATCTTTTGTTCGGCCTTACCCTGACGCAGGCGCACCACCTGGCCATCCATCAGATCAATCGCGGGGAAAAGGAGCATCGCCCCCACGGTAAAAGGAGTCCGCCCGATTGCTACCGGTCTTTCTTCGCTCGCTCCTGCTGGCGGTACGCGCTCGGGCTCATACCGGCCAGGCGGCGGAACTGCTTGTTGAAATGCTGCACGTCCGGCAAGCCGACCTCGTGAGCCACCTGCTTGACGGTCAGTTCGCTCGTGGTGAGCAGGTGCCGGGCAAGCTCCACACGCCGCAACAGGATGAAGTGCGGCACCGGCATCCCGTAACGGCGGCGGAAAGCCCGGGCGAGGTAGTTCTGGCTCAGCCCGGACGCCTCGGCGAGTTCGGGGATGGCGAGCACTTCCTTTAACCGCAGGTCGATGAGTTCGAGCAGGGTCAGCATCGCTTTCTCCACGCGCGAGGAGGTGGGCTCGGCGGGGGTTTGTTCCTCGGGCTCTAGCAGGGCGAGGGTGAGCAGGAGTTCCTGCATCCCGGCGGAGGCCGCCGCGAGGGCGAGGGTGCGCTTGCGGGCGTCGGCGTGTTCGGCGCGGCGGTGCAGATCGGTGATCCACCAGATCCGCTGACGCACCGAGTTGGACCCGGTGCCCAGGCGCAGGTGCAGCGGGAGTTCGAGCGCGTGGCGTTCCTCGACCGCCGCGACGGTGTCGGCGGGCAGCCGGAAGTGGATGCACAGGTGGAACCCGTCGCGCTCCAGGTGGTAGTGCGAGTCGATGTCGGCGGGGGTGAGCGTCAGATCGCCGGGGCGCAGTTCGTACTGGCCCTCGCCGATGTGGACGCGGCCTTCGTAGTCGTGCTGATGGAGCGCCACCGTCGGCGCGCGGTAGACGAAACCGCGGCTTTTTTCCAACAGCGGGAACCGGCCCGCCCGCACGATCTCCGGCCGGTGCAGCATGGACCAGGCGAGCGTCGAGAGGGAAGTGGCGGCGTCCATTTTGTTGAATTATTACCACAACATACGAAACGTTCCAACTCTCGCTCCGCGCCGGAGCGGACAGGATGCAGTCATACCGCCTGCTAGGGAAGACGCGGCCGGAACTACGCCGCGACCCGCAGCGGCGCGCTGACCGACTGAACCGCCGCTACAAAGTTCCCCAGCATCGTTAGCCCGGCATCCTGGCTTTTCTCCGGATGGAACTGCACGCCGAAGGTGTTCCCCCGCTCGACGGCGGCGGCAAACGGCCCGCCGTAGTCCGTCGTCGCCGCGACGATGCCCTCGTCCTCCGGCATCGGGTGGTACGAATGGACGAAATAAACGTGCGTCCCATCCTCCAGCCCGCGCCGCAGCCGCTCGCCGGCCGGCTGGAACCGGAGCGCGTTCCAGCCGATCTGCGGCACCTTCAGGCCCGGCGTACGAAAACGCCGCACCGCCCCGGCGAACTTCCCGAACCCCGCGACACCGGGCGTCTCCTCGCTGGACTCGAAAAGCAGTTGGTAGCCCAGGCACACGCCCAGGAAGGGCCGGTCGTCGCGCAACCAGCCGGCGAGCGGTTCCCACAGGCCGCGGGCGCGGAGTTGTTCGGCGCAGTCCCCGAAGGCCCCCACCCCGGGCAACACCACGGCATCCACGGTGTCGAGGCGCTCAGGAGAGGCGAGAAGTTCGACGCGCGCGCCGATTTTGGCGAGAGCCTTGCCGACGCTGCGCAGGTTGCCGCTGCCGTAGTCGATCAGGCCGAGAAGAGGTTCCTGCATAGGAACGCAAGTTAGCCTACGCCGCAGGCGTTCGTCCAGTAAGGTAGGGCTGCCTCCCCGAGCCAGTCCCTAGATTTTCTGGCAGGGAACGACCGCGATGCGCCCTCTTCAGAGCGAGCCCTTGGTGCTCGGCACGCCGGTCACCCGCGCATCGAATCGGCACGCCTGGTCCACCGCCTTCGCCAGCCCCTTAAAAATCGCTTCCGCAAAGTGGTGCGCATCGCGCCCGTAGAGAATCTCGGCGTGGACATTGCAACCCGCGTGGACGCTGAACCCGCGTAAAAACTCCTCCACGAGCTGCAACGCAAACCCCCTCCCCGCCATCAGTCCCGCTGCCGACGGCAAGCCCGCCGGCAAACGATATTCCAGGAACGGCCGCCCGCTGAAATCAACCACGACCCGCGCGAGGGTCTCGTCCATCGGTAGGTACGCGTGGCCGTAGCGCGCCACCCCGCGCTTGTCGCCCAACGCCCTTGCGAACGCCTGCCCGAGCGTGATCCCCACGTCCTCGACCGTGTGGTGGCTGTCCACGTCGAGGTCGCCATCGGCCTGCACCGCGAGGTCCGTCAGGCTATGCCGCGCGAAGAGCGTCAGCATGTGGTCGAAGAACGGCAGCCCCGTGCGGGTCTCCGCCTTCCCCGACCCGTCGATGAGCAGGTCCACGACGATCTGCGTCTCGCCGGTGCGGCGTTCGATGCGGGCGCGGCGAGCGGTCATCGTTCCAGTTCCTTGCGCAGGCTGAGGTGCAGCAGCCCGAGCGTGAGCAGCGAGAAGCCGACGAGCACGAGGCTGTTGATGAGATGCACGCTGACCTTGTGGTGAAAGACGTAGCGGAACGCGCCGAAGAACACGTTCAACTCCCGCTGCTTGCGTTCCTCGTTGCGGTAGTCGTTCTGCTCCATCTCGGCCTTCGAGACGAGGTCCGTGATCTTCTGGTTGACGTAGAGTTGCTCGGCCGTCACGCCTGTGCCACGGTCGGCCACCTCGATGTCGGGCAGCGGCAGCTTGGCCTCGATTTCGTCGATCTGTCGGAGCGACTCGTCTACCCCGGCGCTCGTGCCCGCTTCCAGACCGGAGAGACGCGCGAGCAGCTCCTTCAAGCCGTCCATGCGGTCGCGCTCGACGGGGGTGAGCGTCAGACCGATGCCTTGCTGGCTCTCTTCCTTGTCGGCGAGCGTCTGGATGGCGGCCTGGATGCGTTCCTGCCGGCCCGTGAGCGGGTTGAGCTTGGCCTGCGCGACGACGAGCCCTTCGTAAGACCATCGCATCGGCATGAACTGACAGATGAAGGGCACTTGGAGCTTGCTGCGGTTTTCTTCCTTCCCGGCGGCCTTCGCGTCGGCGGGATGGTTGGCGACCCACTTCCGGATCGTGTAGACGAAATCGAGGTTGCGGTTC
>CAXUIU010000416.1:0-3575 GCA_964250955.1 uncultured Chthoniobacterales bacterium | reverse complement strand
AAGGACACCAGCGGCCTGCTCGATCTCTACGGCAAGACGCGCGAACAGGGCTTCGGCCCGGAGGTCAAGCGCCGCATCATCCTGGGCACCTACGTGCTCAGCAGCGGTTACCACGACCAGTACTACGTGCGCGCGCAGAAGGTGCGCACGCTGATCCGGCAGGACTTCGAGCAGGCCTTCGAGAAAGTGGACGCGCTCGTTTGCCCGACCTCGCCGGTGCCGGCCTTCAAGCTGGGCGAGCGTTCTGACCCGCTGGCGATGTACCTGGCGGACATTTTCACCATCGCGGCGAACATCGGCGGGGTGTGCGGAGTAAGCATCCCATGCGGGTTCGCGCAGGGCGAGAACACCGGCGGCAAGGCATTGCCGGTGGGCTTACAGATCATCGGGCCGTCGTTTGAGGAGGAGCGGATGCTGCGAATCGCGCACGCTTACGAGCAGAGCACCGACTGGCACAAGCAGCGTCCGCCGGTGAGCTAAGGCGCGGACTGGCATCGAGAAACGAAAATTCGTCGGCCGCAGGCTTCCATCTTGCCAGCCAAATCGGTTTTTGCCTTAAATCGCCATCTATGTTTGCGCAAGCATCTCTCCTTCTTCTGGTTACGGCGATGTTCAGCGGCTGCTCGACGCCAGTAGCCACATCCTCCGGCCAACCGGAAGTCGTCATCGCGACACGAAACATCTCGGCGGTCAGGTCGCAGCTGATCGCAACCAACGTGTGGGCGGGTTACAAACTCACGTCCGATGGCGGGGAGATGATGGTGTTTGAGAAACCCTGGCGTGGCGTCACCGCATCGCTGTATCAATCTAACGTGGGCGGCCTCTATTCGTTCGCGCCTGACCTCGTGCTCAGTTGCACGATCAACCCGGAAGGCGACCGCACGCACGTTTACGAGACAATCAGCACGCGCATGCACACCTCGTACGGAGAGGACAAGGGCGGGCAGTTGAAACGCGGGGACGTCCTCAACGATTTGCAGACATCGCTTGAGCAGGTGAAGGCGTCGATAGAAAAGAGGCACTAAGTCGGTTCTACTCGTCGCCGGTGGAGCCTGCGGTCATAAAGCCATCAAAACGGGAGAAATCCGCAGCCGGGTCTATCTGCCCCGCTGCGGATGGCAGTCTCGTTGCAGGCGAGACGGTTTAGCCCTTGTACTTCACGCTACACCCATACGCTTTGGAACTTGCCTTGGTCACCGGCTTGCCGCTCAACGCCTCGTCCAGCGCCGCGCGCACGTAGTTGGTCGCCTTGGGGATGTCCGCCTTGTCGGCGGAGGCAATGCTGTCAATAGCCCCCGAGTAGATCAGCTTGCCTTCGGGATCGACGATGTACATGTGCGGCGTGTTGGTCGCGCCGTAGAGGTGGCCGACCTTGCCATCCGCGTCGAGCAGAAGCGCCGTGCAGGCGGCGTACTTGCTGTCCTTCGCCTCCTTGGCGTCGCTGCCTTCCAGGTAACCCTGCTGACCGGGCGCGGAGGAATCCACCGCCAGCCAGATGACGCCCCTCTTGGTGAACTCGGCTTGCAGCTTCTGCATGTTGTCGCTCTCGTAATGCTTGCGCACGAACGGGCATTCCGGGTTCGTCCATTCGACGACGACAAACTTGCCCTTGTACTTGCTGAGTTCGTCGGCCTTGCCGCCGGAGTCAGGCAGCGAAAAGTCCGGCGCGACTGACCCGACGGAGGGCGCGGCATGGCCGGTGGCAGTGACCGCCAGCAAAGCAAAAGCGGTGAAGACAGCGTGGAGTTTTTTCATGGGTTTGCTTGTTTGTAGAATCAGGAAGATCAGCGTGCCGCGAGGGGCTTGTTGTTGGCGGCGGCGAGGGCATCGAGCACGGTCTGCTGGGTCAGGAGCGTTGGCAAAACGACCGGCGCGTCCGGCCGGCCCGCCGGGTAGACGACGTACAGCGGCACACTGGCCGCGTTGAACTGCCGCAGCAGCCGCGCCACGTCCTCCGTGTAGGTCGTGTAGTCGGCCTTGAGGACTGCGACGTTCCCATCCTGAAATGCCTTTTGCACCGCGTCGCTGGCGAGCACGAGCCGCTCGTTGCTCTTGCAAGACACGCACCAGTCGGCCGTGAAATCGACGAATACCGTCCGACCCGTTTTGAGCGCCGTGTCGAGTTGTGCGGCGAACCCCTTCGCGTTCTCGGCCGCCTCCGGGGGACGCGAGCCGGCGATCTGACCGACGGCGAAGTACCCTCCAGCGAAGACGATAATCGCCATCGCCAACCGTGCCGCCCAGCGCGCGCCGTCGCTAGCGGTAAAGGTGTTGAACGCCCCTTGCACCCAGCACGCCACGCCGAGCGCGAGCAGGAGCACGCCGGTCCAGACCACCCCGTCGGAGCCCTTCGAGCGGCCAAGCACGAACAGGAGCCACAGCACCGTCGCCAGCAGGAGAAACCCTGTGGCTTGTTTGACGCGTTCCATCCACGCGCCCGGTTTGGGCAGGAACCGCAGCCAGCCCGGGAATGCTGCCAGGAGCACGAAAGGCGCGCTCATTCCCGCCGCGATGGCCGCGAACATCGCAAAAATTCCCACCGCGCTCTGCGAGAACGCAAAAGCGAGGGCCTCGCCGAAGACTGGGGCCGTGCACGCGCTGCCGAGCACCGTCGCCAACATCCCTTGCACGAACGCCCCCGCATACCCCTCGCGCCGGCCTTCCGCGCTTGCCGCCGCGTTGGTCACCGTGCCAGGTAGGACGATCTCGAAAACGCCCAGGAGGTTCAGCGCAAACACGAACGTCGCCGCGCTCAGACCCACGAGGAACCACGGGTTCTGCAGGTGGAACGCGTACCCGACCTGATGCCCCGCCGCCCGCAGACCGACCACCAGCCCCGCAAACCCCAGGAACCAAGCGAACACGCCCGCCGCATACGCCAACCCGAGCCGGAACACACGCGCACGGTCCTCGTTGGCTTGCTTGACAAAGGAAAACAGCTTCAGCGAAATCACCGGCAGCACGCACGGCATGACGTTGAGGATCAGTCCACCGAGGAAGCCGAGCAGGAGGAAGTGCCACAGCGAACCGGCCGGGGTGACCGGTGTAGCGAGACCGTTAGAAGAAGCGGGTGAGGGAGCGTGGTTAGACGCGACGGCTGCTGCCGGGGTCGGAGATGGCCGCGCGGCAGTGGGATCAGCAGGAGAGACGACCGGCTTTTGCGGAGCGACGGCGATAGCGGTCTTGTTCCTGTCCTTGTCCGTGAGCACCCACACACCACCGACCTGCTCGGCGTCCTTCGGATCGGAGGTGACTTCCACGACGCAGGACGCTCCCCAGGAAGGCGGCTCGGGGATGGTCATCACCTTGGCCGCCGCGGGGTGGCCGACCTCGGCGTCGCCGCCAGGCAGCGGGTAGAACTCGACGGCCTCCGGGGCACTGCCGTTACCATTGAGCTGGAAGGTCAAGAACTTGTCTTGCAATCCCACGCCGACCTTCGCCGCTTCGGCCGGGACAGGCAGACGCGCGTGGTACTTAGCAAATACGTCCGCGTTGGCCGCCTGCATGTTGCCGCCGGCCTGTAGCGGGAGCGTGAGCGTCGCCTCGCCGGGGATGCATTTCTCCGCGCACACCAG
>CAXUIU010000415.1:0-3579 GCA_964250955.1 uncultured Chthoniobacterales bacterium | reverse complement strand
GCCTCAGCGTCCTTGCTGCTTCTTGTAATTGGTGCCCGGCGGCCGGCCGCGCTTGGGCTTGGCCTTGTAGGCGCCGGGTTCCTCGGCGGCCAGGAGCGTCGCGCTGCTCGGCAGCTTCTTGGCGTGGGTGCGCGCCATCTCGCGCACGAACGGAGAACGACTGCCCAGGTACTTGAGGGTGAGCAGTTCCTCCTTGAGTTCGTTGACCGCCCCCGAGCGCATGTACTTTTCCTCGACCAGCCACTTGGAGATGCGCTCGATGAGCTTCTCGCTGGCGTGGCGCTGGCCGTTCTCGATCTTGATCCACCCCGGCGCGGAGATCAGTCCCTGCGCTCCGAAGGCTTCCTGGGACAGGCCGATCTCTCTGCGCAGGTTCTTAAGGCGTTCTCCGAGTGTCATATGGCAAGGGAAAGATTCAAAGGTAGGTGTGAGTACGGCAACGGTCAGGGAGATAGTCCGCAAGAAGTGAGACTACCGGATGCCCGTTTTTGTTACAAATTATTATAAATCCTTTACAAGTAAAAACTTACGCAATCGCCCAAGGCTAGGGTCCATCGAAAACACGACCTTCTTCCTCTAAGGAGCGAACGGCGCTCTCGCAAGTAGAATTTTGTCGGCGCGCCGCTGCGGCCCGCAGTGCGCGCCCGCAAAATCCCGTTGCGGCGGTTCCCGCCCGCATGGCATAGTCCGGTCCCGCGCCATACCTATGACCCTCACCGAAACCATCCTCGCCCGGGCCAGCGGCCACGCCCGGGTCCAGCCCGGCGACAACCTCTGGGTCAACGCCGACATCCTGCTCACCCACGACGTGTGCGGCCCGGGGACGGTTGGAGTGTTCCACCGGGAGTTCGGGCGCGACGCCAAGGTGTGGGACCGCCGCAAGGTCGTCATCATCCCCGACCACTACATCTTCACGGCCGACAGCTTGTCCAACCGCAACGTGGACCTTCTGCGTGAGTTCGTGCGCGAACAAGAGTTGCCGTACTTCTACGACGTGATCGATGATCCGCAGGGAAAGTGGGCGTTCGACGCCGCGCGCGGCCAGCTCAAGCGCCAGTACGGCAGCCAGTTCGCGGGCGTGTGCCACACCGCCCTGCCGGAAAAAGGCCACGTGCGGCCGGGCGAGGTGCTCTTCGGCACGGATTCGCACACGTGCATGGCCGGGGCGTTCGGAGAGTTCGCGACCGGCATCGGCAACACGGACGCGGGGTTCGTCCTCGGCACGGGCAAGCTGCTCATCAAGGTGCCCGAGACGATGCGCTTCCACCTCGACGGCGCGTTGCAGAAGGGCGTGATGGCCAAGGACGTGATCCTCCATGTCATCGGCGACATCGGCTTCGACGGAGCGACCTACCGTGCGATGCAATGGGACGGCCCGGGCGCGGGCGGCCTGTCGATGGACGACCGCATGACGATTGCGAACATGGCCATCGAGGCCGGCGGCAAGAACGGGATTTTCGCCGCGGACCAGAAGACCTTCGACTTCGTGGACGCGCGCTGCGCCGCCAACGGCACGAAGGCCGACTACCAGCCTGCCGAGGCGGGGGCGGACCAACGGTTTGTCTACGAAAAGGCGTTCGACCTCGCCGCGCTGGAGCCCACCGTGGCAATGCACCCCAACCCGGGCAACCGCGCGCTCGCCAAGACGCTTGGACACGTCGCGCTCGACCGCGCGTACGTCGGAAGCTGCACGGGCGGGAAGCTCTCGGACTTCCTGGCGTTCGCGGAGATCGTGAAAGGCAAAAAAGTCGCCATCGACACCTTCGGCGTGCCGGCGACGCCGGGCGTCGTGGACGACCTGCACAAGATCCAATGGGACGGCAAAAGCGTCTGGCAATGGCTCGAAGACGCCGGCGTGCTCCTGACCGAGAACGCAAGTTGCGCCGCGTGCCTGGGCGGTCCGGTGGACACCTTCGGGCGCATGAACAAGCCGCTGAGCTGCATCAGCGCGACCAACCGCAACTTCCCCGGCCGCATGGGCCACAAGGACTCGAAGGTCTATCTCGCCAGCCCGTACACGGTGGCGGCGAGCGCGTTGACGGGCCGGATCACCGACCCGCGCGAGTATTTGTAAAGACGATGAAACGGGCGCCGCGTTTTCTCCTCGTCCTGCCGCTGGTGCTCCTTGCCAACGGCTGTCGGAACGGCGGCACGACGCTCCCCACGGCTAACGCGAACCTCGTCAGCACCGAGCCGATCAAGGCCGTGCCGGATAAAGACCGCTATAAGGTCAGGACGGACACGACCGGGTTCTTCCGCTACTCGCCTTTGCAAGCGTCCGGGTCGGATCAGGACCTCAAGAAGAACGCGCGCCTGACGATGGTAAAGCCCGGGCGCGGGTTCAGTCAGGTCAAGACGGCGGACGACCAGGTCGGCTACGTCGGCACCGAGGACATCGTGCAATTGACCCCCGCCGAGATCACGCAGGAGGACGCCGCGACGATCCAGGCGGCCGAGGCCGCCGCGGGCGTGCAGTTGACCGGGCCGTTGCCGACGCCGGGCGCGGGTGCGTCGCCGTCGCGTTCCGGCAAGAAGACGGGCCCGCTCAACCCCGCCCCGGCCATCACGATCCCCTCCGACGCCGGCCGCAACGAACGCCTGCCCGAGGCGGACGCCCGGCCGACCCCGACGCCGGGAGTCAATTTCCGCTAGCTCCTTCGTTTTTTATGGCCGCACCGCTGACCGCCCGCGTCTACGTCGTCGGGGACAACATTGACACCGACCAAATCATCCCCGCGCAGTACCTGACGCTCCTGCCCACCGTGCCGGAAGAATATGCGCAACTCGGTTCCTACGCGATGATCGGGCTGCCCGACGCGCAGTACCCGGAGCGGTTCGTGCCCGCAGGGGAACAAAAAACGCCGTACGGGATCGTCGTGGCGGGGCGCAACTTCGGGTGCGGCTCCTCGCGCGAACACGCCCCCATCGCGCTCGGGGCGGCGGGCGTGCGGGTGGTGGTGGCGGAGACTTACGCGCGCATCTTCTTTCGCAACAGCGTGGCGACGGGCGAGGTGTTCCCGTACGAATCCGCGACCAGCCTGCGCGACGTGCTCAAGACAGGCGACGAGGTGACGCTCGACTTCGATGCGGACACGCTCACGCACGCAGGGACCGTGTATGCGCTCAAGCCTCTGGGCGAGGTACGTCC
This sequence comes from uncultured Chthoniobacterales bacterium, assembly GCA_964250955.1. Lineage (GTDB taxonomy): Bacteria > Verrucomicrobiota > Verrucomicrobiia > Chthoniobacterales > SZAS-18 > CAHJWO01. The sequence continues at coordinate 431 of CAXUIU010000415.1, read as the reverse complement.
GGTGGTGGAGGCGGGCGGGATTTTTAACTACGCGCGCCAGACGGGGATGATCCCGGCGCGGTAGATCGCGAGATGATCACCGCTCGCCCTCTTCTGCGGTGGTGCGGCCTGGGGATGCTGGTCGCCGTTGCGCACGCGCAGGAGCCGGCAGGGTTTCCTCTGCTCGTCGGTGACGGCACGTACACGATTTCGCCCAAGGCAGCGGAAGCAGCGCGCGCGTTGGTCCGCACGCTGGCGCTGCCTGCCAGCGCCTCGCGGGTATGGATGATTCGTGGCGACTCCTGGGATTCCGAGGAACGCGGCGCGGAAGCTTTCCGCATCAGCGTCTATCTCTGGCCACAGGTACAGACGCCACGCCTCATCCGCGGCGACATCTGACCGGCCGTTCACGCTGACCGATCCTCCGGGGAAATCTTTCGACGTGATCGGCG
>CAXUIU010000414.1:1702-3608 GCA_964250955.1 uncultured Chthoniobacterales bacterium | reverse complement strand
AATTGTCTGCTTGTCAGATGGGCGTGGTGTTCATTAAAAAATCTTCATTAAGAAATTTTCATGAAAGGCTCGTTTTTGTTTACGCTCGGCACGCTGAAACGTTCGGTTGCCCGCTGGTATGCCATACCAGTGGTGACCTCCATGCTTTGGGTGGCGGCTGTCGGTGTCGTGCGCGGGGCTGATCCTTACGACAAGACCTTGGAGGCCCGCGTCGAGGCACTCGAAAGAGAACTCAACGTCATGGAGGGCGACTCCAAGGGCAAAGATGTGAACGCCACCGACGTGCCCACTTTTATGCGTGCGGCGGGCAAACAGGTGCAGGAACTCACCATCTCGGGTGACCTGCGTTTCCGTTACAACTACCAGAACGAGGACTTTCAGTATCCGGGAGCGGGAAACCAGCAGCAGACCAGCCGCTATCTGTACCGGTTGCGTCTGAACCTCAACTACACGTTCAACGATCATTGGTTCGCGGCGCTCGGTGTCTCGACCAATGGCGCGGCCGACTCGGGCAACCAGCAGATCACGGAAGGGTTCGATGACTACGGCATCTACCTGCACCAGTTCATGCTCGGTTGGAAGGCCGCTGATTTTCTAACGCTGGAAATCGGCAAAGTTTTTGCCCCCTTCTACAACAACAGTGACGGCCTGGTGAATTGGAGTAACATCAATCCGACCGGCCTGACCGAGACGTTCAACTTCGACCTGACCCCTCGCCTCAACGTCAAGGCCAATTTCGGCCAGTACGTTTTCTACGACAACCCCGAAAGTGGGTACACGACCTCGACCACACGGCTGGCGACAACCAACGCCGCCGGGGTCGTCACGGGGTCCACCAGCGTCACCTCCTACACCACGAATCCAGCGGGAACCGTGGACAACACCCGCAAGAACGACGCCATCTTCTTTTATCAGGACGTGGTGGCAACCTACAAGCCAAGCGACCTCCTCACCCTGATCATTTCCCCGGCCTTCTACTTCTACGCGCCGCATGGCTCGGTCGGCGTCAGCGGCAACGCCGTCGGCGCGGCGGGCGGGCGGTCCAATCCCAACGACGTGAACACCGCCAACCCTCTCGCGCCGAACCAGGGTGGATTGCTCGGCACCGCGAATTTCAACGGCGACAACGCCACCCGCTGCCTGTACGTCGGGTTTTTGGACGGAGAGGTGCAGTTCCCCGTTGGGCCGGTCAAAGGCAAGTTCTACTGGGATTTCGCGTACAATTTCGAGGGTGGCCAGCGTGACAACGAAATCCTCGGATTGCAGGAGAATTCTTTCCAGGACAAACAATCCTGGATCGGGGGCGTGCAGATCGGTGAACCCAAGCGCAAAGGCGATTGGTACGTCTCTGCGGAGTACCATCAGGTCGGCGTCGGCTCGGGCGATCCGAACCTCAACGACACCAACTTCGGTTTGAGCCGCCTGAACACGCAGGGCATTCGTCTGGCCGCCGGGTACAAAATCCAGGAGTGGCTGCTGTTCGAGGTATGGTACTACGGAGCGTGGAACCTGGAGAAAAACCTCCACGACCTCAACGGCAACCGGCTGACCACGTCGAGCATCCGCACGTTCTACGACGAGAACGCTTCGCAGAACCTGATCGTCCAACTCACCGCCAGCTTTTGACGGGAGGCGGGCGGCAGATCCTGTCGCCCGCCACCTGTTGCGCTGTCGGCGTCTTCACACGCGGTCGGCTTCTGGCAAGTGGGCCACCGCCTCGTCGTGCTGACGCTGGGCTTCTGCCTCTGGGGTTGCCAGTGACACGAGGATCGCCACCACGAAGGAAAGCGGGATCGTGACCAGACCAGGACTCTTGAGCGGAAAAATGGCTTCCTTGTTGTGCAGCACGTCCACCCACACGGCAGGCGAGATCACGATCAGCCCGATGGCGCTGAGCGCCCCACCC
>CAXUIU010000414.1:0-1692 GCA_964250955.1 uncultured Chthoniobacterales bacterium | reverse complement strand
CCCAGATGCTCGCCACGGCCCCGCCCGTGGTAAAGCGCCGCCAGAAGATCGACAAGAACAACGCCGGAAAGTTCGCGCTCGCCGCGATGGCAAATGCCAATCCCACCATGTAGGCCACGTTCGTGTTCTCGAAAGCCAATCCCAACCCGACCGCCAGCACGCCGAAAAACAACGACGCGTAACGCGCCACGGTGAGCTGTTCGTGCTCGGGAGCTTCGCCGTTGCGCACCACGTTGACCCACAGGTCGTGCGAGAGCGCGCTGGCACCAGAGAGCGTCAGCCCGGCCACCACCGCCAGGATCGTCGCAAAAGCCACTGCCGCGATGAAGCCGAGCATCGGTTCGCCACCGAGCACGCCCGCGAGCATCGGCGCGGCCATGTTGTAGGCTTTGTCCACCGCCGCAATCTCTTTTTGGCCCACCATCGCCATCGCGCCGAAGCCGAGGATGAAGGTCAACAGATAGAAAAACGCGATCAGCCCCGTGGCGTAGAATGCACTTTTGCGCGCCTGCGCCGGGTCCGGCACCGTGTAGAAACGCATCAGGATGTGCGGCAATCCGGCGGTGCCAATCATCAGCGAAAGTCCGAGCGACAAAGCATCCAGCGGATTGGTGACCAGCGGCCCCGGCCCGAGGACGTTCACCGCCGGTTTGGCCGCGACAGCCCCGGCTGCCTCAATGGCGGGATGGTTGTACTGCCGGGCGGCATCGGCAAAGAGGGTAAGCGGGTTGAAGCCGAACTTTGCCAGCACCATCACAGCCATCAGCGTGGCCCCGCCGAGCAGCAGGCCCGCCTTGATGATTTGCACCCAGGTCGTGGCGATCATGCCGCCGAAGAGCACGTAGACCATCATGATGACCCCCACGGCAATGATCGAAGTGGCATAGTTCATTCCGAACATGAGCTGGATGAGTTTGCCCGCGCCAACCATTTGCGCGATGAGGTAGAAGGTGACCACTGCCACCGTGCCGAAGGCGGCGGCGACGCGGACCGGCTTCTGCCGGAGGCGGTAAGCGACCACGTCGGCGAAGGTGTACTTGCCGATGGCGCGCAGGCTCTCCGCGATGAGGAAGAGCACCAGCGGCCAACCGACGAGGAAGCCCGTGGAGTACATCAGGCCGTCGAAGCCGCTCTTGGCGACGAGACCCGCGATGCCCAGGAAACTCGCCGCGCTCATGAAATCGCCCGCCAGGGCAAAGCCGTTTTGCCAAGCCGTGACCCCGCCGCCAGCCACGAAGAAGTCACTCGTCGTGCGGGTGCGCCGGGCGGCCCAATAAGTGATGCCCAGGCTGATGGCAATGAAGGCAAAGAAGAAAATGATGGCCGTGGGGCCGATTTTGCCCAGGCCGTGTTTGGCGGCTTCTTCGGAAACCGGTGCAGCCGCCAGCAACAGGGAGGTCAGAGGGAGAAGTAGGTTCATTCTTGGGAAGTTATTTAGCCGCGACCCGTTTGTTGGAGGCAACGACGTAGATGAACGTCAGCAACCAGGCGGAAACGATCACCAACGCGCCGAGCAGGACGCCCCAGCTCAAACCAGGAACGATTTCACGACCCAAGAGTGGTTTGTCGTAGGCGACCAGCAGGATGAACCCGCAGTACATCGCCAGCACGAGGATGGACAGCACGAACCCGAGCCCCTTTGGACGGGGTGGCTGGCGCAAAACGACACGATCAGAGGCGTCGGTAGGATAT
>CAXUIU010000413.1:0-3619 GCA_964250955.1 uncultured Chthoniobacterales bacterium | reverse complement strand
GAGAAAGGGTTGGCACATCTCGGTTGCCCCCCGGATAAAATCCGGCTCAATCGCACCGGCATCCCGCTGGACCGTTTTCCTTACGTGCAAAGGCCAGACCCTGCCGGGGTGTTCCACCTGTTCCAGGCGTGTCGGCTGATCGAGAAGAAAGGGCTGCCGACCACTCTGCGGGCGTTCGCGCAGTTTGCGCAGACCTTCCCAGAATCGCGCCTGACGATCGCGGGTGAAGGCCCGTTGGAAGCTTCCCTGCGCCAACTCGCCGTGTCGCTCGGCGTCGCCGAGCGCGTGAGGTTCACCGGCTTTGTGGATCAGGACGCGCTCTGCCGCGAACTGTACGCGTCGCACTTCTTCCTGCATCCCAGTGAAACCGGCCGTGATGGCAACCAGGAGGGCGTGCCCAACTCACTGTTGGAGGCAATGGCGACCGGCCTGCCAGTATTTGCCACGACGCACGGCGGCATCCCCGAGGCGGTGGAACACGGCGTCAGCGGTTGGCTCGTGCCGGAGGGCGACCACGAGGCGCTCGGCCGCGCGTTGATCGAACTCGCCACCGCGCCCGAGCGTCTTGCCGCAATGGGCGAGGCGGCGGCGCGTTCGGTGGCGGAGAACTTCGAGTTGCACGCGCAGGCGCGAAGGTTGGAGGATTGTTATCTGGAAGCTCTGTCGGTCACACGCTGAACAAGCCGCGCCAGCGGAGTCGTCACAATTGGGCCTGACGGCTCTCCGAGCGGGCCCTAGATTTCCTGGCAAAGACCATCGTGCGCACGATGGTCTTTGCCAGATCGTCCATCCGCTTGTGCGGCCGGAGGTTCGCCGCCAGATTTCCCCGGTGACGACCGCAGACCGCCTGCCCATCTACGAACTCGAAGGGGACCTCACCGCACGACTACACGCCAGCGAGCGCCGACTCATCCTCCAAGCGCCCACTGGTTCGGGCAAGTCCACCCAAGTTCCGCAGATGCTCCTCGACGCCGGGCTGCTCGGCGAACGAGGCCGCGCCGTCGTTCTCCAACCACGCCGCCTGCCCGCGCGGATGCTCGCTGCCCGGGTCTCGCGTGAACGCAACGTCCCGCTCGGCGCGGAGGTCGGCTACCGCATCCGCCTCGACAATGTCACCAGCGCGCGCACCCGCATCGAGTACGTCACGGAGGGCATCCTCCTGCGTCAGATGCTCGCCGACCCGACCCTGCGCGGGATCGATGCCGTGCTTTTCGACGAGTTCCACGAGCGCCACCTCTACGGCGACATCACGCTTGCCCGTGCGCTCGACATCCAGGAAACGACACGTCCGGACCTGCAAATCATCGTCATGTCGGCGACGCTCGAAACAGGCATCCTGGAGAAGTACCTCGCCCCGTGCGCGACGCTGGTTTCACGCGGGCGGACGTTCCCCGTCACGGCCGAGTACCTCCCCCGCCCCGCGCCGTTCGACCGCATGCCCGCGTGGGAACTCGCCGCTGAGGAACTTTCCCGCCTTGCCGCCGCCTACCCCGAGGGTGACGCGCTCGTCTTCATGCCCGGCGCGTACGAGATCGGCCGCACACTCAACGAGGTCCGCAACCACCCTCGCCTGGGTCAGTGGCTCGCGCTGCCGCTCCACGGCGAACTCCCGCCCGCCGACCAGGACGCCGCCGTCGCGCAGTACCCCGGCCGGCGCAAGGTCGTCGTCAGCACCAACGTCGCCGAGACCTCTCTCACCATCGACGGCGTGCGTCTAGTCATCGACGCCGGCCTCGCTCGCGTCGCCCGGTTTGACCCGTACCGCGGGATCAATACTCTCCTCATCGAAAAGATCAGCCGCGCCGCCGCCGACCAGCGCGCCGGCCGCGCCGGCCGCACCGCACCGGGACATTGCCTGCGCCTGTGGACCGAGGCCGAGCACGCCGACCGCCCCGCGCAGGAAACCCCTGAAGTCCGCCGTCTCGACCTCGCGGAGGTCGCCCTCACGCTGAAGGCCAGCGGCGTGGACGACGTGCACAACTTCCGCTGGCTCGAACCGCCCGAGCGCCGCGCCCTCGACCGCGCCGAGACCCTTTTGCGCGATCTCGGCGCCTTGGACCGTGACACCGGCCGCATCAACGCCACGGGCCGCCAGATGCTCGCCTTCCCGGTGCATCCCCGCTATGCCCGGATGCTCCTGGCCGCACGCGAACGCGACTGCGTGCGCCCCGTTGCGCTCATCGCCGCGCTGACGCAGTCGCGTAACCTCCTTACCCGCAGCGAAGGTCGCAAGATGGACGAGGAACGCGACGACCTGCTCGGCGCCGAGCACGAGTCCGACTTCTTCCTGCTGATGCGCGCCTTCCGGTTCGCGGAGAACAGCCGCTTCGACCCCGGCCGCTGCCGGCGCCTGGGCATCCACGCGCAGGGCGCGCGACAGGCGGGTGAACTCTTCGCGCAATTTCTCGACATCGAGGCAAAGCACGGCGGCTCGGACGATGCTCAGAAAGACCATGGCCGGGATCGTTCCGACGACATCCGGCGCTGCGTGCTCGCCGGATTCTCCGACCAGCTCGCCCGCCGGCTCGACGAAGGGACGCTCCGCTGCCAACTCGTCGGCAACCGCCGCGGCGTCCTGGCCCGCGAGAGCGCCGTCGGTCGCGCGAAACTGATCGTCGCCGCCGAGGTGCGCGAGGTCCAGCAGCGCGGCGACGAACTGAACACCCTCCTGTCCCTCGCCACCGCCGTCGAGGAAGACTGGCTGCGCGAGATGTTCCCGGAAGAGGTGGGCGAAGGGCAGGACGTGTTTTTCGACGACACGGCGCGCCGCGTCATGGTCCGGCGGCAGCGGCGGTTCCGCGACCTCGCACTCGACGAAAAACTCTCCGACGACCCGCCCGCCGAACAGGCCGCCGCGCTGCTTGCAGAGGAAGTCCTTGCCGGCCGCTGCCCGCTCAAGAACTGGGACGCCGCCGTCGAGCAATGGTTTGCCCGCGTCAACGCGCTCGCTGCCTGGATGCCCGAACTCGGCTTGCCCCCCGTCGGCCCCGGCGACCGCCGCGCGTTGGTCGAACAACTCTGCTACGGCGCGACGACCTACAAGGCCATCAAGGAACGCCCCGTCTGGCCCGCCGTGCGCGCGTGGCTCTCGCCGCAGCAGCAGGGATGGGTTGAGGACTACGCTCCCGAACGCGTCGAACTCCAGACGACGCGCGGCCCGCGCAAGGTCAAGCTCCTCTACCCCGAGCCGGGCGACGGCGCGCCGCCGGTGCTCGCCGCGCGCATCCAGGAACTCTACGACGTGACCGGCTCCGTCAAGGTTGCCGCCGGCCGCGTGCCCGTTGTCATCCAGGTGCTCGCGCCCAACCACCGTCCCATCCAGGTCACGCAGGATCTCGCCAACTTCTGGCGCGAGAGCTATCCCCGGCACAAACAGGAACTCCAGCGCAAGTACCCCAAGCACGAGTGGCGCTGACGGCCGCACCGCAACCCGCTCACGATTCACCTCACGCCACCTCCAATCCCCGACAAAACTTATGAGCATGTTCTCCACCATCTTGGGCAAAATCTTCTCGCACCCGGCGGCTGCCGCCACGCCGACCCCGTCGCAGCCGGCGGGTGGCTCCCCAGGCGGCGGGAGCACGGCTGACGGCGGCGCTTCTACGCCGATGGGCAGCCC
>CAXUIU010000412.1:703-3659 GCA_964250955.1 uncultured Chthoniobacterales bacterium | reverse complement strand
GCGGAAGAACAGGTCCACGGCCACGCGCCGGCCGCGCTCGGGCTCCAGTTCGCTCAGGCGCAGGTGGCCGTCGACCATCGTCAGGTGCTTGCCCGGGGGGATGACGTAGACGTGGTCGGCCTCGGCCCGGGTGCCGTCGACGGCCTGGAGCACGGGCATGGCGGTGTGGCGGGCGATCAGTTCGTCCAGGATGGAGTCGTGCCCCGGGGAAAGGTGGAGGACCACGACGTACACGAAGCCCGCGTCGGGCGGCATGGCGTCGAAGAACGCGCCGAGGGCCTGGATGCCGCCCGCCGAGCCGCCCAGGCCGACGGTGGGCGTCTGCTGGTAGCCGCGCGTGGGCACGACGTTGTCCAACTGGTCGCCGAGTTCCTGCTCGACCACGTCGGGCGAGACGGCGGACAGGCCGTCGGCGGACGCGGTCGGCGGCTGGTCGTTGGCCCGGTCGAGGGCGGCGTCGACGGGTTGGTCGTTGACTCCTTCGGGTGACATCGGGAGCAACTTATTCGTGATGCCTCCAAAAACCGAGCGGCAAATGTTCAAAGCCTGGGAAAGATATGACATTTAAGACCCATTTTTTGGCGGCTTGCCCGGTTTCCCCGCCCCTGGCTCGTTCAAGATTTACCATCTTGAAGCTCCGCGCAGATCAGGAGATCAGCGCGGAGGATGCCAGTGGCCGACGCAGGCGTGTTCGCAGGTGACGACCGCGCCGTAGAATCCGAGGCCCAGCGCGGACGACACCGCGACGAGCGCGAACAGGTAGTCGGTCTGCATCTGCGCATTAGCGTAGCTCAACGCGTAGCCCAGACCTCCCAGGCCCGCCCGCGCCGAACCGGCGAAGAGTTCCCCGGTGATCGCACCGACCACCGAGAGCCCGGCGGCGATCCGCAGCCCGGCGAAGAACGCCGGCAGCGCGTGCGGCCAGCGCAGTTTCCACAAGGTTTGCGCGGGGGAGGCAGCCCGGGTGGCGAATAGGTCCACCCATTCGCGCGGAACGTCGAGCAGGCCGCGGGTGGTGTTCACCAGGATGGGGCAGAAGGCGATCAGCGCCGCGATGATCGTCACCGCCCACGCCCCGCTCCCGACCCAGAGCAGGATCAGCGGCGCGACGGCGAGGATCGGCACGGTCTGCGCGAGCGTGGCCGCCGGCAGCAAGGATCGTCCCAGCCCGCGCCAGCGTGCGGCGACGCTCGCCGCCAATGCCGCCAACACGGTGCTGCCGGCGAGCGCGCCTGCCGCCTCTCGTCCGGTGATCCAGGCGGCCGCGGCGAGTTTTGCCCGCTCGCGCCATCCGGCCCGCGTGACCTCCCACGGGGTTGGCAGCAGGTAGTGCGGCGCGCGCGACACGAGGCTCACCGCTTCCCACGCCGCCAGCAACCCGGCCACGACCAGCAGCGCGGACCCGATCTGCCGCCGGACGTTCATCGGGGCAGGTCCCCTCCCGCGTGTTCCAGCAGCCGTGTCACCTCGCCCGTCGCCGCGATGAACGCCGGGTCGGTCCGCAGGCTGCCTTCACGCGGGTAACCCAGCCCCGCCGCGACCTCTCCGACGATCTGCCCCGGCCGCCCGCCGAGCACGACGACACGGTCTGCCAGGAACACCGCCTCCGCGGCCGAGTGCGTCACGTAGAGCGCCGTCCATCCGCCCGCCGCTCGCAACCGCAAGAGTTCACCGCCGAGCCGCTGGCGGGTGATCTCGTCCAACGCGCCGAAGGGTTCGTCGAGCAGGAGCAGCCGCGGGTCGGACACCAACGCCCGCGCGAGCGAGACGCGCATCCGCATGCCCCCGGAGAGTTCGTGCGGGTACTTGGCCGCTGCGTCGGCCAGTCCGACCAGCGCGAGGCGGGCCGCGACGAGCGGGGCGCGCTCCCGCGCGGGGAGGCCGGCGAGTTCGGGAAAGAGGCCCACGTTGGCGGCGACCGTGCGCCACGGCAGGAGCGCGGGTTCCTGGAAGACGAACGCTGTTTGCCCACGCGCTTGCGCCGGCGGGCGGCCGTCGACCCGCACGCTCCCTGCGCGTGGTGGGAGGAGGCCCGCGACCAGCCGCAGGAGCGTCGTCTTCCCGCAGCCCGAGGCTCCCACGAACGCCACGAACTCGCCCGCCGCCACGGACAAGTCGATCCCGGCCAGGATGTCAGCACCCGGCCTGTAGGCGTGCGCGAGCGCGTTGATCTGCACGGTCGCGCCTCCGGTTGCGGTCGTCATAGGGTCCGGTGCCGTTTGTCGTCGTGCGAGCGGGTCGTTGCCAAGGGAAAACGCTTTCGCCCGCCGCCGTGATCGGTGATGGTGGGCCGCGTGTCGCGGATTTTGCGTCTTTTCGGGATGGTGGCGCTGCTCCTTTGCGCCGCCTGCGGCCGGAAGGACGAGCCGCCCTCCAAGATCCGCCTCGCCCTTGATTGGTATCCCGAACCCGAGCACGGTGGCTACTTCCAGGCGTTGGCCAAGGGGTACTACGCCCACGCCGGTCTCGACGTGGACATCCTCTCCGGCACCCCGCGCCTGACCGCCGTGCGCCGCGTGGCCGGCGGCGAGGCCGACTTCGGCTTGTCGTCGTCCGACCAGACCCTTGTCGCTTGCGAACAGGGTCTGCCCCTCATCGCGCTGACGACCACGCTCCAGCACGATCCCATCGGGATCATGGTCCACGCCGAGTCGCCCGTGCGGGGCTTCGCCGATCTGTCGGGCCGGCGCGTGGCGGTGTCGCCGGGCTTTCTGTGGTTCCGGTACATCGTCGCGCACTATGGTCTGCACGACGTGGAGGAGGTCGCGCCGACGTACAGCGTCGCCAACTTCCTGCACGACCCGGAGTACATCCAGCAGGCGTTCGTGACCTCCGAGCCGTACTTCGCGCGGCAGGGCGGTGCGGAAACCCGGACCCTGCTCGTGCGCGACGCGGGTTACGACGACTACCGCGTGCTCGTCGGCCGACGCGACTTCGTGGCCGCGCACCCGGAGGA
>CAXUIU010000412.1:0-693 GCA_964250955.1 uncultured Chthoniobacterales bacterium | reverse complement strand
GCGGCGGCGCTTCGGGGCTGGCGAGATTTCCTCGACGATCCCGACCCCGCGTTGGCCGAAATCCTGAAACGCAACCCCGAGACCACCCCTGCCCTCGCGCGCAACGGCTGGCAGGTGCTCCGCGATGGGCACTTCGTGGACGGGTTCGCGGAACACGGCGAAGCGGTCGGCCAGATGACCGACCGCCGCTGGCAGGCGCAGGCCGACATCCTCAAGGGGATCGGCGCGCTGCCGGCGACGGCCGACCCGCGTGGGGCGTACACGAACGAGTACCAGCCGAGGTAAAACTTCTACTTCTTCTGCTCGTCGCCGGCGACCTCGACGGTCATCGCGACCTCGGTTAATACGCCCTTGGGTAAAGAGGCCACGCCAACAGCGGCCCGCGCGTGCCGGCCGGCATCGCCGAGGAGCGCCACCAGCAGGTCGGACGCGCCGTTGATGACCTGCGGCACGTCCACGAACTCCGGGGTGACGTTGACGTAGCCGTTGAGCATCACCACCTGGCGGATGGCGTCGAGCGAGCCGGCCGCCGCCTTGACGACGGCGAGTTGGTTGAGCACGCACACGGCCGCCGACTGGTACGCGTCCTCCATGGATTTGTCGCCCCCGGCCTTGCCGGTGATGAGCGTGCCGTCCCCCTTGACCGAGATCGAGCCGGACAGGAACAGGAGGTTGCCCGACCGGCGGAAGGGC
>CAXUIU010000411.1:0-3665 GCA_964250955.1 uncultured Chthoniobacterales bacterium | reverse complement strand
GTGCGCTACGGGATCAACGGCAGCCTGCGGCTGGCGCAGGGGCTCCACGCGGCGGCGTTCGTGGGGCTGGCCCTGTTCGGCGTGGCGGCGGGGCTGGGCTGGATTTACTTCGCCGGGCTCGCGCTGGTGCTCGGGGCGTTCTTCTACGAACACCGCAGTGTCGCTGGTCCCGGACCGTTGGACGTGGGCGCGGTGAACAACGCGTTCTTCAACGCCAACGCCTTCGTCGGGCTGGTGTTCGTGGTGGCCGTACTCGGCGCGGTGTTTTGATGGAACCGCCGGGCTTGCCGGTGGCGAACACAGGAAGATGAAAACGCTCCGTGTATCCCACGCCCCGTTCGCCGCTGTGGCGTTCGCCGCGTGTTTGCCGATCCTCGCGCAGGCCGAACCCAACGCCCAGATGACCGAGGTGCTCAGCGCTTATGGTAAGCTCAGCCCGATCCCCATCGAAAAGACCACTCCCGCCATCGCCAAAGCCGCGCCGACGCTCGCCACGGCGGTCGAAGTCGTCCTGCACAAGGACAACAAGCCAGAGCCGACGTTCACGGGCACGACGCAGGAACTTTCCATCGACGTGGGCGACGGCCACAAGGTCGATGCCATCGCGTACATCCCGGCGGGTGACGGTCCGTTCCCGACGATCCTCTACATTCACGGCGGTGGCTGGGTGATCGGCAGCATCAAGTCGTACGACGCCACTCCCCGCGCCCTGTGCGAGATGACCAAGGCGACGGTGATTTCCACCGAGTACCGGCAGGCTCCGGAGAACAAGTTCCCGACCGCGCACGACGACACGCAGAGCGTCTACCGCTGGACCCTCGCCAACGCCGCGCAGTACAAGGGCGATCCCAAGAAGGTCGCCGTCGCCGGTGAGAGCGTCGGTGGCAACATGGCCGCGGAGATTTGCGTCTACGCCAAGGAGAAAGGGCTCCAGATGCCGGTGCACCAACTCCTCGTCTACCCGGTGGTGGGCTACGACTTCGAGACCAAGTCCTACCAGGATAACGAGACCACCAAGCCGCTGAGCGCCGAGGGCATGAAGTGGTTCTTCAGTTACTACCTGAACAAGCCCGAAGAAGGCAACGACCCGCGCGTCAACCTGCTCCAGGTCAAGGACGTGTCAGGCTTGCCTCCGGCGACGATCATCGCCGCCGAGATCGACCCGCTCTTGACGGAGGGCAAGTCGTACGCCGACAAGCTCCAGGCCGCAGGCGTCAAGGTGCAGTACAAGGTCTACGACGGCGTCACCCACGAGTTCTTCAGCATGGGCGCGGTGATCGACGAGTCCAAGCAGGCCGAGGAATTTGCCGCCGAACAATTGAAAGCCGCCTTCGGCAAGTAAGCGCATTTAGCCTCCGGAAGGCACCGCCGTGGACCCGAAAATCCACGGCGGTTTTTTCATGCCTTGCCCTTGTTGCATCTGCTTATCTTGATATGTTGATTTGTTGAAGTCATTATCATAATCTACTACCATGCAGCCTGCGCCCAAGTCTCACCCGCTCGAACAACTCCTGCGCGAGCGCATCGTCATCCTCGACGGTGCCATGGGCACGAACATCCAGACGTACAAGCTCGACGAGGCCGCCTACCGCGGGGAGCGTTTCGCCGACCACCGCATCGACCTGAAAGGCAACAACGATCTCCTCTGCCTCACCCGCCCGCAGGTGGTGGAGGAGGTCCACGAAGCCTTCCTGCGCGCCGGCGCGGACCTCATCGAGACGAACACCTTCAACGCCACGAGCCTCTCGCAGTCCGACTACGGCCTGGAGACCCTCGCTTACGAACTCAACCTCGCCGCCGCCGGCTGCGCGCGCCGGTCCGCCGACCGGGTCGCCAACGCCGATGGCAAGCGCCGCTTCGTGGCCGGGGCGGTCGGACCTCTCAGCAAGACGCTCTCGATCTCGCGCGACGTGAACGATCCCGGCGCGCGCGACGTGACCTTCGACCAGGTGCGCGCCGCCTACGCGGAACAACTCCGCGGCTTGCTCGACGCCGGCGTGGACGTGATCCTCGTCGAGACGATCTTCGACACGCTCAACGCCAAGGCGGCGCTCTTCGCGGCGATGGACCACTTCGACCAGCACCCCGACCAGCGTGTGCCGCTGATGGTTTCGGGCACGATCACCGACCTGAGCGGTCGGACGCTGACGGGGCAAACCGTGGAGGCGTTCTACACGAGCATCTCGCACGCGCCGCTGCTCTCCGTCGGTCTCAACTGCGCGCTCGGGCCGAAGGAGATGCGCCCGTACATCGAGGAACTCGCCCGGTTCGCGCCGATCTACGTTTCCTGCTACCCGAACGCCGGCCTGCCCGATCCGCTGTCGCCGACCGGTTTCCCCGAGACACCCGAAACCCTCGCCCCGCAGATCCGCGAGTGGGCCGCGCAGGGTTGGCTCAACATCGTCGGCGGTTGTTGCGGGACGACGCCCGCGCACATCCGCGCCATCGCCGAGGCGGTGCGCGACTGTCCGGCGCGCGCGTTGCCCGCCATCCCGCGCCGCCTGCGGCTCAGCGGCCTGGAAGCTCTGGCGGCCTGACGGACCGCCTCAGAACCAAGAGTGCGTCGGCGCACCCTGGCGCTTGAAGGTGTGGTCGGTTTCGTTGAACACCCACACCTCGCCCGTGCGTGTGTCCAGGAGCACGTGGCCATCGGTGCCGACCGCCGTGTAGCGGCCCGACTCGTTGGCCACCGTGTGCCGGCCGCCCCAGAACGTTCCGAGCACGAACGCAAGCACTCCGACCGACACGAGTTTCGTGCGCTCGCCGAGTCTCGCCCACAGCCCTTGGACGAAAGAAAGATTGATGGCCATGTGGCACGCTCAACCTAGAGGCAACGGCGCAACTTACAAGCCCCTTCGCTTCCTGCGCTGGCAGCGAACCTGCCTCCTTCGCGCCGCCAGCCCATAACCTCCGCGCCGTCTTCTCCCGTCCCGGTCTGGGTGGCGGTTGAGGCCCGGCCGGTGATGGAGGAAGGGTCCGCGCCGGGCCTGCCGCCGCTGACGGTTTTGTTTCCCGCGGCGGTGGCTCTGCCAAGCACGGCAGCAACCATCCTTCCCGGTGAATAACCAGACGCTGGACCGGGAGCGACTCCGCTCCTGGTGTGTGCGCGTCGGTGTTTCTACTGGTCTGAACGCTGACCGGCGGGCGCTTTGGTCTGGCTAGCGGGTGCGGTGACGTGGGGCGCGGTGGGGTTCAGCCTGTGGCAGGAACGGCGCTGATCGCGCGGTGCGGGGTGGCGTGGCTAGCGGGGGCGCTGGCGGCGGCCTTGGCGCTGGTGCCCATGGATGGGGTTGGACTGCCTGTCGGCGCTGCGGCCAGGGCGGCGTGTCGGGGAGAAGGGTACTGGCTGGATTGGCTGCGGACCCGAGGGATATGGGCGGCGGTGTGCGTCTGTCTTGCCGAGGTCGTGGCGTACATGTTCATCCCGCTGCCGCCCTGGCTGGCGGGCGCGACGCTGCTCGACCGTTCCTACGGCCGGCGGTGCCTTCAAGACCGCCGACGCGCACGTCATCAACGGCTTACGCATCATCCTCGACCCCGTGCTCATCCGCCAGTACGGCCCAGCCCCGCAGGACGAGGACAAACTCACCGCTACAGCGACCTGCTGCTCTTCGAATCGCCGGGCGACAAGGGGCTGCAAGTCCGACTCTCCAACAAGACGTCTG
>CAXUIU010000410.1:0-3674 GCA_964250955.1 uncultured Chthoniobacterales bacterium | reverse complement strand
TCTCTCCTGCCATGGCTACCACGACGCTGGTCTGCAAACAGTGCAACTTCGAGAACGAGCCCGAGCGCGTCTACTGCCATAACTGCGGCGCGAAGCTTGACCGCAGCCTCCTGCCGCCCGAGGCAACCAAGCGCACCGACCCGGTGATGACCCAGGAGCGCGTGCGCAAGATGGTCAGCCCGCGACGTGGGTCCGGCCTGCGCTGGCTGCGGCACCTGGTGGTCAGCCTTGCGCTGTCGGCGCTCCTGGCGGCGGTCGTGGTCATCATCAAGCCCCCGGACAACATCCCCGCAATCAGCAAAGACGCGGCCTTGATGGCCCCGACGGTCACCGACGACATGGACGGGCTCGTCGCGCAGGCCGCGCCGGGGCGGCTGACTTACACGGAGGACCAGATCAACGCGTTCTTGCAATCCACCATCCGCGGCAAGTCGAACGGTTCCTCCGGGGCGGTGTTGAAGTTCGAGCGGGCCTACGTCCATTTTGAAGAGGGGCTGGTGCGCATTACCTACGTGCAGTCGATCTTCGGGCTACCGCTGTACGCGACGACGACCGAGGGTGTGTCCGTGCAAAACGGCCAGGTCGTCGCCACCCCGGGCGTCGGGACGTTCGGCCGGCTGCCGATCTCGGCGCGGCTGATGCCGTACCTCGGCGGCCTGTTCGGGCCGCTGTGGAAAGTACTCGACCGCGACAAGAACCTCGTGGCGCGCCTGGGCTCGATCACCTTTCACAAGGGCCGGGTGGACATGCTCAACAAGGCCGCCGCGCCCGGCCGCTAGGCTCGCCGATGAAGCGTCGGACCCTCGCCGTCCTGGCGGTCGCCTGGTGCCTGGGTGGACCGGTGGCGCGGGCGGTCGACGTGCTGCCGCACAGCTTCAGCCGTTCGCGGCAGTTTGTCGTTTACGCCCGCGACGGGTCGTTGCGCGGCGCGGTCGGGACGCTGGCCGAGGAAACGAAGACGGGACTGCTCTCGGTGCTCGGCACGAAGGACCAATGGCAGGTTCCTATCGTCATCGACCTGCGTGCCCCCGAGCCGAACGCTCCCGACGACCGCGCGCCGGTCCGCTGGACGCTCGGGCAGACCGGCGTCGGCCTCAAGATCGAGTTGGACCTTCTCCTCGGCGAGGCCGAACGCGGCACCCGCATCCGCGACGAACTTGTCCGCGGCCTCCTGCTCGAACTCGCCTACCGTGACCACGACCGCCTGCCCGCCGGCCGGCCCTACACGCCGCCGCCACCGTGGCTGGTGGTCGGGTTGTCGGCTTACCTAGAAAACATGGAGGATGGGGTGTCCGCGCAGATGTTCGCCGCGCTGCTGCCGACCACGCAGGCGCTCTCAATCACAGATTTCCTCGGCCGCGACCCGGCCGTCATGGACGCCACCTCGCGCGCCGTGTACCGCGCGTACGCCTACAACCTCGTCTGCCTGCTCCTGCGCGAACTCGACGGCGGCCGGGCGGGGCTGGTGACGTTCGTGCGAGGCCTGCCGGACACGACGTACGACGAAGCGCGGGGCGCCGCGGCGCTGGGTCGGCAGTTCCCGGAGTTGGCCAAGCCCGACAGCCTCGACAAGTGGTGGACGCTCGGGCTGGCGCGTCTGTCGGAGAACGACCGGCACCTGATCTTCTCCGCGGCCGAGAGCGAGGGGCGGCTCCAGCGGTCGCTGACCTTCACGGCGCCGGCCGACCCCAAGCACAAGCTGCCGGCCAAGCAGTACACGGTGGCGGAGTTCAAGGAATACGGTGAGCGCAAGAGCAACCGGCGGCTGCTTGAAGGCACACGCGAGGCGCTGGCGGCGCTCAGCGGGCAGGCGAACCCGCTCTACCGCCAGATCGTCGTGGACTACGGGGAGATCGTCGCCGGGCTGATGCGCAACCGCACCGACGGCGCCGACGAAAAGCTCCGTCAACTCGCCGCCCAGCGCCACGACATGCTCAAGTACCGCGACGAGATCTCTGACTACATGAACTGGTACGAGGCCACGCAAGCCACCGCGCAGAGCGGGTCCTTCGAGGATTATTTCCATACCGTGCACCAGTTGGACGCCGCCGGGAAGGTGCATCGTCCGGACGCGATTTCGGTTTACCTGGACGGGCTGGGGACGGAACTGCGTTGAAGATCCTCTGGTCGGGCCACGCCAGCGGCAGGAACGCGTCTTGCCAGAAAATCTAGGGACCGCTCGGAGAACCGTCCCTACCGAGTGTTTGGAGTTGCTGGCGCAGCTTCGCCTGCAAGTCCGTGAAGCGTGGGTCGTGGATCATGTCCAGATACTTCCTGGCCTCGTCCGGGCGGCCGAGCTTGAGGCTGACGCGGGCGAGGTGACCCAGGGCGAAATCGGGCGCGTCCGCGGAAAGCGCCCGGACGTGTTCCCAGGCGTCCAGTGCCTCCGGCCAGTCGGGATCGGGCACGCCGTAGAAGGTCTCGGCGTACGCACGGGCGAACTCGACGTTGCCCGCCGCCAGGTCGCGCGCCAAGCGGAGTTGCGCGAGGGCCTCGCGAGCCGTCGTTCGTTCGTCGGGCAGGCCCGGCAAGCCGGTGAGTTGGTGACGGAACAGGTACAGGACGTTGGCCAGCTCGAAGTGGTAGCGCGCCACCTCCGGCCGGGCGGCCACGGCGCGGCGGAACTGCCCACACGCTTCCCGCGTTTGTCCGTTGCGCAGCCGGGCGTTGCCGAGCGCGCTGGCCGTTTCCGCGTCGGTGGGATCGAGGGTCTGCGCGGCTTCCCACTCCGCGACGGCCGTCTCCGGGTCGTCCCGCCGCCAGAAATGGTCGCCTGCCGCCTTGCGAACGGCCGCCTCGCCCGGGTAGTGGGCGGCGAGTCCGCGGAAGAGTTCATCCAACCGGCGGTCGGTATCGGCCGCCCCGGCGGCGCGGGCAGGGGGCAGAAGCACGATGGCGGCGTCGGAAAGGCGCAGGGCGTTGAGTTCGTTCTGCCAGTCCGGCGGGAGGGTGTCGGTCCCGGGTGCGGGCACGTTCCACAGCAGGGCCGCCGCGACGGCCAACCCGGCGGCAAACTTCCCCCGGACGGAGGTTTGACAGGAAAGAACGGCGGCGCTATTCATGGTCCCGCCAAAGAACTTCCGCTCGCCGGAACGCTCTGACAAGGCTTGGCCATGTTCTCTCTGACCCTCCGCGAACAATTCCTGGTGCTGGGCATCCTCTTCGCCCTCGTCACCGGCGCGGCGGTCAAACACTGGCGGGACGTCCACCATGCTGCCGCCACTCCCGTCGTGGCTCAGGCCGGCGGGCCGACGCACACCCCTTGAAGATGAACGCCTTCGATCCTTTTTCGGCCAAGGTCGATGTCATCGTCGCCCGGGACACTCGCTTTGACCGCGAGGCCTACCTGTTCGTGCGCGATGCGCTGGAGTTCACCACGCGCAAGTGCAAGAAGAAGGCCAATGACCCTTACGCGCAACAGCACGTCAGCGGTCAGCAACTCCTCGAAGGCGTGCGCCAGTACGCCCTGGAACAATATGGCCCGATGGTGCTGACGGTGTTCGAGCACTGGCGGGTGTGTTCGTGCGAGGACATCGGCGCGATTGTCTTCAACCTGATCGAAGCCCGGGAGTTCGGCAAGGCCGACACGGACACCCTGGAGGACTTCCGGACGGGGTACAGCTTCCACGACGCGTTCGTCAAACCCTTCCGCCCGGCCGCCCCCCCGCGGCCCC
>CAXUIU010000409.1:0-3688 GCA_964250955.1 uncultured Chthoniobacterales bacterium | reverse complement strand
TAGAACTGGTCTTCTGCGTCGAGCACGTGCTGCACGCGGGGCTGGTGGTACTCAGAGCCGCCGGTGAGCACCTGCAAGTTTGGCAGCACCTGGCACTGCCCACCGCTGTGGGTGTGCCCGCAGAGCACGAGCATCCGCTTACCTGGATGAGCTGCCATCGTTGCGCGCAGTACCTCTCCGGTGGCCCGGCACGCAAACCACGGCAGCCAGTGGTCGTCCGAGATCTTACCTTCGTGCCAAGTGGCCTCGCGGAACGGCGGCACGTGGGTCAAGCAAATGACTCGCTCGGCTTGCTCGATGCCCGCCGACAAGCTTTGGTGCAACTGACTGGCCGAACGTCGACCCAGCTCGGCCAGTACCCTCCGCTGCTCGGCTCCAGGCCGTGCTGCCTGCACTTCCTCAATCCGCATGAAGTCGTTCAGGCGCACATGGCTGCCGACCGCGTCGCCGTAGCCACCATCCCCCCAGCCATCCACGCCGACGAGCAGCGTGCCGCCCGGCAGCAGGACAGGCTCCGCCCCGCTCAGGTAGAGCAAGGCAGGCACGCGCCGGGTCAGTGCGGCGATGTCGGCGTGCACCTGCCAGATGGAGCCGTGGTAGAAGTCGTGGTTACCGAGCACGAAGTAGATCGGCACCTGCCAGGCGCGGGCGAGCATCTCCAGGAAGCCTGCCACCGTGCCAGCTTCGCCCACGTCACCGCCGAGCAGCACCGCGTCGGGCTTCAGGGCGGCCACCTCTTCGATGAACCTCTTGAGGGTGCGGCGCGCCACGAAGTTGAGGTGAAGATCAGTCAGCCAAGCCAGACGCATCTGGCTACGGTACGCTGCGGGCGGCCGAGTCGCCGTCCCCACTCGCTTGCAGCTCGACCCGGTCGGTGACGCCGTGCGGTGTCCGTTGAAGCGTTCTACGTCGAGCAAGTCCACGGAAGCCAGCCGTGGCGAATTATGGGGCTACTCTCCACCAAACGAACCGCCATGACCTACCCGACCATCCACAGCAACATTACCGACGACACTGCCCCGGAAGTCTCCGCCGCCCTGAAGGTGGCCGAACCCAGCCCAGACCTGCACGCTGCTTTGGGTGCCTTGGAGGAGACCTACAACCGGTACGCGGGCCGGGACGACGAGGAAAGCGTGCGGGAGCGCAAAGAATCCGAGGCACAGGTGGTGCATACCTACCGCGCGCAGCAGGTTGAGGAATAGGCCACGGCGCAGTGATCTGCGCCGGTTTCACTGCTCGGGTCAAGTTGCCGTCACATCCTCACCAGACCCCAACCAGACTCATTCCTTCTTGGCAGGCACCACGATGAAAACGATTTCTCTGTCCAATGGCACTTCTGTGCCCGTGCTCGGCCAAGGCACTTGGAAGATGGGCGAAGGCGAACGGGACGTTAAGGAAGAGGCCAACGCGTTGCGCCTAGGCATCGACCTCGGCATGACCCTCCTCGACACGGCCGAGATGTACGCCGACGGCCGCGCCGAAGAAGTGGTGGCCGAGGCGATCCAAGGCCAGCGCGAGCGCGTGTTCCTGGTGACCAAGGTGTACCCGCACAACGCGAGCAAAAAGGGATTGCCCGCCGCTTGCGAGCGCAGCCTGCGGAGGCTCGGCACGGACACGGTCGATCTTTACCTGCTGCACTGGCGCGGCAGTGTGCCGCTGACCGAGACCGTGGAGGCGTTCGAGCGCCTGCGTGAGGCGGGCAAGGTCCGCGCCTGGGGCGTGTCGAACTTCGACGTGGATGATCTGGAGGAACTTGGGTCCAGCCTCCCGGCCTGCGCCACCGACCAGATCCTCTACAACCCGGAGTACCGCGGCCCAGAGTTCGACCTGTTGCCGTGGAGCCAAGCACGCCGGCTGCCGATCATGGCCTACTCACCGGTCGGACAGGGTGGCAGCCTCTTGCGCCATCGTACCATTGTGGAGATCGCGCGCCGCCACGACGCCACGCCGGCGCAGGTGTGTCTGGCGTGGGTGCTGCGGCAGGAGGGCGTGATCGCCATCCCCAAAGCCGGCGACGCCGCCCACGTGCGTGCCAACGCCGCGGCGCTGGAGATCAAGCTGGACGACGCCGACCTGCGCGCCATCGACGCCGCCTTCCCGGCACCGACCGCGAAGAGCCCCTTGGCGTTGCTCTGACGGCAAAGGCCCACCTGCCGCATTCTCGCTTGGTGCGACGAGCACGGCTCCTCGAAATCGACCATGAAAATCAAACGGACCTGCGGGTATCCACGCTGATGTTGGATCAGCGTAACATGGGTCCTCGCATAACCAAGACGTCGAAGTCAGGACGCTGAAGCACCTCGTCTTGATGAAGCTTTTCTCACATCCTTTTACTAGCGATTGATGCACCGATGTCCGCTGGCTGCGCTGGGATGTCCACCCCGGCCGCCAACCAGCGGCGCTTGATCCCCACCGTCACTACAAGAATTTTTCGCGGCACAGCGGCGCTGACAGGTTAACGCGAAACCAGGAGGAGGCTGAGATGAGCCGAGCCGGGGAGACAGGGTTGCGCTTGCAAGGCTGCCGGGAGCAAAGAAAAAGTCTTTTTGCGCCGCAGGCGAACCGCTGCCAAGCTCCCGGCCCCAATCCATATGCAAACTGAAACCACCTGCGTGCTCATCAAACCCGACGCCATGCGCGCCCGTCACGTCGGCGCCATCATCGACCGCCTGGAACGAGCCGGCCTCGCCGTCACGGGCTGCCGCCTGTTCACGCTCGACCAACGCACCTTGTCCGAGCACTACGCCCACATCGTGGACAAACCCTTTTACCCTGAGGTCGAAGAGTTCATGCACTCGGCTCCCATTCTCTCCCTGGCCATCACCGGGGAGGACGCCGTGGCCAAGGTGCGCACCCTCGCCGGTGCCACTAACCCTGCCAAGGCCGACCCCGGCACCATCCGCAAGGATTTCGGCACGGACGTGATGGTCAACGCCGTCCACGCCTCCGACTCCCTCGACGCAGCGAAAGCCGAACTGGTGCGCTTTGGCCTGTAGTCGCCAAAGGGAATCTAAGCCGCCGGAGTTTGGTGGGCGATGATTCTCTGTGTTGCCGAACGGCTGCCATCCGCTGGCACGGCCCTCTCCCAATCCTGAACGGAGCAAGCCGGGAATTGGCGTGATCGGCCTGCAAAAAGGAGGCTGGCTCAAGATAGGTTAGAGCCAGCCACCAACTGCGTGCTACAAGGTAGTGCTTTCCTGTTTCTTTACCGGCAACTGGATCACGCAGCTTTGCGTCAGGCGGCGGTGTGCTGGGCCATACACTTCGACCAAAGCCATGGTTGCTCGCACGAAAATCAAATCGGTGGACGCACTGCGCGCCGAACACCGCCATTTCGTCTGAAGCAACCCGGACGCGGCATCCGACGAGGTGTATGTAGCCGCGGCACTGCGACAAACCAACTTTTTGAGCTGAGCGACTTCGCCGCGGCGCTGGGAACTAACCGACCGTGGGGCATGCAAGCGGTTCTTCAAACCGAAGACCCCGAACGCACACGGGCGGTCACCACGGAGTTCACCCACGTCTTCTGCCACCTGACGCCAAGATCCGACGGCGAACTGCCACTCTTCATCGCTCACGTCGGTCGGATAGGCTTTGCGGCTCACGCCGCCCAGCTTACCGCGCTGCCAAGTTCATGACAGGCTCTAGGTGCCTTCAGGTGTTCGCAAGAGCCTATATAATCCCAACT
>CAXUIU010000408.1:0-3689 GCA_964250955.1 uncultured Chthoniobacterales bacterium | reverse complement strand
GGTTTCCAGGGCGCGCTGGCCCTCGGAGAGGGTGCCTTTTTCAAAGGCGGCGCGAATCGTGGCGTCGGCGTTGTCGGCGGCGTGGGCGGCGGGCAGCAGCGCGAAGGCGGCCACGACGCACAGCGCGGGGAGAAGGAGGCGTTTCATGTTGCCGGACGGTGCGTGGCGGGCCGCACGCCGGCAAATTGATTAAACCGCGGGTCCTTTCGATTCTTTCGATGGACGCTTCTCCGCACGGTGCTTCTCCATGCCGGCCTTGATCAGGTCCAGCGCCTCGGCCGGGCCGCAGCGGCCCAACGGCTTGAACTCGATGCCCTTGGCCTGGTTGTAGGAGCGGAAGAAATGCTCGATGTCCTCGATGATCTCGACCGGGATGTCTTCGAGCGAACGCGCCTCGCCGTACTCGCGTGACCGGTGCATGACGCCGATGAAGCGGTCGTTGCGCTCGCTCTTTTCGCCCGCTTTGCCCTGCTCGGCCTTGATGCCGCCGAGCAGGCGCGTGGCGATCAGGCAGCCCGCAAACGCCAGCGAGCCGTCGTCGGTGAGCACCATGACATCCAGCGCGTCGCCGTCCTCACCCAGCGTCTCGGGCACGAACCCGAAGTCGTACGGAAACACTGCCCCGGCCGGCAGCACGCCGCCGATGTAGAAAAGCCCGCGCTCGGGGTCGAAGTCGAACTTGTTGCGGCTGCCCTTGGGGGCCTCGATGACGACGTTGAGCAGACCGTTGTCGTCCTCGTCGAAGGTGGGCAGAGCGGCGAAGGGAGTGGAAAGGTCGGCGGGCATGATGGCCCCTAATACGTGCGAAAGCCCGTTCCCGGCGCAGGCAAAAATTTACGGTCCCAGAGCGTCGAGCGCCTTGCGGGCTTCGTCGAGCTTCGGCCGCAAGCGGAGTGCCTCGGTGTACTCCGCCCGCGCGCCGTCGCGGTCCCCGCGCGCGGCGAGGAGCTTGCCCAGGAAATAATGCGCCCGCGCCGGCGTCGGCCCGCCGTCGGGGTCGGGGCGGTAGTGTTCCAGGAACCGGCGCAACGCCGCCTCACCCTCGGCCGTGCGCTGGCCGGTGAGCGCGGCCACGCGGCCGAAACCGGAGAGAGCGTGGAGATTCCCTGGATCGGCGGCGAGGAGTGTGTCGTACTGTGCGAACGCCTTGGGGTAGATTTTTCCCTCGGTGTAGAAGTACCCGAGGCGCTCGTGCGCCTGAGCGCGGCGGGAATCGAGCGCGGCGGCGGCGAGGTATTCTTTTTCGGCGTCGAGGTACTTGCCGTCGTCCACGAGCAGGTCGCCCGCGCGGACGTGACCCAGATACGGGTCGCGCTTGGCGATCTCGGCGACCTGCGCCTGCGCCTTGGCCAGACCGCCGCCGAGCAGCGCGGGCGCGGCGTGGTAGTACGCGGCGAGGTCAGAGCGCGCGCCGACGTTGTCGGGGTCGAGGGTGACGGCGTGCTCCAACGCGTCGCGCGAACGCGTTGCCAACCCGGGCCGCGACAGGAGACTGGCATTCTGCGCTTCCAGGCCGAACGCGCGGCCGAGCCACTGGGCGTAGAGCGAAGTGCCCGGCGCGAGGGACAGCGCCTTCTCGAAGGCTTTTTGCGCGCCCGCATAGTCCTCTTCCACGAACAGGCTGCGGCCTTGCCGGTACGCTTCCTCGGCCTCCGACGGCGGGGCGGCAGGCGCACGGCCAAGCGTCGCCAAAAACAGGACGACGCACGGGACGAGGGAACGCGGAAGATTCACCTTGTAAAAATCGTGCGCCGGGATCCTCCCGGGCGCGGAAATCCCCTTGACGCCACCGAGTGAACTCCCGAGGGTCCCGCCGTTCCCTCCTCTGGGCAATGCACCCACTTCTCCGCCGCCTCGGCTCCCTCGCGTTCTGGACCCTGGCCCTCTGCCTGCCGCTCGCCGCGCCGCTGCGCGCCGACCCGCCTGACGACCGACTAACCGTCCTGCATTTGGGAGATTCCATGGGACTCTGTGGATTCGCCCAACACCTCGACCAGCGCCTGCGCGACGACCCGCAGGACCGCGCCGTCTACACCTACGCCGCCTGCGCGACCACCCCGGTGAAGTGGCTCAAGCGCAAGCCCTACGAAAATTTCAAGACGCTGTGCGGCTTCCTGACGATCAAGACCCGCGAGGGCGACGCCAAACCGGACATCGTCGAGGACATCTACGGCATGACCAAGGGGCACAAGCCCGCCGCGCACGATGTGCCCAAGTTTGAAGAACTGCTCGCCGAGCACAAACCCGACGTGCTCATCCTCCAGACCGGCAACAACCTCTTCGACATCTTCCGCGACCAGAAGACCATCGACGCCGACCGACACACCGTCGAACTGGACAGCAACCTCCAACCCTTCCTGGACTTCCTGGGCACGCCGACCTCCCTGCGGCGCGTGTACTGGGTCGCCCCGCCGATTTCCGGCCGGGTGTCGGAGGAAATCCAGGAATTTGTCTTCCAACGCATCAAGAACCTTGCCGGCGACCGGGTGACGCTCATCGACTCGCGGCCGTTCTTCACCTTCCCGTACAAGCACATGGAGGCGGACAAGGAGCATTTCATCGGCCCGCAGATGGACGAGTGGGCCGACCGGGTTTACGACATCATCAAGAAGGATCTCGCCGAGCACCCGCTGCCGTCCGTCGGGGGATTGGCCACCGCGGGTAGTCCGCCGCCGGCCGCGACGCCCGCACCGACGCCGGCCAAGGAGATCGCCCTCAGCGCGACGCTCGTGACGCGCTCCAAGCCAATGGAGGTCAAGGCGCTCCTGCCTTACCGCGAGTCGCTCGTGGCGTACCTCTACGACGTGCGCAGCGTGAAATCGGGCGACTACGCCGAGAAGCAAATCCTCATCATGCACCCGGCGCACATCGACCTCCAGCCGCAGGCGCTGGGCAAGTACAAGGAGGGCGAGGTGTACACCTTCCGCGTGCGTGAACTCGCCGGCACCGCGTGGGAGACGATCAAGACCTCCGACGAAACCAACCGCATCGACCTGACGCCGTACATTCAGGTCGAGGACGAGGCGCGCTACCCGGGCAAGAAGTAGCGGCGGAAGTTTCGGCTTGCATCGCGCCGCACGGGGCGGTCTGCTGGCGATTTGCCGATGTCCACCACCGTCACCCCGCCGCCGAACTCCGCCGACGCCGCCGCTGCCCGGACGCTCCCGGCCATGGAGCCGTTCATCGACCCGCGCACGACGATGCAGGAGTTCACGTGGCGGGCGGTGATCGTCGGCACGTTCCTGGGCGTGATCTTCGGCGCGTCGTCGCTCTACCTCGTGCTCAAAGTCGGCTTGACGGTCAGCGCGTCGATCCCGGTGGCGGTGATCTCGCTCTCGATCTTCCGGGCGCTCTCGCGGACGTTCAAGACGCGTGACGCGACGATCCTGGAACACAACGTCACCCAGACCGCCGGCAGCGCGGGCGAGTCCATCGCCTTCGGCGTCGGCGTGACGATGCCGGCCATCCTGATCCTCGGCTTCGACCTGGAGCTGACCCGCGTCGCCATGGTCGCCGTCCTCGGCGGCCTGCTGGGCATCCTCATGATGATCCCGCTGCGGCGCGCGCTCATCGTCAAAGAACACGGTAAACTCAAGTACCCCGAGGGCACCGCCTGCGCCGCCGTGCTCAAGGCGGGGGCCGCGCCCGAGGCCCGCGCCGCCGCGTCCCCCAGCGCACAGGCCGAAATC
>CAXUIU010000407.1:1860-3696 GCA_964250955.1 uncultured Chthoniobacterales bacterium | reverse complement strand
GTTCGTCCCACGGTCGGGTGCCCGCGGCGCGGCAACCCTACCTTGGAACGAACAGAGCATCACTCATTGCGCAGCGCCACCATCGGGTCCAGGCGCGTGGCGCGCCGCGCGGGCAGCCAGCAAGCCAGCAGCCCTGCACCCGCGAGCACGGCGCACACCGCCCCCAGGGTCAACAGGTCGCTGCCGCCCACTCCGTAGAACATCCGGCTCAGCGCCCGCCCCGCCGCCAGGGCGATGACCAGTCCTAGTCCCAGGCCGACCCCCACCAAGGTCGCCCCGCGACGCAGCACGAGCGCGAGCACCGCGGAACGCTGCGCCCCGAGCGCCAGGCGGATGCCCAGTTCGCGGGTGCGCTGGGTCACGCTCAAAGCCATCACCCCGTACAGGCCCACCGTGGCCAGCCCCAACGCCACGGCCGCGAACACCCCCAGCAGCACGGTCAGCAGGCGTTGCGGTGCCAGGCTGGCGGCGACGTTGTGCTCCATCGTAGACACCTGCGCGATGGGCAGGCCGGGGTCGAGGCCCAGCACGATCTGGCGGACCGGTTCCACCAGCCGCAGCGGGTCGCCCTCGGCCACACGCACCAGCAGGATGCGCGAGGATCCGTACTGGAACTGCGCCGCGCCGCGGGTGATCTGCGTCATCTTGTCGAGAAAGGCGGACTCAGCGGGACCGCCGTTGCGGGTGCGCGCCACCACGCCGACGATCGTGATCGGCGGCGGGTCCTTTTGCAGCGTCGCCGTGTCGTCGACGTGTTGGCCGATGGGATCGCGGCCGGGGAAAAATCTCCGCACGAAGGACTCGTCGACGACCGCCACCTTTTCGCGGCCCGCCACGTCGGCGCGCTCGATGCCGCGTCCGCGCAGGATCGGCATGCCCATCACCCGAAAGTAGTCTGGCGAGATGTAGTTGAACTCCGCCGACGGCTCCTCCCCGGGCTGGTCGGGTGGTGTGCCGGTGATGTGGATATTAGAGTCCCACTCGTTGTCGTCGAAGGGGACGTTCACCCCGGTGGCCGCCGCGACCACGCCCGGCAGCGCCCTCACCCGCTCGACCAGCGCGTCGTAAAAAAGGATGATCTTCTCCGGGCCGTACTTCAGGTCGGGCAGGGAGATCGAAAGGGTCAGGATGCCATGGGGGTCGAAGCCCAGCGGCAGGCGGCGCAGCCGGTCGAAGCTCTGGAGCGCCAATCCCGCGCTGGCCAGCAGCACGAGCGCCAGCGCCACCTGCGCGACGACCAGCAGCGAGCGCACACGCACGCGCGACCGGCCGCCGCTGGCTCCGCGGGCATTGCCCTCGTGTAAGGCGGTCGCCATCGACGCCACGCGCGAGAGCCGCCACGCCGGCCACCCGCCGACGAGCAGCCCCGTACCCAACGCCGCCGCCAGCGCAAACCCCATCGCTGGCCAGTCCAGGTGCAGGTCGTCGAAGCGGAAGTAATCTCCGGGCCGCAGCGCCTTGATGGCATCGACGGCCCACATCGCCACCAGCAACCCGGCCGAGCCGCCGAGCACGCTGAGGACGACACTTTCTACCAGGGTCTGGCGCACCAACCGCCAGCGGCTCGCTCCCAGGGCGGCGCGCACGGCGAGTTCCCGCGCGCGGGCCGAGGCGCGGGCGAGCTGGAGGTTGGCGACGTTGGCGCAGGCGATCAGGAGCACGCACGCCACCGCGCCGAGCAGGACGTACAATCCCTGGCGGTACTCGGCGACGGCGGAGTCGAGCAACCCGCGCACGCTCGTGCGCCGGCCTACGTTCGTGTCGGGGTAGCGGCGTTCGAGTTCGGCGGCCACCGCGTCGAGGTTCGCGTAGGCCGAATCCAGCGAACCGCCCTCC
>CAXUIU010000407.1:0-1850 GCA_964250955.1 uncultured Chthoniobacterales bacterium | reverse complement strand
GATGCCGAAGGCCGGTGGCAGCACGCCGACGATCTCGCGGTCGACGGCGTCGAAGAGCACGTGCCGTCCGACGATCTGCGGGTCCGCGCCGAAGTGCCGCCGCCACAGGGTGTCGCTGATGAGCAACGCCTTCGGCCCGCCCGGCGTATCCTCGGCCTCGACGAAGTCGCGGCCCAGTTCGGGGTGCAGTCCCAGGACGGTCAGCAGATTGGCGGAGGCGTCCACGGAGTTGACGCGCTCGGGCGCACCGGAACTGCCGCCCCCCGTGGAGGCGAGGCTGTAGGAGCCGCGGTTGATGATGGCTAGATCAGTGAAGGAATGCTGCGCGGCGCGCCAGTCGAGGTAGTTCGGCAAGGAAACGGAACCGTACGGGGACAGCGTCATGCGTTCGCGGATGAGTACGAGCCGTTCGGATTGCGGGTAGGGCAAGGGGCGCAGTAGCACGGCGTTGATGACGCTGAAGACCGCCGTGTTTGCCCCGATGCCCAGGGCCAGCACGACGACGGCCACGGACGTGAATCCAGGCGCCCGGAAGAGCGTGCGCAGGGCGTAGCGGAAGTCGGTGAGCATGAGAGGAGGATTCGTGGATGGGCCGCTTTATTCCTCGCGGAGCGCACGGAGCGGGTCGATGCGCGCCGCCCGCCGCGCCGGCAGCCAACTCGCCAGCAGCGAGGCCGCGCCGAGCAAGGCCGCCACGGCGGCGAGGGTCACCGGGTCGGTCGGTCGCACGCCGTAGAGGAGGCTCTTCATCAGGTGCGCGAGCGAGAGCACGACCCCGGCGCCCAGGGTGATCCCGACCGCCACCAGCCACACGCTCTGCCGCAGGACCAGCCGCAGCACGTCGCCCCGACCCGCGCCGAGCGCCATGCGGATGCCGATCTCGCGCGTGCGCAGGCCCACGCTGTAGGCCACCGTGCCGTAGATGCCGAGCACGGCCAGCCCGAGCGTCAGTCCGGCGAAGGTGGCGAAGAGCGCCGTGTACAGCCGCACGTACGCCACGCTGCCGTGCGCCGCCTGTTCGAGCGTCTTCACCGTGCCGATGGGCTGGTCGGCATCCACGCGCCAGATCGTTGCCTTGACCGGCCGGGTCAGACTCTCCGGGTCCAGACCGGCGTTGGCGCGCACGTACACGGTCGCGTAGTAACCCGGCCGTTGGAGATAGCAGAAGTACGCCGCCGCCGGCGCGTCCGCGTTGAGCCCGTCGCGGCGCACGTCGCCCACCACGCCGATGATCTCGTACTCGACGGGCGTCTTGCCCTTGCTCGTGAGGCGTTTGCCCAGCACCCCGCCGTTCGGGAAATATTTCCTGGCGAGCGTCTCGTTGACCACCACGACCCGTGGTGCGCCGGCGTTGTCGTGTTCGTCGAACAGCCGGCCCTGCCGCAGGGCGATGCCGAGCGTGCGGAAGGTCTCCGGGCTGACCGAATCGTCCGCCACTTCCTGGGCTTGCGCGGCAGGGTCGTCCGCACTCTGGCCGGGCAGCAGGAAGTTGAACGAGTCGTACCAAGAGAACAGGAGCGTGTCGGTCAGCGCCGTGCCCTCCACGCCGGGGACGGCGCGGATCTGTTCGAGGACCTGGCGGTAAAACTCCGTCCGCGCCGGCCCGGCAGGATAACGCGTCGTCGAGAGCGACAGGCCCACGGCCAGGGTCTGGTCCAGGCGCACGCCCACGTCCTTTTGCAGGGACGCGAGCAGGCTGCGCCCCATCAACCCCGCCCCGGCCAGCAGCACGAGCGCCAGCGCGATCTCGGCGACCACGAGCGCCGCGCGCGCCCGCGTACCGCCCGGCCCCTCCGACGCCCCCCGCCCGGCCGAGGATGCGGTGCGCGACGCCGTCGCGGGGTTCCGCG
>CAXUIU010000406.1:0-3709 GCA_964250955.1 uncultured Chthoniobacterales bacterium | reverse complement strand
GGCCGACAAAACGATCCGCATCCCCGAAAGCACCCCCGGCCCCTGGTACGTGGACGACACCTGCACGCCCTGCCACGTCTGCCTGGACGAGGCCGGGCCACAGTCGGGCTTCTCGCTGCTCAAGTACACCGACGACGAGAGCAAGGTGATCTTCGTGCGGCAGCCCGTCAGCGCCGACGAACTCGCCGCCGCCCAGAGCGCCCTGGAAATTTGCCCGCAAAACGCCATCGGCAACGATGGGGACTGACGTAAAAGGCAAAAGGAAAAAACCCGAAGCGCGCGGTTTCTTCTCGTCGCTCCTGTTCTTTTTGCCTTTCGCAGCGTGGACCCTGTGGAACACCCAAGTGCCCAAAACCTGCGGTTCGATCTGTAACCATTAATCGGCGCTAGCCGAAGGCGAGAATGCGGGCACGTTGTTCGCATGGCGCTTTCCAAACCGCTTCTGCTCCTCGCGCTGCTGGCGGCGTTGACCGCTGCGCCGTTGCGGGCGGAGCCTCCGCCGGAGACGAAAAACATCGTCTACGGCCAGGCCGGCGGTCACGACCTGCTGCTCGACCTGTACCTGCCCGCGTCCGACCGTCTGCGCGCCAAGGCGCTCCCCGTCGTCCTCTACCTGCACGGCGGCGGCTGGCGGAACGGCAGCCGGGTGGAAGGCGAGCGGCTGGCGGGGCTTTGCACGCAACGCGGCCTGGCGTTCGCCAGCGCCGACTACCGGCTGGACGGCGAGGCGCTCTGGCCCGCGCAGATCCTCGACGCCAAGACCGCCGTGCGCTTTCTGCGCGCCAACGCCCGCCGCTACGGGCTCGACCCCGCACGGGTCGGCGCGTGCGGAGCCTCCGCCGGCGGCCACCTCGCGGCGCTCCTCGGCACGACGCCGGGCGTCGCGGCGTTGGAAGACCGCTCGGAAGGCAGCCCGCAGGCGTCGGACCGCGTGCAGGCGGTCTGTGACGTGTCGGGACCGACGGACCTCGGCATCGAGCCAAGCTCCTTGCTCGGCCGATTCTACGTGCGCCACGAACTCGGCGGCTCCGCGGCCGAAAAGCCCGACCTCGTCCACCAGGCCGACCCGTCGCGCTACGTCCACGGCGGCGAACCGCCCTTTCTGCTCATCTACGGTGCGCGCGACTGGCTCGTTCTCCCCGAGCACGCCCGCCGCCTGGAAGGAGCCCTCCGCGCCCACGGCGACAACGTGACCCTCGACCTCGTACCGGGCGCGGGGCACGTCCCGCACGGCGACGTTCAGCAGACGGAGATCGTGGGGTTCTTCCAGAAGGTTCTCCACCCGGCCAAGCCATGAACGTCCACCCGCTCGACGCCGCCGACGCACTCGCTCCCCTGCGCGAACGCTTCTACCTGCCGGCGGGCGCGCCGACCTACCTCGACGGCAACTCGCTCGGGCTGCTCTCGCGTGATGCCGAGGCGAGCGTCCGGCGCGTGCTCGACGAATGGAAGACGCTTGCCATCGGCGGTTGGCTCGACGGCGCGCCGCCGTGGTTCACGCTGGCGGAGAACCTCGCCGCGCGCGTGGCTCCGTTCGTCGGCGCGAGGCCGGACGAGGTGGCGGTCACCAACTCCACGACGGTCAACCTCCACCAACTCCTCGCCACGCTCTATCAACTCGACCCGGCGCGCCCGAAAATCGTCGCGTACGGCGGCGAGTTCCCATCGGACCTGTACGCTGTCAAGAGCCACCTGCGCGGGCGTGGGATAGACCCGGCGGAGGGGCTGGTCGTCGTGCCGCCCGGCCCGGATCGTCTGATGGACCACGAGGCGCTCGGCCGCGCGCTGGACGACCCCGCCGTGCAGTTAGCCGTGCTGCCCGCGGTCGTCTACACGACGGGCGAACTCCTCGACCTGCGCGCTATCACGGAACACGCCCGTGCTCGCGGCGTGTGCGTCGGCTTCGACCTGTCGCACTCGGTGGGCGTCGTGCCGCACCAACTCGCAGAGGACGGGGTCGATTTTGCGTTCTGGTGCCATTACAAATATCTCAACGCCGGTCCGGGCGCGGTAGGTGGATTGTACCTGAATAAACGCCACGCCGAACGCTTGCCGGGACTGGCGGGGTGGTGGGGTTCCAACAAGACGGCGCAGTTCAACATGAGCAGCGAACTCCACCCGGCCGGCGGCGCGGGCGGCTTGCAGGTGGGGACGCCACCGATCCTCGGGTTGGCGGCGCTCGAAGGCGCGCTCGCTATCGCCGAGGAGGCCGGGATCGAACGCATCCGCCAGAAATCCTTGCGGCTGACCTTGTACCTGATGGAACTTCTCTCCGCGCAGGGCTTCGGCTTCGCCAACCCGACGGTGGATGCCCGGCGTGGCGGGCACGTCTCGCTGGTTCATCCGGAGGCGGCGCGGGTCTGCCGCGCGCTCAAGGACGCGGGCGTCGTCACCGACTACCGGCCGCCGGACATCGTGCGCTTCGCGCCGGTGCCGCTCTACAACACATTCGCGGACTGCGACCTCGCCGCGACACGGTTGGGTGAGATCATGGCGACGCGCGTGTACGAGAACTATCCGTCCGAACGCGCCCTGGTGCCGTGACGCCGAAAAGAGCCTCGCGCAAAGTTCGCCAAGCCGCAAAGGAAGAGAAGGATAGGGAGAGCAATGTTCTTGCGCTTCCCCCGTTTTTGTGCGTTGCGGGTTGGCGGGCTTTGCGTGAGGCATCTCTGATGGCCGCCTTCCACGACATCACCCGCCCCTTGCACAACGCCTTGCCCCCGTGGCCGGACGACACGGCGTTCGACTACCGGCTGACGTGGCGCATGGATGCGGGCGCGTCGGTCAACGTCGGGGCGGTGACGATGGGCACGCACAACGGCACGCACGCCGACGCACCGTTCCACTTCCTGCCCGACGGCGCGGGGATTGACGCGCTCGATCCCGAAATTTACGTCGGCCCGGCGTTCGTCGCCGACGTGACCAGCGCGGGTTGGACGATCATGCGTGAACATCTCACCGAACTCCTGGGACAAAGCGGGGTCAGCCGCCTGTTACTCAAGACCGGCGCGTGGCCCGATGGCGCGCCCTTCCCGGCCCGCATCCCGCTGCTCGCCCCCGACGTGCCCGCGTGGCTCGGTGAACAGGGGGTGCGGCTCCTGGGCCTCGACGTGCCCTCCGTGGACGCCATCGACAGCCACGACCTGCCCATCCACCACGCGCTGGCCGCGGCGGGCGTGCACATCTTGGAGTCGCTCGACCTCGCCGCGGTGCCGGCCGGTACGTACGAACTGATCGCGCTGCCGCTGCGCATCGCCGGCGGCGACGCTGCCCCTGTGCGCGCCGTGCTCCGGAGGCCATAGGGACACTGCCGGCTCTGGCACCCCAACTGCTCCGTGGTTGGGTCCCTATGGCCGTTGCCGCGTACTCCGTCCTCTACCTGATCTTTTTCGTCGCCTACATCCTGCTGCGGCGGGCGGCGTTTCGCACCAGCATCGGCTGGGGGTTCATCGTCCTGCTCGTGCCCTTCGGCTCACTGATCTACTCGGTCAAACATTGGAGCGAGGTCGGCAAATACTTCCTGCTCTACAGCATCATCGGCATCGTTCAGGTGGTCATGCTGTTCACCATCCCTTCGGTGTTGGCAATTTACGCGGACCGCAACCCGGGTATCGCCATGCTGGCGCAAATGATCAATCCCGACGCGCTCGCTGCGGCCCGGCACGGCGGCGCGCCGTCGGCGTCGGATGCGCCCGGTGCCCGGCCGACT
>CAXUIU010000405.1:0-3711 GCA_964250955.1 uncultured Chthoniobacterales bacterium | reverse complement strand
TAAGGAGGAAGATCGGCCTTACCCTCGATTGAAACGCCTCAGCGCCGCACCAGCGTGATCCGCTTGAGTCGCGCCTCGTCGGGCGGGCTGACCGTCGTGATCTGCGGATCGTCCTTGAACGCGTTGTGCACCAGCCGCCGGTCGTACGAGTTCATCGGCTCCAACTGCACCGGCCGCCCCGTGGTGCGCACCTGCTCGGCCAGCGCGCGGATTTCCCGTAGGAAGCCGTCCTCCTGCATCGTCCGGTAGTGCTCCACATCCACGATCACCCGAGGCGCCTGGCGGTCACGGGCCTGGAGCAGGCGGTTGAGCAAAAGTTGCAAGTCGTCCAACGCCCGGCCGCCTGGGCCGATGAGCCGGTCAGCCTCGGCCGTGAAAATCTGGAGCGTCAGCACCCCGTCCGGCCCCGTGCTCTCCTGGATGTCGAACGCGTACCCCAGGTGGCCGAGCATCGTGTCGAGGAGTTCCTGGGGCGTCGGGTTCATGGGGAGCCTTGGAGTCTACCGCTTTTTTGCCGGGCCTTTCTTACCGTAGTTGGCGCTGCTGCCGAACCCACCGAAGCTCCGTTTCTCCGGGTCTTTGGTCGGCTCGAACTTCGTCGGCCCGACCGGGACTGCGGCCACCCCCCCGACCGCGGTGGAGGTGGCGTTTTGCCGGGTGATGTAGAGCTGAAGGATCGTCAACAGACCCTGCACGGTGTAGTACAAGGCCAGCGCCGCCGCAAAGCTATAACAAAAGAACCCGAACAGTAAAGGCATGAACATCAGCGTCTTTTGCTGCGCCGGGTCGCCCGTGCGCGGGGTCAGGCGCATCTGCCAGAACTGCGTGCCCATCATGGCCAGGGGCAGCACGTTGATCGGGAACCCGAAGAGCCGCCCCACCGTGTCGGGCTGCGAGAGGTCGTGCACCCACAGGAAGCTGGAGTTGCGCAGTTCGGTCGCCACGCCCAGCATGTAGAGGAAGCCGAAGAAGATCGGCATCTGGATGAACATCGGCCAGCACCCACCCAGCGGGGCCAGCGGACTCATGCCGTTGGCGCGGTAGACCTTCATGGTCTCGGTGTTCATCCGCGCAGGGTCGGAGGCGTACTTCGTACGAACCTCCGTGAGTTGCGGCGAGAGCACGGACATGCGCTTCATCGACTTGTTAGCCCGGTTCTGGAGCGGGAAGAGCACGCTCTTGACGAGGATCGTCAGGAGGATGATCGCCACCGCGTACGAGCCGAACCAGCCGTGGAAGGTGTTCATCAACCCGAGGAGCAGGATGCTCACGACCTTGAACTTGCCGAAGTCCATGACCTCCTGCTCCTGGTGGCCGAGCTTTTCGAGGCGGCTGTAGTACTTCGGCCCGGCGTAAATCTGGAAGGTCTGCGCGGCGGTCGCCCCCGGGGCGAGGTCGAGCGCGGGCATCCCGAGCGCGGCGTCGAGGCCGTGGAGGACGGGCGCGTTGCTGGCGATTTCCTCGGGCGGACGCGTCAGGTCAAAGCGCCGCGCCCAGACCTCGCGGGCGGCCGGTTCCTCGCCGACGATGGCAGGCACCGGGGCGATGATCGTCGTGTAAAACTGGTCCTTGACCGCGACCCAAGCCGCCTTGCCGATGCCCTCGGTGATGACGCTGCGGCCCTGGCGGGTCTCGTAGCCGAGCAGCGGCACGCGGCCGGGCTCGAAGCCGAGGGCGCTGGCGGTGCGGTACTTGCCGTCCGCGAGCCAGTCGTACGCCAGGTACTGCGGCTGGTCGCGCCGGTGGATGGGCGCGGAGGAGCCCGCGTACACGTAGTAGCCGCCGTCGCGGTAAGGCTGCGCGCCGGTGTTGGTGAAGGTCACCGTCAGGCGCACGGCGGGGATCTGCTTTTCGTCGCCCTGGTAATCGAGGGTGTATTCCTTGGTGATCTTCAGGCCGTTGGCTTCGGTGCGGGTGTAACGCACAGTGTTGCCGTCCTGCACGCCCTCGTAGGGCAGGGTCGTGTCTTCGCCGGCTTTGGCGCTGAGCGCCCCGATGGGGATCAGGCCGGCGTGGTTGAGTTCGACGTTGAGGCCGTTTTCGGCGAGATGCTCTTTGCCGAGCGGTTCGGCCTCGGCGATGCCGCCGCCCAGGTTGGTGAAGGTCAGCTTGAGTTGCGGGGTGGTGACTTGCAGCCGGGTTTCCGGCACGGCCGGGGCCGCGGGCGCGGGGACGTCCTCCCTGCGTTGGGTCACGTCCTCCGGCCGACCGGAGGTCAGGGCCGGCGGCGGGTTGGCCGACGCCATAGCGACGGCCGGGGTCGGCGCTGGCAGCGGCGGGTAGGCTTTCGAGAAATAATACTGCCACGCCACCAGGCCGACGAGGCAGCAGACAACAGCGATCCAAGCGGTTCGATCCATGGAAAAAAGGAAGGAACCCATCGCCTCGAAATCCCTCTTTGCCAAGGACGAACCGCGCGCAAACAAACGGTGACAACCGACGCGAAGCCCGCCACACTGACGCCCCGACCGCCATGCACCGCCTCCCGCTTCGCCTCTTTCTCCTGCTCGCGGTGGTCGGTGTCGGGCGCACGCTCCGTGCGCAGCAGGAGGCCAACGGGGCGCGGGTGGAAACGGTCGTCTTCGTGCGCCACGGCGAGATGCCTGCCAACGACGAGGGCCAGCTTTCCTGCCAGGGTCTCAACCGCGCCCTGGCGCTGCCGGACGTGCTGGTCGCTCGCTACGGGGCAGCGCAGTTCATCTTCGCGCCGACCACGACGAAAAAGCCCGTCCTCAAAGGCGCGGCGGGCAACAATCCGGGCAAAACGTATTCGTACGTGCGCCCGTTGATGACCATCGAGCCGACGGCTGTGCGCCTCGGGCTGCCGGTGGAGACGCGCTTCGCCTACGACGAGATTGGCGGGCTCCAGAGCGAACTATTGCTGCCCGCCTACCAGCGCGCGACGGTGTTCGTGGCGTGGGAGAGCACGGCGCTGGAGCAATTGGTGAAGAGACTCTTGGCAGCGTGCGGCAGCGACGCAGGCGAGGTACCGGCGTGGGCGACGGACGATTACGATGGGATCTTTGTGGTGCGCTTGCGCACCGAAGGCGGCAAGCGGACGGCGACCTTTGCCCGTGAGCAGCAGGGACTCGATGGATTGAGCGCAGCTTGTCCGGAAGCGAAAAAACATTGAGGGATCGGTTTGCTGGCAAAGATGGGCGATCAGCTTCGCCTTGTTTGGCGCTGTTCGTTCGCTTACTGCTAGTTAGGCCCAGCAACCATGCCGCTCATCCTCACCTACCTCTTTGCCGCAGCCGGAGCGTGGTGCTTGTTTGATCCGCCTAGCCTCGGTTGGCCGCTCCCGGCGTTGGTCATCGCGCTGTTCGCTCACATCACGCGTTCCATCCGGGCAGCCACTTGGGTTCTCCTCGTTTTCTCCGCGTTGCTAGCCGTTTGGTCAGGCCACGAGTTCTATCGGTCGCGCGATCCTGAAGAGATGGGCATCTTTATCCTCGGCTTTACTCCTTGGTTCCAGCTTGGCGTCATCGTGCTGGTGTTAGGACCGCTGCTTTCCAGCGTGTGCTGGTTCTTCGGCGCACCCCGGCCTAACCAGGCGCCCCAGCGAACAGAGTCTGGCCTTGAGGCTGCTTCGGACCATGACGCTTGAATCGGCCAGCCTCTGTCGCTGAGCTTAGCGGCGTCAGGCATTGCTCACGCTCTTCGATGAAGATTTTGCTCCTCGTCTGGTTTGTGACGTTCGCTCTACTCAGC
>CAXUIU010000404.1:0-3723 GCA_964250955.1 uncultured Chthoniobacterales bacterium | reverse complement strand
GCTCTGAAGAATGGCTGCCACGCCTTTATTCACCCCCGGCGAATGGGAACGCGCCCGCGCGCTGCTCTGCGGCCTAGGCGATGCGATCCGCGACGCCGTGCTCGCCGCACGCAGTACCCATGAGAACGAGGCACTCTCGGGGATCGCCGCCGTCACGGCCGCAGACACGATCTACGTCATCGACAAGGTGAGCGAGGGCACGGTCCTCGGTTGGATGGGCGTGACGTGGCCGCCGGAGTGGCCGGTGGAGGTCGTCATGGAAGGCGCGGGCGAGGGCGGCGAGACGCTGACGTTCCCGCGCGGCACGCCGGTTGCCCAGACGATCTTCAAGCTCATCGTCGATCCCATCGACGGTACGCGCGGGCTGATGTACGACAAGCGTGCCGCGTGGGCACTCGCCGCGCTCGCCCCGCAGCGCGGTCCCGGCACGGGTCTGCGCGACCTCGTCGCCGCCGCCATGACCGAACTGCCTACCACCAAGCAGTGGCGCGCCGACCAACTCAGTGCCGTGCGCGGGCGCGGTCCGGCCGGGATCGTGGCGCAAAGCGTCAACGTGCTCACCGGCGAGCGCCGTCCGCTCGCCGTGCGACCCTCACGCGCGACGGATTTCCAGCATGGATTCGCGTCGTTCGCCAAGTTCTTCCCCGAGGGCAAGGCGCTCACCGCGCAGATCGAGGAAGCCGTTTGGGACCGCCTGCACGGCCGCGGACGCGGGGGGACAGCGCACGTCTTCGACGACCAGTACCTGTCCACCGGCGGGCAGATCTACGAACTTCTCACCGGCCACGACCGCATGATCGGCGACCTGCGCCCGCTGGTCCTGTCGTCGCTGGGCTACAAGGTCGCGTTGACGTGCCATCCTTACGACATCTGCACGGGCCTGCTGCTCACCGAGGCCGGCGGCGTGCTCGAAGCTCCCGACGGCCGCCCGCTCGACGCGCCGCTCGACACGACCTGGCCCGTCGCCTGGATCGGGTACGCCAACGAGGCCCTCGCGCAACGATTAAGGCCGGTGTTGTCGCAGGCGTGCCAGCATTATCTCGCCTCCACCTGGCGCAATGGACGCTAGAAGTTTCTAACCTTCGACTAACATGCGCCCGCTGCTGCTGATCGTCTGCGTTCTTTGCGTGCTCACCGGCTGTCGCAAACGCGAAACGCCCGTCGAGGCCGGCAACCGCGACGGGATCATCCATCTCGGCAACGGCGCCGAACCGCGTGACCTCGACCCGCACACCGCCACGAGCGTCACGGAAGCGAACATCCTCAGTGCGCTCTTCGAGGGACTAGTCATCTTCGCACCCGATGGCAAGACGATCCTACCCGGCGCGGCGGAACGCTGGGACGTTTCGCCCGACGGTAGGGTCTACACCTTCCATTTGCGCCACGACCTGAAATGGAGCAACGGCGACGCGCTCACCGCCGACGACTTCCTCTACAGCTTCCGGCGGATCGTGGAGCCGAAGCTCGCCTCCGAGATGGCCGTTTATGTAAATTGGGTCGCCGGCGCCCAAGACTACAACGAGGGCAAAACCACCGATCTCGCCACGGTCGGCCTCCGCGCGCCGGACCCGCAGACCTTCGAGATCACGTTGAAGGAACGCACCCCCTTCTGGCTGACGCTCATCGCGCAAAATCCCTTCTACCCTGTCCACCGCGCGAGCGTCGAAAAGCACGACGCCTATCTGCGCCGCGGCGGCGAGTGGACGCGTCCCGGCAACCTCGTCGGCAACGGTCCGTTCACGCTCAAGGAATGGCACATCAACGAATCCCTGGCCGTCGAGAAGAACCCGCGCTACTGGAACGCCGCCAACGTGCCGCTCCACGGAGCCGTCTTCCATCCCACCGACGACCCTGGCGTGGAAGAGCGCAACTTCCGCGGCGGCCTCCTGCACGCCACGCGCTCCGTACCCGCGGCGCGGCTTCAGGACTATCGTCAGCAAAACTCACCGCTCCTGCACGCCGACCCGCTGGCGTCCACGAAGTTCATCCTCGTCAACGTCACCCGACCGCCCTTCAACGACCCGGCGGTGCGCCATGCCTTCGCGCACGCGCTGGACCGCGAGGCTCTCGTGCGCGACGTGCGCCGCGACGGCTCCCGCGTGGCCGACAGCCTGTGCGTGCCCGGCAGTGGCCCGAGTCCGGGTTACGCCCCGCGCGAGCGCCTCCGGCACGAACCCACCGCGCGCCTGCCGGCCGACACGCCCCACGTCACGCTGACCTTCGCGCCGTCCAAGCAGGGCGACCA
Source organism: uncultured Chthoniobacterales bacterium (assembly GCA_964250955.1). GTDB lineage: Bacteria > Verrucomicrobiota > Verrucomicrobiia > Chthoniobacterales > SZAS-18 > CAHJWO01. Next base: position 1,478 of record CAXUIU010000404.1, on the reverse strand, counting down.
GCCGCTGTGCGAGGCGATGCAGGCCATGTGGGAGACCCAACTCGGCGTTCGCGTCGAACTCGTCCCGCAGGAGGAGAAAGTCTGGCTCGACTCCCGGCAAACAAAGAACTACGGGCTCCTCCTGATGTCCTGGAACGACATCAACGACCCCGTCGCGCTGCTCCAGCTTTTCGTCGGCGGTTCCCCGCTCAACGACTCCAACTGGTCCTCGCCCGACTACGACCGTGAATACGCCGCCGCCGGCCAGTCCGCCACGGACGCTGAACGTTGGACGCACCTGCAAAACGCCGATGCCCTGCTCGTCGAACAGGTCCCGCTCATCCCGCTCTTCCACGAGAACCAGAACTACCTCGTGCAACCCTCCGTGCGCGGCTGGCAGGACAACCTGCTCGGCTGGCACCTGCTCACCGGCGTCTCGCTCGAACCCGGCAAACCATGAAAATCCTCCGCCGCCTCGGCTTTCTTCTCGCTCTCGCTTCGCTCCCTGCCTGCCGCAAAAACGAAACGCCTGTCGAAGCCGGCAACCGCGAGGGCATTCTGCACATCGGCAATGCTTCCGAACCGCGCGGCCTCGACCCTACCATCGCCAACAGCGCCACTGAAATTCACATCCTCGTCGCGCTCTACGAGGGTTTGGTGAACTACTCCACCGACGCGCGCGAGGTCCTACCCGGTGTCGCCGAACGCTGGGACGTTTCGCCCGATGGCAAGACGTACACCTTCCATTTGCGCCACGACCTGAAATGGAGCAACGGCGACCCGCTCACCGCCGACGACTTCCTCTACAGCTTCCGGCGCCTGGCCGAGCCCGCGCTCGGCGCGGAACAGGCGAATTACCTAGACCCGGTGGTGGGTTGGCAGGATTTCCGTGAAGGCCGCACCCACGATCCCGCTACGGTCGGCATCCGCGCGCCAGATGCGCTGACGTTCGAGATCACGCTCAACGCCCGTACGCCCTACCTGATTGGCTTGTTTGCCAACAGCCCCTTCTACCCTTTGCATCGCGCGAGCATCGACAAGCTTGACGCCCGCCTGAAACGCGACGGCGCGTGGACCCATCCAGGGGTCATGGTCACCAACGGTCCGTTCAAGCTCAAGGAATGGCGCGTCAACGACGCCATCATCGTCGAAAAGAATCCCAACTACCGCGACGCCGCGCGCGTCGCGCTCAAAGAAGTTCTCTTCCACCCCGATGACAACGTCGACACCGAGGAGCGCAACTTTCGCGGCGGCCTCTTGCACGTCACGAACGGGGTCCCTACCGCCAAGCTCGACGACTACCGCAAGCAGCGGTCCCCCCTCCTCAGGGCCGATCCGCTTCTGACGACCATCTACGTCACGTTCAACGTCAGCAAGGCTCCCTTCAACGATGTGCGCGTACGGCAGGCGTTTGCGTGGACGGTCGACCGCAAGCTGCTTGTCCAGACCGTGCTGCGCGACGGCAGGGCCGTGATGACCCGGGACGTGGCGGACACGAC
>CAXUIU010000403.1:3647-3729 GCA_964250955.1 uncultured Chthoniobacterales bacterium | reverse complement strand
CCCTGGTGGATGTGGCTGGGCGGGTTCATCGGCGCGGCGTACCTGACGGCCATCGTCCTCTCGACCTCCAAGCTCGGCACGG
>CAXUIU010000403.1:0-3637 GCA_964250955.1 uncultured Chthoniobacterales bacterium | reverse complement strand
TCACCGCCCGGCTGGGCAAGGAGGTGGGCAACCCGATCTTCTCGGTGGTCGTCAGCGGGCTGCTCAGCGGCGCGGTACTGGGGGTGTACCTGCTCTTCACCCGCCAGGTCCTGCCGAAGGGCTGGCACGCTGCGGTCGCGCTTCCCTGGTGGATGTGGCTGGGCGGGTTCATCGGCGCGGCGTACCTGACGGCCATTGTCCTCAGCACGTCCAAGCTCGGCACGGGGGTCTCGATGTCGCTGGTCATCGCCGCGCAGGTGGCGGTGTCCGTCGTCCTGGACCACTACGCGGCCTTCGGGTTGGACAAGCATCCGCTGAGCGCCGGGCGGATCGCGGGCGTGGTGCTCTTCGGCGTCGGGGCGTTTTTGATCGGGAAGTTCTGAAATCGGGGATTGCCACCCGTCGGCAAAGTCGCTACACGAGGGCCGTGCCTGCGACTTCCTACCTGAAAACGAAGAGTCCCGAACTGCTGATGCAGGAGTCCGAGGAGCCGGACCGCAAGATGAAGCGCTCCCTCGGCGCACTCGACCTCACCTGCCTGGGCATCGGGGCCATCATTGGTACAGGCATTTTCGCGCGCACCGGCACGGCGGCGGCAGGCGAATCTGGCGAAGCCGACAACTGGACGACGCCCATCATGAATTTCGTCGTCTCGTGGGTCAACCACGCCGACGTGATCCACGGCCGTACGGGATCGGGACCGGCCATCATGCTGTCGTTCCTCGTCGCGGCGGTCGCATGCGGCTTCGCGGCGCTATGCTACGCGGAGCTAGCCTCCATGATCCCCGTCTCCGGGTCGGCCTACACGTATTCCTACGCGACCCTCGGCGAGATCGTCGCGTGGATCATCGGTTGGGACCTGATCCTGGAATATGCCGTTGGCAACATGGCTGTGGCGGCGAGTTGGTCGGGATACTTCCTCAAGTTTTGTGCGTCGGTGTTCCATCTGAAGTTTCCACTCTGGGCCGTGACTGATGCCAAGACCGCGCAGGAGGTGATCGCCAAGGGCGGCGCGGCACTCAACGACTTTTCCTCCACGACGCTGCCGAATGTCTTCGGCCATCCCTTCGCGCTGAACATCCCGGCTTTCGTGATCGTGGCAATGGTCACGGTCCTCCTGATCTACGGGGTCCGCGAGAGCGCGCACGCCAACACGGTCATCGTCATCGTCAAGGTCGCCGTCGTGGTCTTCGTCATCGCGCTGGGCGGCTTCTACGTGCAGCCGTCGAACTGGGTGCCCTTCGCCCCGAGCGGGTTCTCCGGGGTGATGAGCGGGGCGGCGGTGGTGTTCTTCGCCTACATCGGCTTCGACGCCGTTTCCACGACGGCCGAGGAAACCAAGAACCCCCAGCGCGACCTGCCCATCGGCATGATCGCCAGCCTGATCGTCTGCACCTTGCTCTACGTGCTGATGAGCGGCGTGCTCACGGGGATGCACCCGTACAAGACCTACACGGACGACTCTGCCGCGGTTGCCACGGCCTTCGAGGGCCACCGGGTCGTGCAGGCGCTCGTCAGCGCGGGAGCTTTGGCGGGCATGACCAGCGTGCTGCTCGTCTTCCAACTCGGCCAGCCGCGCATCTTCATGGCGATGGCGCGCGACGGGCTGCTGCCGAATTACTTCTCGCGCATCCACCCGAAATACCGCACGCCCTACATCACGACGATCTGGACGGGCCTCGTCGTCGGCGGCGTGGCGATGTTCACAGACATCGGCACCCTGGCCGACCTGACGAATATCGGCACGCTCTTCGCCTTCATCCTCGTGTGCATCGGCGTGTGCGTGCTGCGCCGGACCGCGCCGGATCGGGAGCGTCCCTTCCGCGTCCCGCTGGTGCCCTGGGTGCCGATCATCGGGGTATTGATGTGCGCGACGCTGATGCTCAGCCTGACGGTGCTGACGTGGATGCGTTTCTTCATCTGGCTGGCCATCGGGCTGGCGATTTACTTCTGCTACGGGGTGTACCACAGCCGGCTGCGCAAGGGAACGTGAGGTTGGCAGCGGCGCGGGACTGGGTCAGACTGGTCCCATGGCTTCTTCCTCCCTCGCCGACCGTGCGGCCGGCGCGATCATGGGCGCGCTGATCGGCGATGCCCTCGCCCTCGGACCGCATTGGTACTACGACCTCGGCGAACTCCGCCGCCAATACGGCGACTGGATCACGGACTACACCGACCCGAAGCCCGGCCACTACCACGCCGGGATGCGCGCCGGCCAGCTTTCCCAAACGGGGCTGCTCATCGAACTCCTGCTGCGTTCCGTCGCCGAACGCGGTGGCTACGAGAAAGCCGACTGGACCCGGCGTATGGACCGGGACTTCCTGCCGGGGCTCGACGGCCGGCCGAAGTCCGGCCCCGGCGGCTACACCAACCAGGATATCCGCGACGTGTACCGCCAACGCGTCCAGGAAGGCAAACCGTGGGGCGAGTGCGCCAGCCCGGCCGACACCACGGAAGCCGCCGTGCGCATGGTGGTCCTCGCCGCCCGCTACGCCGACGATCCGCGCGCCGCCGCCGAGTTCAGCGCCGCGCACGGCCGACTCACCCAGGACGACGGCCTGACGCTCGCGCTTTCCGTCGCGTTCTCATGCGTGGTCTCAGCCCTCGTGCGCGGCGAACCCATGAACGCGTCGATCTCCGACAAGCTCATGGAACTGGTTGAACAAGGCGCGTTGCCCTTCGGCCACTCCAACGGTCCAGCCCGCGCCTTCCCCTCGCCCGACGGTCTCCTCTTGCCCTCGTACTGCGCGGAAGCGGCGCACGACCCCGCGATCCGCATCGAACCGGCCTCGCGGGTCGCCGTCCTCTACGGCCTGCCGTGCGCGATCTACGGTCCGCTGCCGGCGGCGTACTACCTGGCGGCGCGGTTCGCGGGGGAGTTTGAAGCCCCTGTGCTCCACGCCCTCAACGGCGGAGGCCAGAACATGTCGCGCGCCCAATTGGCCGGGGCGCTGGCGGGCGCGCAGGTGGGGCTGTCAGCAATCCCGGCGCGCTTTGTGGACGGCCTGGAGAACGGCCGCGAACTCGCCGCCCTGGCCCGGGAGGTCGCCACTCGGGCGGAAATGGGCGATTGATCTTGTTCCGGTCCGCGGCCGGTTGCGGCGAAGGTGTTTTCGTGGTAAAAGGGAAGCCCTGCAAAAAGCCCGTCCGGCTACCAGCAGTTCGCGCGATTTCGTCCCCGTGCGCGAACGTTCCTCCCGCTTCCCGGAGCGTGCCGCCATGCCTACCGCCCAAGACCCGGCCGCCGACCGTTCCGAAAAGAAGAGGACCGGCATCTACATCGCCCGCGGGGCTGACACGCTCGGCCCCTACGACCCCGCCGAGGCCGCCGCGCTCGTCATCGGCGGCTACCTGCACGCCGACGACTTCGCCGCGCGCGACGGTGACAGCGCCTGGGTGCCGCTCGCCGATTTCTTGCCGCCGACCCTGCGCGAGCGTCCGGTCAAAGCCGACTCTGCGCCGCTTCCCTCCCGCACGTACCCACCGCGCTGGCGGCCCCTGGCGGCGGCGGTCGTCCTGCTGGGCGCCGTGCCGCTCCTCGTCATGGGCCTCGTGCGCCGGGTTGAGACCCGCCGCGCGACTTCCCCGGCCATCCAGGCCCAACCTTCCCCAACGCCGGCTCCCGCCGCCCCTCCGG
>CAXUIU010000402.1:0-3756 GCA_964250955.1 uncultured Chthoniobacterales bacterium | reverse complement strand
CCTGCTCTACAAGCGCGCCGGCCAAGGCAAGAGCCTGGAACACACTACCGAGGGCCTCGCGCAGAACCACGTCATCGTGACCCATCCGTCCGCGGGCCAGTCGGAGAACGAGATCGTCCTGCCCGGCAACCTCCAGGCGCAGAACGAGGCGTCCATCTTCGCGCGCACCAACGGCTATCTGAAAGCCTGGTACGTGGATATCGGCGCGAAGGTGAAGGAAGGCCAGGTCCTCGCCGAGATCGAAGCACCCGACGTGGATGCGCAGCTTCGTCAGGCGGCCGCCTCCCTTACGCAGGCGAAGTCCAATCTCGAAATCGCCAACCTCAACTTCGCGCGCCAAAAAGACCTCCTCGAAAAGAAGGTCGCCAGCCAGCAGGAGTTCGACCAAAACCGCACGAACGTTGACGCGATGAAGGCCGCCGTGCAGGCCGGCGAGGCGAACGTGCAAAACCTGACCGTGCAAAAAGATTTCCAGCAAATCAAGAGCCCCTTCGACGGGGTGGTGACGCGGCGTTCGACAGACGTGGGTGCGCTTATCAGCGCAACGGGCGGGCAGGAGTTGTACCGGGTAGCGCGCACCGACCTTCTACGCGCCTATGTGTACGTGCCACAAGCGTATGCGGCGTTCGTGCAAGAGGGTGGGACGGCGTTCCTGGACTTCGCGGAGTTCCCCGGCGAGAAAATCCCAGGTAAAGTCGCGCACATCGCCGGGGCGATTGATCCGGCCACGCGTACGCTCCTGACAGAAATCCAGGTGGACAACAAGGCCGGCCGGTTGTTCCCGGGGGCGTTCGCCAACACGCACCTCGTGCTGCCCTTGAAGCAAGCCCCGACGGTGATCCCGGTCAACGCACTGCTCTTCCGTAAGGAGGGTCCGCAGGTGGCGACCGTGGATGCGGGCGGCACCGTACACCTCAAGAAGATCACCATCGGCCGCGACTTCGGCGCGACGCTGGAAGTAACCAGCGGCACGACGAAGGAAGACCGGATCGTGGTAAATCCGTCCGACTCACTCCAAGAAGGCGCGAAAGTCGACGCCAGCGAGGCCGAAGCGCCGAAGACCAAGTAGAGGATTACCTACTTTGCGTGGCTTCTTCCCGCAGCCTCGAAGAGGCTGCGGAGGATAGCGGTTGCTACTTCACCAGCCCCAGCGAAGCCAACCCGAACGCATACTCGAACGCCACCTCGCGCAGCCGGTCATAACGCCCCGACGCGCCACCGTGCCCGGCGTCGAGGTTGATCTTGAAGAGCAGCGGATGGTGGTCGGTTTTGAGCGTGCGCAGCTTGGCGGCGTACTTGGCCGGTTCCCAGTACGGCACCTGGCTGTCGTTGAGCGAGGTGAGCAGGAGGATGTTCGGGTAGTCCGCGGCGTGGAGGTTGTCGTACGGGCTGTAGCTCTTGATGTAGTCGTACTCGTCCTTGTGGTTGGGGTTGCCCCACTCGATGTACTCGCTCGTGGTCAGCGGCAGGGTCGGGTCGCTCATCGTGTTGAGCACGTCCACGAACGGCACCGCCAGCACCGCCGCCTTGCACAGGTCCGGGCGCAGGTTGAGCGTCGCGCCGATTAGCAGCCCGCCCGCGCTGCCGCCCTCGATCACGAGACGATCGTGCGCGGTATACTTGTTGTCCGCGAGGTAGTCCGCGCATGCGACGAAATCGGTGAACGTGTTCTTCTTGGTCATCATCCGGCCGCCCTCGTGCCACGCTTCGCCGAGTTCGCCGCCGCCGCGGATATGCGCGATGGCGTAGATCACGCCGCGTTCCAGGAGCGACAGCCGTGCGGTCGAGAACGTCGGGTCCTCCGAGATGCCGTACGAACCGTAGCCGTACAGCCAGCACGCGGCTTGTCCGTCGAGCGCCACGTCCTTGCGTCGGATGATGTCGAGCGGCACGGGCGTGCCATCCTGCGCCTTCACCTGCACCCGCTCGACGGTGTACCGCTGCGGGTCGTAGCCGCCGGGGATTTCGGTCTGCTTGAGGAGGGTCTGCGCGCCGGTGGCGAAGGTGTACTCGTAGATGCTCAGCGGGGTGACGGGCGACTGGTAGTTGAAGCGGAACACCGCCGCGTCGAACTCCGCGTTGTGGTCCGGGTTGGCGTCGTACGCGGCCTCGGGCAGCGGGATCGTGTCGAGCTTCTTATCCTCGAAGTGGTAGACCCGGAAGCGGGGCAAGGCGTCGGCACGCTCGGTCAGGACGGCGTAGTCCTTGTACGGCTGGAAGTCTTCGATCTTGATCCCCTCGTGGCCCGAGATGAACTCATGCCACTGCGACGGATCCGGCGAGGAGACTGGCGCGGCCATCACTCGGAACTCCTTCGCGCCGTCGTTGGTGCGGATGTAGAAGAGGTCGCCTCGGTGCTCGGGGTAATATTCGATCTCGTTGCGGCGCGGGGCGATGAGGGTCGGTTTATCGGTGGGATGGTCGGCGAGCAGGTAGCTGTACTCGGTCGTACGCTTGCTGGCCGAGGCGAGGAAGAGAATCTGCCCGTCGAGCGAGCGGCCGGCGGCCACGTCGAAAAGCTCGTCCTTGTCCTCGTAGACGAGCGTCGGTGCCTTCTCGCCGAGCGTGTAGCGGAACACCTTGTCCGAACGCTTGGCCTCGTCCTCGGTGACGAAGAAAACCGTTTTGTTGTCCGCCGCCCAGGTGATGCTGGCGACCTTGCCGATGGGGGTCTTGATTTCCTCGCCGGTGATGAGGTTCTTCAAGTGGAAATCGTAGTCGCGGTGGCCGTTCACGTCGGTGGAATAGGCCAGCATCGTGTTGTCGTCGCTGTAGTCGAAGTCGCCCAGCGCCATGAACTTCTGGCCCTCGGCGAGTTTGTTCACGTCGAGGACGACTTCCTCCGGCGCATCGACGCTGCCCTTCTTGCGGCAATGGATGGGGTACTGCTTGCCTTCCTCCGTGCGCGCGTACAGCCAGTAACCCCTCTGCGGGTAGGGTGCGCTCACGTCGGTTTGCTTGATGCGCCCGAGGATCTCGTTGTAAAGGGTGTCCTCGGTGGCCTTGAACGGGGCCATGACGGCGGCGGTGTAGGTGTTCTCGGCTTTGAGGTGGGCGAGGACGGCGGGGTCTTTCTTGTCGCGCAGCCAGAAGTACGGGTCCGGGAGCTTGTCGCCATGGAGGCCGACGACCTTGGGTTTGCGAGCGGCGACGGGCGGCTTGGCGGCGTCGGGGTCGAGCACGAGCGGGTTTGCACCGGTGGCGGGGTCGGGAGCAGGAAGATCGGTGGCAGGCAGAGGAGTGGTCATCAGCAGGGGCAGGACGAGGGCGGCAGCGAGGCGCGGCAGGCTTGGGAGCATAGGTGGGAAGGCGGGCACGGTACGCCGGGAACCGGCCGCGGGCAAAACGCCGGGTTTGCTGCTAGGCTGTTCCCCGCATGCAGACCGCGCAGAGTTGGAAGAAGTTTTACGCCCAGGAGCGCGAACGTCTCGGTGAACCCGGTCTGCGTGTCTGCCTGGACCGCGCTGACGCGCTCGGCCTGCCCGAACCTCTGCGCGGAGCGGACGCTGTAATCTTCCCGCACACGCGGCTCGCCACTTCCGGCGAACTCGCCGCCGCGGCGGCCCTGGCGGCGGTGCGCTCCGGCTGCACCACGGTACTCGCCCTCGGCGTGCTGCACGGCGCGCGGGTGGAAGACGCCACGCTCGTCGCCGCCGCGCGAGCCGGTGAACCGGCCGCACGCGAACTCCTGCGGCGGGTCCACGGGCCGGGCGCACCCGGGGACGATGGGCGTTGGACGGAGGAGTTTTCCCTCGC
>CAXUIU010000401.1:0-3796 GCA_964250955.1 uncultured Chthoniobacterales bacterium | reverse complement strand
CATGCCGTGTTCGAGCGCCATCTTGCGAATCCAGGTGTCGGGTTGCACTCCCATGGCGGCCCATCAAAGCCGGCCGGGCGGGCGGTGGCAAGCCCCGCGTTCACGCTCGACAACACGCGGCGGATAAAAATACGCTGCCGGCCATGCGTAACTTCCTCCGCCGCCCGGGATTTCTGTTCGCCATCCTCCTGTTCGCCGCGGGGGTTGTCCGGGGCGACTCCGAGGTCGTCGTGGCGATGCGATACTTCCAGCAGACCGGCACGAGCCACGCGCACCTCTACCTGTACCGAGAGGACGGTAAGCTTTTGCGCCAACTCACCGACGACGGCAAGAGCCAGGATTCCAACCCGTTCTTCGCGCCGGACGGCGAGACGATTGTTTTCACGCGCCGCCCGGACGCCGGCGGCACGGAGTTCTATTCGGTCGAACCGCGCGGCGACAACCTGCGCCGGCTGCCCGCCGCCCCCGGCTGGTACACGGCCACCAAGGATTCCCCCTTCTACGGCGGCCTCAACGAGGACCCTGACAGCGACCAGCTGTTCACCGACAACGACATTCCCAAGCACGGAACTCCGACCTACCGCGCCCCGGATGGTTCCGTGGAACTCGTCCTGAAGATCGGCGGCGAGGACGACGGCATCAGCGGCGACCACCACGGCCACCTCTACCTCCTGCGCGACCTCAAGAGCGGCAAGGACACCACGCTTGGCAAGCTGCCGGGCTTCGAGGCGTTGGTAGACGTGCTGGCCCTCGCCCAAGACAAGGACCAGCGGTTCCTGCTCATGCCGGGGCTGCGCGTCGCCTTCTTCGGCCGGTATCTCAACAGCACAGACGGCGGCACCACCTACGCGCTCGACCTCGACGGCAAGCGCCTCGTCCGCCTGTCGCCCAACGATGCGACGCCGTACCCGCTGCCGGGCGAGCCGGCGTTCCTGACGCTCACGGAAAACCGCTACGTGCCCTTCGGCGACGGCAAGCGGACGGAGAACTCTTCCTACGTCGAACGCTGGGGAGCCGACCTCAAACCGGTGCGCTACGCGAACGGCAAGGCCGCGGGGGGTTGCTACGGGGCGTCGATATACCGCCCGGGGAAAAGCCCGGCGACCGTCTGCCTTCAGTTCACCGAGCCTTGACCGACGCCGCCATCGGCCCGACTGCGCCGAAGCCCTTGGCAGCGAGCCGATCCTGCCGGCCGCGCGCGGCCAGCAGGAAGTATTTCCCTTCGACGGGTGCCATGGTGATGAACACGTAACGCGTCGGCACGTTGCCGACCTTGGCGTCGGCCACCTGGACCTGGCAGGCCAGACCCGAGCCGAGTTTACCGCTCTGGACCGGGTAGACTTTGACGGTCGTGGCCTTGGCCTCGGCGCGCGCCTCCTTGGCCTGCGCGACCAGGTACGCCTGGGCTTGCGCCACCGTGTCGAAGTCGCCCCCCTGGCTGAAGACCGCCGTGTAGCCGACCTTCCCGTCCGACGGCATGCACAGCAACCGGCCGGTGCCGCGTTCGTAGGTGGCGCTCCACTTGGCCGGCATCGTGATCGTCACGAGCGGATTGTCCGCCGGGAAGTCGTAGACCTTCGAGCCATTGGTGGCTGGGGCCGGCGAGGGGGTCGGGGCTTCGCCCGCGCCGTATGCCAGCGCCTGGGCGGAGGGTGCGGGGAAGACGGTTCCGCCGAGCAGCAAGCCCGCCGTGAGGGCGATGTACCAGAGCCTCTTCATCAGTACCCGACCGCCTGTCCGTCCTTGCGGCTCTCGGTGGCTCCGGCGTAGACGCGCTGGCCGTCGTGGGTCTGCACCTGGATGGCCTGATAGCCGCCGTACCCGCCCACGTCCAGGCGCACGTCGTGACCTTTGAGCCGCAGGTCGCGCGCGACCTCGTAGGGAATCCCGCGTTCCAGGTCCACGAACCCGGTGGAGTTCGGGTTCGCCGCCGCGCCGCCCTCAGTCAGCGTCGAGCCGGTGGGGTCATTGTTGCCCTCGTGCTGCCAGCGCGCGGCGTCGCCGGCTTCCTGTACGTTGAGGCCGAAGTCGATCATGTTCGTGAGCACTTGGACATGCCCCTGCGGCTGCATCCCGCCGCCCATGACACCGAAGGCCAGCCACGGCTTGCCGTCGTGCATGGCAAAGCCGGGGATCAACGTGTGGAAGGGCCGCTTGCCGGGCGCGTAGGTGTTCGCCTGATCAGGCTCCAGCGTGAAGAGCTGCCCACGGTCCTGGAACATGAACCCTAACCCCGGCACACTGATGCCGCTGCCCATGCCGCGGTAGTTGCTCTGGATGAGGGACACCATGTTGCCCTCGTCGTCGGCGGTGCACATGTAGATCGTGTCACCCTGGTTGAGGTTCGGGTTGCCCGCCTCGACGGCCGGCAGGGCGCGCTCGGGGTTGATGAGTTTGCGGCGCTCGGCGGCGTATTCCTTGGAGATGAGCCCTTTGACGGGTTGCTTGAAGAAATTGGCGTCGGCGTAGTATTTCGCGCGGTCAGCCCAGGCGAGTTTCTTGGCCTCGATCTCGGTGTGGAGAGTTTGCACGCTCTGGAAGCCCATCGCCTTCAGGTCGAAGCCTTCCAGGATGTTGAGGATTTGCAGGGCGACCATGCCCTGCGTGTTGCCGGGCAGTTCGTACACGTCGTAGCCGCGGTAGTTGGTGGAGACGGGCTCAACCCACTCGGAGTGGTGCGAGGCGAAGTCGGCCTTGCGCAGGTAGCCGCCGTTCGCCTGCATGAAGGCGTCGATCTGGTCGGCGATTTCGCCCTGGTAGAACACGTCGCGCCCCTGTTCGCCGATCAGGCGCAGGGTGTGGGCGAGGCCGGGGTTCTTGAACACGTCGCCCTCTGCCGGAGCCTTGCCGGTGGCCGGGAGGGTGTAGGTTTCCTTCCACGCGCCGGGCAGGTCCTTGAAGGCGAGAATGTTGCGGCCCCAGTAGTAGGCGATGGTCTCCGTGACGGGATAGCCTTCCTCCGCGTAGTGGATCGCCCCCGAGAGGTCGTCGGCGAGGGTGAGCTTGCCGAATTTGTCGTGCAGCGACGCCCAGCCGTCCACGCAGCCGGGCACGTTGATAGGCAGCATCCCGATGGGCGGCAGGAAGTTGCGATGGAGTTTGGCCACCGCCTCGCGGGCCTGTTCGTAGGAAAGCCCCTGTGGCGAACGGCCCGAGCCGTTGAGGCCGTAGAGTTTGTTCTCCTTGGCGACGTAGACGATGGCGAAGAGGTCGCCGCCGACGCCGTTGGAGACGGGTTCCATCAAACCGAGGGTCGCGTTGGCGGCGATGGCGGCGTCCACGGCGTTGCCGCCGCGCTTGAGCACGTCGAGGCCGACCTGGCTGGCCGCCGGCACGCTCGTGCAGACCATCCCGTGCCGCCCGAGCGTCTGCGAGCGCGTGGCGAAGGTTTTGCCGACGATCCGGTCTGCCTGCGCGAACGCGACGGCGGGCCACAGACAACCGGCGGCGAACGAAAGGAGGCACGTGAGCTTGGGCATAGGCGGGTGTAGGAACGAAATTCATCGCGGAATCGCCTGCCGGTCATCCCTTGCGGGCGCGCAACCGGGAGGGAGCGCCATTTTTCGCTCGGCTTTCGGCCGCGCGCCGGGCAAGATACGCACCATGCACCGCCGCGATTTTCTGCGCCGTTCCGTCGCCGCCGCTGCCGGGGTGGTGAGCCTGCGGGCCTTCCCGCACCACCTTTTCGCCAACGCGGAAGCCAAGCACGCCACCGACCGCGTCACGCTCGGCACGACGGGCATCACCACCAGCCGGTTGGCGATGGGCACCGGCACCAACGGCACCGGCGGCAGTT
>CAXUIU010000400.1:0-3833 GCA_964250955.1 uncultured Chthoniobacterales bacterium | reverse complement strand
GCCATCGGCGAGGTGTTTGGCGGCGAGGTCGTGCGCGCCGGGCGTCTGATGCACGGCAAGACCTCGCCGATCCTGCACGACGACGACGGGGTCTTCGCTGGGTTGCCGAGCCCGTTCGAGGCGACGCGCTACCACTCGCTCGTCGTCCGGCCCGACACCGTGCCGGCCTGCCTCGTCGTCAACGCGCGCACGGCCGAGGGCGAGATCATGGGGCTGCGCCACCGGGAGTTCCCCATCCACGGGGTGCAGTTCCACCCGGAGAGCATCCTCACGGCCGAAGGCAAGCGGCTGCTGGAGAACTTCCTGCGGCTGTAGTCGCCGGACGGTTCAGCCCTGCACCGCCGGCCGGAGCACGTCCTCGCACCACTGCCGGAACGTCGTCGGCGTCGTGCCCTCAGACGTGCGCGGCTGGGCGTTGTCGAGGCCCTCGTTCTTGGCCTCCATCATCTTGACATAGCCATCCACGAACGCCGGGGACATGCCGGTCTTGGCGAGGTTTTCGCGGAACGCCGCGAACGGGACCTGCTGGTAGCGCACCGGCTTGCCCAGCACTTCCGACACGATCCCCGCCTGGTCGTTGAAGGAAAGGTCCTCGGGGCCGAGCACGGGGACGGTCTCCTGTCCGTTCCAGGTGTCGTCAAGCAGCCAGCGGGCGGCGACGGCGGCGATGTCGCGTGTGGCGCAGGTCGGCGCCTTCCGGTCGGCGTCGATGGGGCCGAAGAACATCCCCTGGCCTTTGATCGGCCCGACCTGCCGCAGGAGATTATCCATGAAGGAGGGCATCGCCAGCGAGCGGTAGTTCACCCCGGTGCCCATGAACAGGTCGTCGATCTGCAACGACGCCGTGACGAAGCCGGCGCTTTCGTTCCAGCGCGTGCCGCGGCCGAGCGCCGAGACTCCGACCACGCGCCCCACACCCAGGGTCCGGACCGCCTCCGCCGCCGGCCGCGCGAAATCCAGGTAGTAGGCGTACATGTCCGGGGCCTGGTAGTCCGCCGGCGGCAGCCAGAACAAGCTCTCTGCACCCGCGAGCGCCCGCTTAATGACGGCCGGTTCGCGGTGCGAGCCTTCGACGACTTCGACCCGCTCGCGCACGTCCGCGGGCAGCTTGGAGGCATCGCGCGCGACCACGCGCACGGGCGCGCCGCGTTCAAGCAGGAGGTTGAGGAGTTGGCGGCCGATGTTACCAGTAGGGGCTGTCAAAACAATCATAGAAGTAAACTATACCGTACCGTTTACTTAATGGCAAGCTCGAAACCCACGGCCCGACGCGGCAGTCAACTGCGCGAACACATTCTCTGGGCGGCCAAGGACGTGTTTCTCACGCAGGGATTCGAGCGGGCATCGATGGATGCCGTCGCGGCCCAAGCACAGACCTCCAAGCGTTCGCTGTATGCGCACTTCGAGAACAAGGAACGGCTGTTCCTGGAGGTGGTCGAACTGGTGCGCGGGTTGGTCCTGGCGCGGTTGGGTGCGCCCGGCGACCATGCGTCGGACCCGGCAGAGGCGCTGACGTTGTTTTGCGGGCGCTACCTGCGGGTGATACGCTACGAACCGACCGTGCGCATGTGCCGCGTGAGCGTGGCGGAAGCGGCGCGGTTCCCGGAAGGAGCGGCGCGCTACTTCGATGTGCTCTTCACCCAAGTCCACGAACGGCTGCGCGTGTACCTGGAAGCGGTCTTCAGGCTGCCGACGCCTGCCGCCGGTGAAGCGGCCGACCGGCTGCTCGGGCGGGTCTTGTACCCGAGTTACGCCCGGGTGCTCTTTGGCATGGACCCGTTGGAAGCGGAGATCGACCCCGACCCGCTGCCAGAATCCGAACTGCGACCGGTGCGTGCGGCGGTCGCGGAAATACTCAGGGCACTGCCGGGACAGCGCCAAGACCCACGGTAGGTCAGCCGGCTTCTACGGTTCGCTCAGGCTTTTGTCCGGCTGGTGGTAGTCGTCGAGCTTGGTCGGTAGGTTCTCGTTGGCCGTCGGCCAGTGGAACCACGCGCGGAAAGTCTGCCCGTCGAGCACCGCGCCCACGTAGCGTTCGCGCAACGCCTCTTCGCGGTCCTTCAGCCCGAACGCCCCGGCCACGAAGTCCGCCACCACCGTCAACCCGAAACCCGAACCCGTCGAGGAAACCTCCGGATCGAAGAGCCGCGGCAGATCTTCGCCGCCCGAGTCATTGCCACGGGCGAGGCCGTGCAAACGTACGGCGTCTTCTTCGCTGACCTCGTTGGAAAGCACGAAACGCAGGCTTTCGCCCGGCGGCTCCGGCATGGGGAAGACCACCATGTCCATGCGTTCGTTGACGGTGTGGCGAGCGGCGTTGTTGGTCAGGTTGTAGAAAATGCGGTCGATGGCGGCGCTCTCCAGGCAGCATTCAGTCAACGCCCCTTCGTAGCGGCAGTCGATGTGCATCTTGATCGGCCGCTGCTGCCAGTTGGGGCCGACGACGCTCTCCTGCCACTTGTCGAGCATGAGCTTCATGGCGTGGGCCTTCGGCTTGCGGTCGGCGTTGCGGCGCGGCTCGTCGAGGCCGACGAGGGCGTTGCGCATGATCTTGAGATGGTCGCGCGTGAGGATGAAGATCGTGTTGATGGTCGTCGTCGTGTGCGGCAGATGGTCGAGGAGTTGCAGGCGGCCCAGGAGCGACGAGAGCGCGCCGCCGCGCAGGTCGTGCATGGCCTTGGCGAGCTTTTCGCTCGGGTTCTGCTCGTGCGTGGCGAAGCCGATCTCGCGCACCTCGCCGATGAAGGCGTCCAGGTCGTGGTTCTCGGCCCACTGCGTGATCCCGTTCCACTTGGCCTCGTCGTCGGTGCCGGTGTCCGCCAGGAGGTAGAGCAGCGCGGACAATCTTTTGTAGAGGTCGCGCAGCAGGAACTGGTCGCGCGCGGCGAATTCTTCCAGACCGACGCTACCGTCGTCGGCGAGGTAGCGCACCCGGCGGAAGTTGGGCAGCCGCAGGGGAGCCAGGCTCAGGAGTGGCTCTGGTAAGGGGAGAGAGACGAGGGTGGACATCGGTGATCGTCGCGGGATGGGACCGGGCTGCGTCATAAAGGATTCGCTGACACAGGGGTGGAAGGATGCTGCTTTTTGCGGTCGGGAAAAAACGGCGCGTCCTTTCAGGAAAGCATTTTTGATGCGACGGGTCCGACCAGGCCCATCGAATAGGTCAACGCTTACGCTAAATCCATCGAAGGGCAGACCGCCCCGCGCTCATGCCAGCGATCTCCCCCGCCACTCACTCCCCTCCGGCCAAGCCTCGGCTCCTGCTGGTGGACGACGAGCCGGCGTTGCGGCAACTCCTCGGTGAAATGTTCAGCCCCGAGTACGACGTGACGGCGGCCCCTGACGGCGAGCGCGCCTGGGAGGCGGCGCGTGGCAGAAATTTCGATCTGGTGCTCTCCGACGTGGAGATGCCGGGGATGGACGGCATCGAACTGACGCGCCGGCTGCGCGCACAGGCGTCCACGGCCGTCGTGCCGATCTTCTTGCTCAGCGCCAACAATCGGCCGCTGGTCGTGCTCCAGGCCCTGGAGGCGGGCGCGGACGATTTCCTGCTGAAGCCTTTCCGTCCCCAGGAACTGCTCGCCCGCGCCCGCCACCGCCTGCGGCTGTGCACGATGCGCCGCGAAATCCTCCTTGACGGACACCCTGACGGCCGCCCGGCATAGGAGCAGCGAACTCCTTGGAATCGGGCGGCGGGCGTGTCAAGGTGTCGGGCGCCCACCATGGAAATCCGTCCCCTTCTGGCCGTTGCGTTGGGCTTCGCCGCGCTGCTCGGGGCCGGCTGCCGTTCACCGGATGTCACGGTGCGGCGGGTTGCGCCGGCCGCGACGACG
>CAXUIU010000399.1:0-3834 GCA_964250955.1 uncultured Chthoniobacterales bacterium | reverse complement strand
GTCTGCATCAGGACGGGAGCCCCGACGGTGGCGAGATTCCCGGCGGTTTGATCGCCCTGCCGGGCAAGGGCTGCCGGACGCTGTTCTTCCGCGGGCACAAGGTGGGGCTGATTTGCTTCACGCGGAAGAACGGCCAGCTTGCGCACTTTATCGTGGTGGACCGCGCCGCCATCGGCGACAGCGGCGGCACGCGTGGGCAGCCGCTGTTCCAGGCAGAAGGCTCCTGGATGACGGCGACGTGGACGGAGGGCGAGTTGGTTTACCTCGTCGCGGTCAAAGGCGCCGAGCGGGCACTGTCGGAATACCTCGATAAATAGGTGACGAGAGCAATGACGACCTACCGGAAACGTGGTAGGCTGCTCCTCTTATGGATTTCCAGCTTTCGTCCGACTACGAACCGCGCGGCGACCAGGCTCAGGCCATCTCCAAGCTGACCAAATCCATGAAGGCCGGCAACCGCCACCAGACGCTGCTCGGCGTCACCGGCTCGGGCAAGACGTTCACGGCCGCCAACGTCATCCGCAACCTCGGCAAGCCGACCCTGGTCATCTCGCACAACAAGACCCTCGCCGCCCAGCTTTACAGCGAGTTCAAGCAGTTCTTCCCCAAGAACGCGGTCGAGTATTTCGTCAGCTACTTCGACTACTACCAGCCCGAAGCGTACATCCCGCGGACGGACACCTACATCGAGAAGGATTCCTCCATCAACCAGGAGATCGAACGGCTGCGGCTCTCCACGACGAGCGCGCTGCTCTCGCGCCGGGACGTGATCGTCGTTTCGAGCGTGAGCTGCATCTACGGGTTGGGTTCGCCGGAGGATTACCGCGCGATGCTCACGCCCCTGTCGGTCGGGCAGCAGATTTCGCGGGAAGCGTTCCTGGCGAAGCTTGTGGACATGCTCTACGAGCGCAACGACATCCAGTTCGCCCGCGGCAAGTTCCGGGTGCGCGGCGACGTGATCGAAGTGTATCCCGCCAGCGAGGACGAACAGGGCGTCCGGGTGGAATTCTTCGGCGACGAGATCGACCGCATCAGCCTCATCGACCCGCTGACTGGCCACGTGGAAAAGACCGTGCCCGGCCTGACGCTTTTTCCCGCCAAGCAGTACGTCACTCCGCACGACAAGCTGCGCCGTGCCCAGCAGACGATCCGCGCCGAACTGGACGCGCGCATCGCGGAGTTCGAGACGCAGGGCAAGCTCCTGGAGGCCCAGCGCCTCAAGATGCGCACCGAGTACGACCTGGAAATGCTCCAGGAGATGGGCTTTTGCTCGGGCATCGAGAACTACACCCGGCACCTGAGCGGCCGGCCGCCGAACTCGACGCCGTACACGCTGCTGGACTTCTTCCCGGAAGACTTCCTGCTGGTGGTGGACGAGAGCCACGCCTCGATCCCGCAGATCGGTGGCATGTACGAGGGCGACCGTTCGCGTAAGAGCGTGCTCGTGGACTACGGCTTCCGGCTGCCGAGTGCGATGGACAACCGGCCGCTGCGCTTCCCCGAGTTCATGGCGCACCAGCGGCAGTGCCTCTACATCAGCGCGACGCCGGCGCCGTTCGAGATGAACAACAGCGTCGTCGGCAACAAGACGTACATCCCCCATGCGCGCGAGGCGACGGCGTCCATCGGCGAGGGCGAGACCACGCCGGCCCGGCTCCCCGGCATCAGCGCCGTGGCCGAGGCGGCGGGCTCGTACCTGACGCCGATCCCGCGCGAGGCGGCCCCACCCGTGCCGCGGCCGAACTTGAAGATCATCCGCCGCCACGCGACACCGGTTGCCAACGCGGAGGACGATGCCAAAACGAACGGCAACGGCCATCCCCGCCCCGACCGTTACGCGACGAGCGACATCGCGGACAGCTTCGACGTGTTCGTGGACGGCCAGCCTCTCATCGTCGAGCAGATCATCCGGCCGACGGGTTTGCTCGACCCGCAGATCACGATCCGCCCGCTCAAAGGCCAGATCGACGAGACCATCGAAGCCTGCCGCCAGCGCATCGAACTGGGCGAACGCATCCTGGTCACGACGCTGACCAAGCGTACCGCCGAGGATTTGTCTGACTACCTGAAAGATGTGGGCCTGAAGGTGCGCTACCTGCACAGCGACATCGACACCATCGAGCGCGTGGAGATCCTCCGGGCTCTGCGCGCGGCGGAGTTCGACATCCTGGTCGGCATCAATCTCCTCCGGGAAGGTCTCGACCTGCCGGAGGTTTCGCTCGTGTGCATCCTCGACGCCGACAAGGAAGGCTACCTGCGCAGCCAGACCTCGCTCATCCAGACGGCAGGACGCGCGGCGCGGCACGTCAACGGCTCGGTGATCCTCTTCGCCGATACCGTGACCCAGAGCATGCGCAAGCTCATCGAGGTCACCGAGTACCGCCGCAAGCGCCAGATCGAGTACAACGAGGCCCACGGCATCACGCCCCAGAGCGTCAAGCGTGCCGTGCAGGAGAGCCTGCACATGATCCTCAAGGGCAAGGACAAGGAAGCCAGCGTCATCCGGGAAGCCGGTGGCGACTTCAGCATCAGCGAGGTCTTGCGCGAACTGGAGGCCGAGATGGCCGCCGCGGCGGCGAGCCTGGAGTACGAGAAGGCGGCGCTCCTGCGCGACCAGATCATGGAACTCAAGAACGGCACGGGCATCTCCAAGATCGAGCCCAAGCGCCGCCACGGGAAGGTCAGTTACGTGAAGAAGACCGATGGCGTCACCGTGGGCGGGCAACCGGTGGAGTCCCGGCCCCGGCGGCCGTTGAAGTACCGCCGGCCCGGCGGCGAGCGGGCGGGGGATTGACCTTCAGCGACGGAGGGTGCGCCGCGAAAGAACCGAGCGCCAACGCATCCGCATGGTCTCCTGCGCTTGTTCTCCGCCGCGTTGCGTCAGGCCGATGCGTTCTGCAACTGTTTGCGTGGAGATCATGTGGTGGTTCAATAATCCGCGCATGAAGTCCATATCTTTCTCCCGGCCGGCGGCCAGCTTGCTGACGGTCAGATCGTGCACCTCCAGACATTCGCCGGTGTAGCCGTTGGTGTTCTCGTTGCGGACGGCGACCACCCTTTCCTTCCATCCTTCCGGCAGCACGGCAGTTTCTTCTCCGACGCCGTGCGCATAGTAGCCGTAGGTCAGATGGAACATGGACAACTCCCCGATGGCTCCGTCGATCACGACAGAGTTCTCCGGATGGTGCTTCGGGTACACGTCGGCCTCAATGGAGACCAACAGTTCCCCAGGAGCCTCCGGGTACGAGCCGAGAACGGATTGACTGCCGACGACCACGATGTGCGTGTCGTCGGCCACTCCCCCGCTCGCACGGATGATGTGTTCTAACTGGAGACGGGTCACCGCGAGAATTGTTGGAAGATGCGGTTGCGTTCTGCCCGGGTGATCATCTCCTCGCCGGCGAAGGGGGTGGACTGCCGCAAGCGCACGCTGCGCTCGTCCCTGCCCGTCAGCACCGCCGCTGTGGCTTCCAACCCGCCGTCGATGATGGTCTCCCACTCCGCGAGCGTGGCTTGGACGCTGGACGCACAACCCCGGCGCCAGCGTTCCAGATTTTTCCTCGCCACGCCGAGGAGTTCGGGCCGTTCCTGCAAGCGGCGCGCCACCAGTTGGCCCAGGGCAAGGCTGCGGGCGTCTATTTTGTCGTGGCCATACTGGATTGTTGACATAGACGGTGCGCAGTCCTTGTCTTGAGTTTGAACCATGCCGCGGCATTGACAAGCTCCCCCTGCAATCCAAGGATGAACACCCTGCCCTTTCCTTCCCCCGCCCCCTTCACCGTGGACGACCAAACGCTCGACTACCTCCCCGCCCTCGCCGAGCAATACCCCCCC
>CAXUIU010000398.1:0-3863 GCA_964250955.1 uncultured Chthoniobacterales bacterium | reverse complement strand
GCGCCGGGTCGTTCGTCGCCAGCCAGCGGGCCAGCGGGGCGTTCTCGGGACGGTCGAGCGGCACGAGCACGACCCGGGCGGGCGCGGGGAGTTGGGTGCCCGTCGGCGTGTAGGCGACCTGAAAAACGTAGAAGCTGCCCGCATGCACCAGCAGCGAGGCCGCCAGCATCGACGCCAGCCGCCAGCGCGAGCGCGCCCGGCGTTCCCATTGAAAGATCAGGCCGCTGCCGCCGTCGTCCGCGTCACCGTCGGCCATGTCACGGCGTTCCCTGGGGCGGCGGGACGGTCGCCAGCGCCACGTTGTAGTCCTGCCGGAGCGCCTGGTTGACCACGGCGACGACGGATTCGTAGGGCGTGCCGCGGTCCGCGCGCAAGACGACTGAGCGGGGCGAGCCACGGTATTCGGCCAGGCGGCGGCCGAGTTGCTCCAGGGTGACGGGTTCGTCCTGGTAGAAGATGCGCAGCGGCGGCCCGGGCTGGAGCGTCACCAGGCGGGCGTTGACCTGCGGGGGCAGGTTGAACGCCGAGAAAGGCAGCGTCACCGAGATGCCCGGCTGGAGCACGAAGGACGACCCCAGCAGGAAGAAGAACAGGAGGATTAAGACGACGTTGACGACCGCGACCAGTCCCAGCGGCAGCGCGGAAACCGTGGCGGCGGTGCGGGTGAGCTTCACAGCGGCGGGAGCAGGGGCTACTCGCGTCCGGGCTTGGCCTTGCGGAAGTCGGCGGCCACCGGGATTTCGGCCGCGGCGGGAGCGCCGAAGGGGATGATGCCCGCCGTGCCGCCGCGGTGGTCCACGAGCAGGTTGACGATCTCGATGCCCGCACGCTCCATGTCGTGCAGCAGCGTGTTGACCCGCGAGGACAGGTAGCTGTAGGCCGCGAACGCCGGGATGGCCACGACGAGGCCGCCGGCGGTGGTGAGCAGGCTCTGGTAGACGCCGTTGGAAAGGGTGTTGGCCGTGACGTAGCCACCCTGAGAGGACACCGTGACGAACGCCGAGATCATGCCCGAGACCGTGCCGAGCAGACCGACGAGCGGCGCCAACTGCGCGACGGTGGCGAGCAGGCGGAGGTTTTTCTCCAAGTGCGGCACCTCCAATTGGCCGGCTTCCTGGACGATCTGCTTGAGGTCGGCGCGCGGCAGATCATGGCGCACGAGCGCGGCGACGACCACGCGGGCGACGGGGCCCGGCGTGCCGCGGCTGATGATCTGGGCCTCGGCGTACTTGCCCTTGCGGATGAGGTTGGCCAGCCCGGTCAGGAGGTCCTCGACGGACACGGAAACGCGGCGCAGATAGGTCAAGCGTTCGGCGAAGACGGCCACTGCGACCACGCTGGCCGCGAGGATGATCCACATCAGGGGACCGCCTTTGTCGACGAAGTCTTTCATGCTGCCGCAACGGGAGGAGGCAAACGCCTTTCAGGCATTTGCCTGACCCGAAGCCAAGCATCCCGCCGGGCCGTAGGGCTGTCCAGCGGAAAAATCAGGCGGTCTGCCCGTCAGTCGCTCCCATCGCCAAACACGAGGCGATGTCCGGGCTTGCCGGATTCACGTCTACCTGCCGGCTGAGCGGGATCACCACCAAATCCATGTCTTCCGTAGGAATGGCTCCGAGCAGCACGCGCTCTCCCATGATGAGTGCACCTCCCAAAGCCACCCGGTTTTTGAAGCGCACCTCCAACGGACCGGCGTACGGCACCCGTCGATTGCTGCCGTCGGCAATCGTGGCGACCTTGTGGTCGTAGGTCTCCAGCCGCAGAGCCTCAGCGATCTCCGCCGGGATGCATAAGAAAACGGCTCCGGTATCTGCCAATGCTTCCACCTCGACGGCCGGCAGTTCAGGGTAACGAGGATTGCGCAAAGTGAGCATGGCGAAGCAAAGGCCCATTGTTCACAAGCACCATCGCACTTCGCCAAGCGGGTGAAAAGCCCGCTCCGACCGTTTACCGCCGCTCCGACATCGCCGAGGCCACAATGTCGGCCGCGTCGAAGCGGAAGGTCGATTCGTTCGGCCGGTCCCTCAGACCGCGCAGCAGACCCGCGAGGTTCTGGCTGGCACCCGTCGAATAGAACCGCACCAGCCCCACCGTCGTCTCCTTGCCGAAAACGGTGATCATGATCGTGTCGTCGTCGACCGAGTTCATGAAGATGTGCGAGCCGTTGCCCTGGTGGTAGAGCGCGTTGAACTCCACCTCGCCGATGCGCCGGGCGAGTTCCTTGGTCGCGGCGAAGCTCCCCGCCGCCAGCGCGGCGATGATCGTCACGTCCATGACCTCGTGGTCACCGCTCTGCGAGATGACGTTGCCGCCCTTGTCGATGATGACCGCCAGGTCGCTCTCCGACTTGTTCAGATATTCCTGCAGGACGGCGTCGATACTCGCAACGTCCTCGATGGTCAGTACGGGAATGGATTCCATAATGGCGCGGGCGGTGGCGAAAAACTCAACGGCCGGCCATCGACACGGGAGCGACGGGCGCGGACGCAGTCCGGGCAGGCTCGCTTTCCTTGTTGAACTTGTGTAGGAGGAGTTGCGACACGCTGTTGAGCGCGGCGAAGACGTTCTGGCCCGTGCTGGACACGACCTCGTAGCTGCTCACACGGCGCTTGCGGTTGTTGAGCAAAAACTCCAGGTAGTTGACCGGCGCGATGTTGGGCAGGTCGCGCTTGTTGTACTGCACGACGTAGGGAATCTCGTCGATGGCGATGTTTTGCTTGGCGAGGTTCTCCTCCAGGTTTTTGAAGCTCTCGACGTTCTCCTCCATCTTGTCCCACTGTGAGTCGGCCACGAACACGAGGCCGTCCACGCTGCGCAGCACGAGTTGGCGGGTGGCGTTGTAAATGACTTGGCCGGGCACCGTGTAAAGTTGGAACTTCGTCTTGAAGCCCTTGATGACGACGGCGTTGAGCGGCAGGAAGTCGAAGAACAGCGTGCGGTCGGCCGCCGTGGCGAGCGAGACGAGGTCGCCGCGGTTGTCGGGGTTGATGCGCGAGTGGATGTAGGCCAGGTTCGTGGTCTTGCCGCAGAGCGCGGGACCGTAGTAGACGATCTTGAACTGGATCTCCTTGCTGGCGTAGTTGATGATCGACATGACGTGAGAGAGTAGCGGCTAGGTGAAGGGGTCAGTGGGTGTCGGCAGGGGCGGAGGAGTACATCCGGGCGAGTTCGCGCACGACGATCTCCAGCTTCTCGCGCACGCCGGGCATGAACCCACGGCCCGAGTGGCGCACGGCCAAACAGATATCCTCGTGCATCAGGAAGGAGCACGGCGACCCGTCGGTGTAGATCGTGAACGCCTGGAGCGTGCCGATGCCCGATTCTATGGTGAAGTTCTTGGCGCGC
Source organism: uncultured Chthoniobacterales bacterium (assembly GCA_964250955.1). Classification (GTDB taxonomy): domain Bacteria; phylum Verrucomicrobiota; class Verrucomicrobiia; order Chthoniobacterales; family SZAS-18; genus CAHJWO01. The sequence goes on along the minus strand of CAXUIU010000398.1, from coordinate 518 downwards.
TTGAAGAAGGGCGGTGCCATCGCGCTAAAGCCTTCCGCCTGGCTCTCGCTGGGGAAATTGCCCGCGAGACGCAGGCCGTCGCCGAACATCACCGTGCAACCGTCCACGCCGGGCATCTGGCTGACGAGCTTGACGACCGTCTTGGCGTCAAGTTCCTCCTCCGTCATGAAGAGAACCTGCAACTCGGAGTCCTTGCCCTTGGCCGGGGCTGGCAGCGAGCGGGCGGTTGCCTCGTCGGCCGGAGCCTTCGCGGCGGGAGCCACCGGCTCGGCCGGCTGTTCTTCGAGGTCTAGCGGGATATCGCGGGCGACCGTGGGTGAGGGTTCTTCGGCGGCGACCGGAGCGGGAGCTTCGGCGGTGGGCTTCCCTTCGGCGGCGGGAACCTCGTCGGCAGGCAGCGGGCGGGCGGTCACCTCGGGTTCGGGTCCGGCGACCGGGGTGGGCGGCGCGAGGTCTTCGACCGGCGCGGGAACGGCCGGCATCTCGCCGATGCCGAGGCGCTGGGCGTCTTCCTCGGC
>CAXUIU010000397.1:0-3892 GCA_964250955.1 uncultured Chthoniobacterales bacterium | reverse complement strand
GGATGAAGGTAGGAGGAACCAAGCTTTTCCCATGCTCTTTCATAAACAGGAGGACGACAACACCCCCGCCGCCCGCACGGTGCCCACCCGCGCCGAGATCCCCGCCGCCGACACCTGGGACCTCACGCCGCTCTACCCCGACGTGGCGGCGTGGCAAGCCGACCTCGACGCCGTGCGCGCCGAGTACCCCCGGCTCGCCGCCTTCCGGGGCCGGCTCGGCCGCACGGCGCGCGACCTGTTCGAGGCGCTGGAGTTCGAGAAGGCGCTCAGCCTCAAACTGGAACGCCTCTACAGCTACGCCTCCCTCCAGACCAGCGAGGACGGCAGCAACACCGAGTTCCTCGCCCGGGAAGGCTTGCTCGACAACCTCTACACCCGCATCGGCGAGGCCAGCGCGTTCTTCGAGCCCGAGATCCAGGCGATCTCCGACGAGGCGTTCGCCGGACTCCTGGCCGACCCGGCGCTCGCCCCGTGGAAGACCCGCCTGCACAAGCTGCGCCGCTTCAAGCCGCACATCCTCTCGGAAGCGGAGGAACGTCTCCTCGCCCTCGGCGCGTCGGCACTGGCCGGGCACCGCGAAACGTTCGGGCAGTTGACCAATGTGGACATGCGGTTCGGCACGATCCGCGACGAGCACGGCCACGAGGTCGAACTCTCGCAGAGCGCGTACTCGTCGTTCCTCTACAAGCGCCAGCCGGAACTGCGCAAGGCGGCGTTCCACCAGTTCTACAAGGAATTTAGCGACCACCAGTACACCCTGGCCGCGTCGCTGAGCAGTTCGGTGAAGGCCGACGTGTTCCGGGCGCGGGCGCGCAACCATCCGTCGGCCCTGGAAGCGGCGCTGTTCTCCGACCGTATCCCGGTCAGCATTTACGACAACCTGATCGCGTCGGTGCGCAACCACTTCGAGCCGCTGCAACGCTACTACGCTCTGCGTCGCCGCGTGCTCGGACTGAGCGAAATCCACCAGTACGACACCTACGTGCCGATGGTCTCCGGGGTACAAAAACAAACAAGCTTCGACGAGGCCACGCGCCTGGTCGTGGACGCGCTGGCCCCGCTCGGCGGCGAGTACACCGCGACCCTGGAGGAAGGGCTCTCACGCGGGCGTTGGTGCGACCGCTACGAGACCAAGGGTAAGCGCAGCGGGGCGTTCTCCTCCGGCTCCTACGGCAACCCGCCATACATCCTGATGAACTACAAGGCCGACGTATTCTCGGACGTGTACACCCTCGCGCACGAGGCCGGCCACTCGATGCACACCTGGCACTCGCAACGCCGCCAGACCTACCAGGACTACCACTACCCGATCTTTTTGGCCGAGGTGGCGAGCACCTTCAACGAGGAACTCCTCACCCACCACCTCCTCGAAAAGACCGACGACCCGCAGACCCGCGCCTACCTCATCAACCGCCAGATCGACGACCTGCGCGGCACGCTCTACCGGCAGACAATGTTCGCGGAGTTCGAGAAGCTCATCCACGCGATGGAGGAAGCCGGTGAGCCGCTGACCATCGACAGCTTCCGCACGACGTACCACGGGCTCCTGGAAGCGTACTTCGGTCCCGACTTCGTGCTCGACGCGGAACTCGACATCGAGTGCCTACGCATCCCGCACTTCTACAACGCGTTCTACGTCTACAAGTACGCCACGGGCATCTCGGCCGCGGTGGCGCTCTCGCAGAAGGTCCTCCACGGCGGCCCGGCCGACCTGGCGGCGTACCTCGGCTTCCTGCAATCAGGCGGCAGCGAGTACCCGCTGGAAACCTTGCAACGCGCGGGCGTCGATCTGTCCACGCCCGCGCCGGTGGACGCGGCGCTGGATCTGTTCAGCCGCCGGCTGACGGAGTTGGAGGAATTGCTGGGATAGCGGCCGGTGGGCGGGGCCGCTCGATGTTGACCTGCTGGGCGTCCAGTCCGACGACCCGCCACGGGCCGAACAACTCGCGCGCCAGGTCGAGACCGAACTGCACCCGCCCGTGCTCGAACGTGGCGCCCGTCGTGTTGTAGCGTGCGCGCACCTGGAAGCTCAGGCCGTCCCCGGTCACGCCCGTGGCGACATCGCTCGGCGCGGGCACGAGATTCTGCAACGGGTCGAACCGCACGGAGGTGACGTAAAGCGGCGCGGCGGCGTTGGCATCGCGCAGGCGGCCGAGATCCTTGAAGTTGGCGAAGGTCGATTTGCGCCCGTCCGGCGTGAAGCTCTGGGCAAACACCGGGTCGATGCGGTCATCGAGGCTGGTAGGGTCCCATGCGTCAGACATTTTCCTCAACGTGTCCTCGCCGAAGGCCATCGCGTCGGCCCGGCGGGTTTGCAGCCAGGCGTTGTAGATCGGCTGCGCGCCCAGGACCAGCGCCACGCAAGCGTACGCGAAGAACGTCACCAGCACGGCCGACCACACCCGGCCGTGGGCGCGGCGGTGCGCGGTGAACGCCAACAAATCGACCGAAAACAGGACGTATGCCGCCGTGCCCAGGTAGAGCAGGCCGAGGGCAATCTTGGGCATGGCCTCAATCTCCGAATACACCGGCACGCCCACCGCGCCCACCGAGCGGAGCCGGGGTGCGGAGTAATGGGACGCGGCCATGCTCACGAGCAGCCACAAGCCGGAGAGGAAATCGACCGTCGCCAACAGGTAACGCAGCCAGTTCCAGCCCACCCACAACCCGACGAAGCACGTGGACACCACCGCGAGCCGGAGCGTCTCCATCGGAAAGATCACCGTGCCTGAGCCGACGACGAGGTGGCTCAGCGGCGGCCAGGAGACCTTACCCGCAAGCAGGTAGAAGGCGGCGTTGACGGCCTCCAGGATCATCGCCGCCACGAAAAGCGTCCACAGGATGCCCAGGCCGCGGGACGGACTGTGTTCCTCGCCGAAGCTGGCGGCGTACGTGCCGGCCGGACGCACGGTAGCCCCGCCGAGCGACGGTACCGAGCGCACGGTGGCGGCCGGCCTCGCGCCGCCGGGCCGGTCAGGCAGCGAGCGGATGCGCTTGCCCGTGGGTGCGTTTGGCGGCGTGAGATCGGCCATGGGGCTTGGTTCAGCCGCCGGTGGACGGGGCGGGAGACGTTGGCATCGTGGCCGGAGTGGCAGCCGGCGTCGGCGCGGCGGCGTCGGTCGTTGCGGTCGAGACCGTGGCGGCGGGTGACGGCGACGGAGTTGTTCCGTCCGGCGCGGGGGACGCGGTGTCCGGGGGTGGCGTGGCGCGCTTGGGGCGTTGGATGTTCACGTCCTTGGCGTCCAGCTTGGCGATTCGCCACGGGCCGGTCGCGTCGCGCACGAGGTCCAGGATGAACCGCACGCTGCCGTGCTCGAACGTCGCGCCCGTGGTGTCGTAATGGGCGTGCGTTTGGCCGACGGACCCATCCGGGTTGTGGTTGATGGCGAGAGGAGCATCCGCTGGAGCAGGTGGGACCTTGTTCAGCGGGTCCGGTGCCGGGGCTGCGGTGGCTGCCGCCGGCGCCGTGTGGGCGTCCTGCACCCGGCCGAGGTCTTTGCTGCACCCACTTGTTATAGTAGGGCTGCGGCGCGCCGATGATCGCGGCCAGACCGCCGAACGCGACGACCGTGGCGAGCAGCAAAGCCCAGATCCGACCGTTGGCGCGGCGGTGCAAGGTAAACTCTTGCAGGTCCGTTGAGAAAAAGACGTACGCGGCGAGGACCAGGTAAAGAATGGCCAAGGCAATCATCGGCAGATTTTCCATGCTCGAGAGGATCGGCACGGCCGTCTCTCCCGTGGCCTTGAACTTCCCCATGGCGTGATAGGACCCGAACACCTCCGAGAACACCCACACGCTGGAAAGCAGGCTGGCCAACCCGAAGACATAGCGCAGCCAGCCTTGGCCAACCCACAACCCGACGAAAAACGTGCACACCAGCACGAGCCGGAT
>CAXUIU010000396.1:0-3895 GCA_964250955.1 uncultured Chthoniobacterales bacterium | reverse complement strand
CCGAGAAGGCTAAGCGGTACTACCGCCGCGCGCTCGGGCTCTACGCCGAACGCAGCTTCGCGGCTACCCTCGCCGCCCAGTCGTGATCCGCGCATTTCTCTAACCTGGTCACCTGATCCCTATGCATAAACTCCCGCTTCCATCGTTTACCTATTTCCCACGCCCCGTCCGCGGCGCGCTCTGTCTCGCTACCGGGGTTGCGTGTTGTGCTTCGTCGCTCGTGGCAGGTGACAACGACAACGCCAAAGACAAGAAAGCAGTCGTCGAAAAGAAAGCCGAATCCCGCGTCAAGTTTTCCTACCTGGTGGAAACCGGCATCACCGCGAGCACGGGTGCCCCAAACGACAACCAACTCTTCGGCCGGCTCTTCGACGACCGCAACGCCGAGCCGCTGCTCAACCAAGCGACGTTTACCGTCGAGCGTGCGCTGGCGCCGGAACCCGGCAAGTTCGACTACGGATTTAAGTTCCAGGCGCTCTACGGCAGCGACTCCCGCTATGTGACGCCGACCGGCGAGTTCGAGAACATCACCCACTACCGCAACAGCGTGTCGGTCGTCGAGGCTTACGGCAACCTGCACTTCTCGATCCTCACCTCCGGCGGCGTGGACCTGAAGCTGGGTCAGTTCGTCAGCCCGGAGTCCGTGGAGACGATCTATCCGACCGGCAACGCGTTCTACTCGCACAGCTACATCTTCAACTTCGGCGTGCCCTTCCAGCACCTCGGCGGGGTGGCGACCGTGCACGTCAACAAGTACCTCGACGTGTACGGCGGCGTGACGCGTGGTGCCAATGTCGGCCTGCTCGACGACCCGAACGACGTGCCCAGCGGCATCGCCGGCTTTACGCTGACGCTGCTCGACGGCAAGGTCGTGCTCGCTGCTAACACCTCCGTGGGTCCCGAGAACCCGAACATCTTCCAACGGTTGCCCGTTCTCAAAGGCAACGGTAGCGTCGGCACCATCGATACCAACAGCGCGCTGCGTTACTACAACAACGTCAACCTGACCTGGAAGATCACGGACGCGCTCACTTCGTTGACCGACACCGCGTATCTGCGCGACGACGGCTTGCAGGCGGAGGCTTACGGGGTCTCGCAGACGTTCGCCTACCAGATCAACAAGTACCTGACGGCCTCGGTGCGCGGCGAAATCTTCCGCGACGATGACAACGACTTCGTCCTCCAGTTCGCCGCCAACGACGACTACGACAACTCGGAGCGTGGCATCCTCAACCACATCGATCCGCGTACGGTCAGCGCGCTCAGCACCAAGGGGACCACGTACACGGCGGTGACGGCGGGGGTCCAGATCAAGCCCGTGGACCATCTGCTCATCCGGCCTGAACTCCGGTACGACCAAGCCATCAGCGGCACGGGACCGTTCACCGACTCGACCCAGCATCATCAGTTCACCGGAGGGATCGACTTGGTCATCACGTTCTGATCTAAACGAGTACCTCCACCGGCACCAATCGACATTGCCCTCGCCATGTTAGACTTCATCTATCTCCTAGCCACCCTCGGCTTCTTCTTCGGCTCCATCGCCTACGCGTGGTGGTGCGGCAAAATTTAACCGTCCAGACACCATCCTCATCCTACCAACTTCTTTTATGGGAACCATCGTCATCGGCATCATCGCCGTCTTGCTGCTCGTCTATCTCTTTGCCACCATGATCTACCCAGAAAAATTCTGACCGGGCAGTCGTCATACAACCACCTACTCGCCTATCTTTATGAACGTGTCCGGCTGGCTCCAACTCGCCCTTTACGTGGGCATCCTGCTGCTCATCACCAAACCGCTCGGCATCTACCTCTTCCAGGTGCTCGACGGCAAAAACACCTTCCTCGAACCGGTGCTCGGTCCGGTGGAACGCCTCACCTACAAGCTCTTGCGCGTTGATCCGCGCCGCGAGCACAACTGGAAAGCTTACGCGGTTGCCACCCTGCTCTTCAGCTTGGTGACGATGGTTTTCACCTATGGCGTGTTACGCTTGCAGGACCACCTGCCTTTCCACGGCATCATCGATGGACTTTCCAACAAGACCACGATGACGCCTGACTTGGCGTTCAACACGGCGGCCAGTTTCACCACGAACACCAATTGGCAGTCGTACTCGGGTGAGAACACCATGAGCTACTTCTCGCAGATGGTGGCACTCGCCAGCCATAACTTCTGGTCGGCGGCTCTGGGCATCGCCATCGCGGCGGCACTCGTCCGCGGCATCGCCCGGCACGAGAGCGGCACCGTGGGCAACTTCTGGGTCGATCTGGTACGCATCCACTACTACCTGCTGCTGCCGATTTGCCTGATCTACGCGTTGTTCCTCGTGTCGCAGGGCATCCCGCAGAACTTCAAACCGTACGACGCGGCACAACTGACCGAGAAGCAGACGATCCAGGTTCCGAAGACCGACGCGTCGAACAATCCGGTCAAGGACGACGCCGGCAACGCGGTGTTGCAGGATCAGACGGTCGAAACGCAGAGCATCGTCGAGGGTCCCATCGCCTCGCAGATCGCCATCAAGATGCTTGGCACCAACGGCGGCGGCTTCGTCAACGCCAACGCGGCGCACCCTTTCGAGAACCCGACACCGCTGTCTAACTTCATCCAGATGCTCTCGATCTTTGCGATCCCCAGCGCGCTGACCTACTATCTCGGCCGCGCGGTCAAGAACCAAAAGCACGGCTGGGCGGTGTGGGGCGCGATGGCGGCGGTGTTCCTCGTCGGCGTGTTCACGGCCTGGAAGGCCGAGGCCGATGGCAACCCGAACCTCTACAACAACGGCGTCGCTCAAATCGACGGCAACATGGAGGGCAAAGAAACGCGCTTCGGCATCTTCAACTCCGCGCTCTTCGCCACGGTCACCACGGACGCCTCCTGCGGCGCGGTCAACTCGATGCACGACAGCTTCACGCCCATCGGCGGGTTGGTGCCGCTCTTCAACATCCAACTCGGCGAAATCATCTTCGGCGGCGTTGGCGCGGGGTTGTACGGCATGTTGGTCTTCGTGCTCCTGGCGGTGTTCATCGCCGGGCTGATGGTCGGCCGCACGCCCGAGTACTTGGGCAAGAAGGTCCAAGCATTCGAGGTCAAGATGGCCGGCCTGGTCGTGCTGGTGCTGACCATGTCCATCCTCGTGTTCTCGGCGTGGGCGGCGGGCACGGGCACCTTCGGCGCGCCCGACCCGATCACGGGCAAGCTGACCGACGGCACGAACAACAGCGGCCCGCACGGCTTCAGCGAGATCCTCTACGCGTTCTCCTCGGCGACCGGCAACAACGGCAGCGCCTTCGCGGGGCTCAGCGCCAACACGCCCTGGTACAACACGACCATCGGTTTGGCGGCGCTGATCGGCCGCTTCTTCATGATCGTGCCCATCCTCGCCATTTCCGGCTCGCTGGCGGCGAAGAAGCTGACGCCTCCCGGTCCGGGTAGCTTCCCGGTGGACGGTTGGACGTTCATCATCCTGCTCATCGGCACGGTGCTGCTCATCGGCGCACTCAACTTCCTGCCTGCGCTGGCGCTCGGGCCCATCGTCGAGCACTTCCTCATGCACGCCGGCAAGCTGTACTAAACCTTCTTCACTTGCACTTTTTCCCTTTCTAATATGGCTGCTCAATCCCGTTCTATCTTTGATCCCAAGATCATCGTTCCCGCTCTCGGGGACGCCTTCAAGAAGCTCAACCCCGTCACGATGGTCAGAAACCCCGTGATGTTCGTCACGGAGGTCGGCGCCCTCGTGACCACCGTGGAGATCTTCGCCTCCCACGAGAGCAAGTGGTTCACCGGCCAGATCAGCGTGTGGCTGTGGTTCACCGTGCTCTTCGCCAACTTCGCCGAGGCGATGGCCGAGGGCCGCGGCAAGGCGCAGGCCAACACGCTGCGCGCCAGCCG
>CAXUIU010000395.1:0-3898 GCA_964250955.1 uncultured Chthoniobacterales bacterium | reverse complement strand
ATCGAGTCCCTGGCGCACCTGCCCTGCGAGGTGGAGTACGCGAGCGAGTTCCGGTACCGCAACATGCCGATGGACAAGGACACGCTGGTCTTCGCCGTCAGCCAGAGCGGCGAGACCATCGACACACTCGCCGCCGTGCGCGAGTCCTTGCGCAAGGGCCATCGCACGCTGGGTATCTGCAACAACGTGGCGAGCACCATCGCGCGAGAGTGCGGCGCGGGCGTCTACATGCACGCCGGCCCCGAGATCGGGGTGGCGGCGACGAAGTCCTTCACCTCACAGTTGACGGTCTTCACGCTCATCGCGCTCCTGCTCGGGCGCATCCGGCACCTGTCGAGCAGCGACGGACTGAAGATCCTCAAAGAACTCCAGAACATCCCCAACCAGATCGAGCGCGTGCTCGAACAAAGCGACCACATCAAAGAGGTCGCCGCGAAGTACGCCGGGGCAAAGGGCATGCTCTTCATGGGTCGGCAGTACAACTACCCGGTGGCGCTCGAAGGCGCGCTCAAGATGAAGGAGATCACCTACCTCCAGTGCGAGGGCCACCCGAGTGCCGAACTCAAGCATGGGTTCATCGCGTTGGTGGAGCCCGACATGCCGAGCGTCTTCATCGCGCCCGACGACGCGATGTACGACAGCAACATCAACAGCATCGAGCAGGTCAAGGCGCGCCAGGGTCCGGTGATCGCCATCGGCACGGAAGGCCGGCGCGACCTGGCGAAGATCGCGGATGATGTCATCTACATCCCGCCGTGCGCCGACTACCTATCGCCGCTGCTGACGGTGGTGCCGTTGCAACTGTTGTCCTACCATATGGCCGTCCATCTCGGCCGCGACGTGGACAAGCCGCGCAACCTCGCCAAAAGCGTGACGGTGGAGTGACGTTCGCGGGAGCGGTACTTATCGTGGCTGTGTCGCGCGATAACAATGTCATGAAATTTCAAATGCCTCAAAAGAATAACAATGTCGTGAAATTTTCTGACGGCGAAGCATCTTCCTTCCGCGCGGCATTAGACACCATCGTTCGATAGAATTATCAGCTACTACTTGAGCGACTTGACTTTACTCTGTTATCGGCTTTAGGGAATGTCGTTCTACCAACTCTTTCTCGTTATCGGAGGACAGGTTTGGTCAACCGACGCGCGGCGGCAGATTCCGCGCGTCAAATCCTGACGCGGATTCGGACCCGCGGAGCTGGAAAACCCGATTAAGGCGCTTTCCGGTGGCAATCAGCAGAAATCGCTCTTTGGTCGCATTATCGAGCAAAACGCCCGGCTGATCCTGCTCGATGAACCGACCAAGGGTGTCGATATCGGCGCAAAGTCGGACATCTACGACATCATCTACGGGTGGTGATTAGCGCAGTGTTGCAAGTGGGTGGTTTGTGCGAGGATGGTGGATGCTTGCAACGACGGTGGTTCATCGCTGTCCACACTGCCAGGGCGAGCGACTCTACAAGAACGGGCACACGGTGCGCAGGGCGCAGCGAGCCAAGTGCAAGGATTGCCAGCGCACGTTCACGCTTTCTCCCGAAGGTCCACGCCACAGCGAAGCACTCAAAGCGCAGGTGCTCAGCGCCTACCAGGACCGCATGAGCCTGCGTGGCATCCATCGTACCTTTGGCGTCTGCTACCAAACCGTCATGAAGTGGCTGGGGGGAAAAAACCGAGCAACTTCCCGCCTTCGTGGACACGCTGCTGCCCGGCCAAGCGGGCGACGTGCTCGAACTCGATGAACTTTGGAGCTTCGTGGGCAGCAAGGCCCAGGAATGCTGGCTGTGGGGGGCGCTTTGTCGGCGCACCCGCCAAGTCGTCGCCTACACCGTGGGTGACCGCAGCCAAGCGGCGGCTTTTGACCTGCGGGCACACCTCCCCGCAGACTACCGGCGGCGTGCCACCCGCAGCGATCTCTGGCGGGCCTACGAAGGGGTGTTTCCGTCCCGCACGCACCGCTTCTGCGGCAAAGAGCAAGGCGAGACCAACCATGCGGAACGCTTCTTCGGCACCCTGCGCTCACGCCTGGGCCGGTTGGTGCGTAAAACCTACTCCTTCTCCAAGCGTGTGGAACGCCACCTCGAAGCCATCCATCTCTTTCTGACCAGCTACAATCTCCAAATCAGCCAAACAACAAAGAGTTAAACACCACCTCGGTGTCTTGTCCCGGCGCTTGTACGACGAACGGCTTGGCCGCAGCGTACGAATCAGGCGTTCGCTTCATCAATTACCACCTAACGTGCCTTCCATGACCATCCGCGTTCCCGTTCTCTGCTGCCTGCTCCTGGCCGGATGGGCCCGGTCCGCACGCCCGCAGGACATTGGCCGCGCGCCGGAGTTGGGCGCGGACGCCCGGGACCTCGGCGCAGACTTCAAGCTGCCCCCGTTGCGCGACAGGTCGGACGGTCCGCTCGCCCGGCAGCTCGCCGGCTTGCAGGTCGGCCAACGCGCAAAGACCCTCGGCCTCGACGCCCGCTCGGCGTACGCCGCCTGGCGCGCCGCCGACGCCACCCTCCAGGCCGCCCGCGCGCGGGTCGGGACCGCCCCGCCGGCGAGGCTGCGCGTCTTTGCCGGGGCGCGCGCCTCCGAACTCAACGCCCTTCTGCGCGACCCGGCCGTCCCGGGCGTGCGCGTCACCTCGGCCGCACTCCTCGTGGACGAACCGATCCTCCTGCGCCGCGCCAAACTCTGGCTCGACCTCGGCGGCGCGGAACTGCGCGCGGAGAAGGAAGTCCCGCGCTTCCTGCTGCGCATGGAGAATGCCCCGGAGGCGACTGTGCGCGGTGGCGCGTTCGTCGGCGGCGACTGGGGCCTGCTGGTGGACGGCAGCCGCGACGTGACGGTTGTCGGGGTGCGCTGCGACGGCCTGCGCGGCGGCGGCGTGGTGCTGCACGACGCGCCCGGTGCGGTGCTCGCCCGCGCGACGCTGACCCGCAACGGCGAGGCTGGCGTGCTCGTCCACGGCGACACGGTCGGCGGCGCGCTGCTCGACAACGAGATCGTCGGCAACCTCGGCCCCTCCAACTGGCACGCCGGGGTCGTCCTCTCCGACCGCAACGGCCCCGTCGCCGACGACCCCCGCGCCATCCTCAACCCCGACCGCTACGGCGTGCGCGAACAACCCATGCCCACGCGCCTGCACCCTCCCCGGCGCAACGTGCTCGCCTTCAACCGCGTGGCGCTCAACGCTTCTTCCGGGGTCTACTCCGACGGCGGCGTGGAGAACGTGATGGTCGCCAACACCGTCGAGGGCAACGCCAAGGAAGGCGTCTGCCTGGACAACGGCTCGACCGCCAACGTCCTCGCCATGAACCTCGTGCGCGCCAACGGCAAACGCTGGGGCAAGACCGACGCCGAGCTGCGGCTGGACTTCGTGGATGGCGTCGGCCGGCTGCCGGACGGCAGCAGCGCCGCCAAGACCCCGGGCGTGTCCCTGGACAATTCGCTCTACAACGTCGTGTACGCGAACGAGGTCGAACGCAACTACGGCGGCGGCGTGAAGATGGTGCGCACCGCGTTCTTCAACGTCGTCGGCCTCAACACGGTCGTAGACAACAACGAGGGCGAGAACGCGCACTACCACTTCTTCGGCGTCGAACTCGGGGCCGCCCGGGCCGACGTGAAGGTCTCCGACCTCGACTTCACGCCCTGCCGCGGCAACATTCTTTTCGGCAACATCGTGCGCGGCACGCACTACGCCGGGTTTTTCCTCGGACCGGGCTCGACGGACAACGACCTCTTCGACAACGCGATCTTCGGAGCGACGCACTGGGCCATGGAACAAACCCAGCCGCAACCCAACGCCAGCCTCAACAACCTGACCAACCTGCCCCTGCGCAACATCGACGCTGGCCTCGACCCCGCGCTGCAGCAATCGACGAAGCGGCGGAGGGATTAGCCTC
>CAXUIU010000394.1:0-3938 GCA_964250955.1 uncultured Chthoniobacterales bacterium | reverse complement strand
GAAGCGAGGCGGGGAGAGGGCCGTTGGCGTCGAAGAACTTCATGGTACCGCCCTTATCGCAGGTCCAGACTTCGAGCGCGCCGGCCTCTAGGTAGAGGCGCTTCTTTTATTCGATCTCGGGGCGGCTGTTGCTGGGAGAGAGCACTTCCACACAGATTTCCGGCGCTTCCGGGTAGCTGACTTTGCCACGATGCTTACGACGGCGTGCTCGCGACATCCAGAGTACGTCCGGGATTTTCGTCCCGTTACTGGTTTGAACCCCGGAGTTGATCGTGGGCTTGCCATCGGGAAGAAGGCGCCCTAGCAACAGCAGAATCTCCACGCCGAAGTCGTTGTGGTCATTGCCAGGGGGAGGGCTCATGATGATCTGATTGTGGGCGTCGGTTTCGACTTTCCAGTAGAGGTCATTCGGCAGGATAGGGTGCGTGTCAGCCAGTTGCTCCCAGGTCCACCCCGGCGCTTGCAGCGGCGTCATCACGAGGCGGCCTTCCTTGTCCAGCGCGATAGAATACGGCAGCGCCAGAAGCCCCTGCCAGACGCGCTCGTCCATGTCGATCTCCACGTCGTTGATCACCATGACGTGCAAGATGCCCGTTTCGCGGGCGGTCTACAAGGCGGCGTTGCGCACGCGCACCCAGAGCGGCGCGAAGGGGCCGATGCGCGTCAGGAGAACATCGCCATCCTTGACGGGGCCGACGCCGGCGGGCGTGCCGGTGAGGATCAGGTCGCCGGGCAGGAGCGTGGTCCCCTGACTGCAAAAGGACACGATCTCGCGGACACCGAAAATCATCTCCGAGGTGAGGCCCTCCTGGCGGATCTCGCCGTTCAGGTGGCAGGTGATCGGCAGTTCGTCCGGCCCAACGTCGGAGTATACGAATGGGCCGACCGGCGTGAACGTGTCGAAGGACTTGGCGCGCGCGAACTGCTTCTCGCTGTCCTGGATGTCCCGGTCGCTGATGTCCTGGCACGTGGTCAGACCGAAGATGTGCGCGTCGGCGTCGACAGCGGAGACGTTCTTGGCGGGCTTGCCGATGACGATGCCGAGTTCCGCCTCGAAATCGACTCGATGCTCGGGGTAGGGAAGTTCGATCACGCCGTCATGCGCGAGCAGTGAACTCGGTGCCTTGAGCCAGGTCAGCGGGTTCTCGGGAACATCGGCTCCGCGTTCGGCGGCGTGGGCATGGTAGTTACGGCCGACGGCGACGATCTTTGACGGCGCGACCGGGATGCCGATCCTCAGTTCGGCCAGCGGCCTGGGCGCGATGCTGGTGCGCTCCACCCCGAGCCAGAAGGGCTTGGCGAGGTGCTGCACCGTCACCTCCGCACCGTCCGCGCTACGGGAGACCTCGCCGTAAAACAAGCCTCCTCCATCGGCGGCCTGGAACGCTCCAAAGGTTCTCATGTTTGCGCCGTCATGATGGTCGAACGGCCTCCGACCTGCCACCGATTTGTCGCCCCCGGCTTCTCTACGGTTGCAATCGGCGGCGGGACCCCGTAGAACACCGGCATGCCGAACCCCAGAACGCTCTTTTCCGCTCTCGCTCTCGGTCTGCTGTGGGCGGTCCCGCTCGCGTCGGCCCAGGATATCCTCGTCGGCGAGTACGCGTCGCTGACGGGCAGTGAGGCGACCTTCGGCATCAACTCGGACAACGGCGTGCAACTCGCCGCCGACGAACTCAACAAGGCCGGCGGCGTGCTCGGGCGCAAGTTCAAGGTCATCGTCGAGGACGACCAATCCAAGCCCGGCCAGCCGTCCACGGCGGTTAATAAACTCATCCAGAGCGACAAGGTGATCGCGGTCATCGGGGAGATCGCCAGCAGCCGTTCGCTCGAAGCCGGCCCGATCTGTCAGTCGGCGAAAATCCCGATGATCTCGCCCGGCTCGACCAACCCGACCGTCACGCAAACAGGCGACTACATTTTCCGGGTATGCTTCATCGACCCGTTCCAGGGCACGGTGATGGCGAAGTTCGCCCTCGACACGCTGCACGCCAAGAAGGTCGCGATCCTGTCGGATGTGACCAGCGATTATTCCAAGGGCCTCGCACAGTATTTCACGGAGTATTACAAGAGCCACGGCGGCGAGATCGTCACGGAGCGTTCGTACAGCGGCGGCGGCAAGGACAAGGATTTCCGCGCGCAGTTGACCGCCATCAAGGCCGCGGGTCCCGACGCGATTTTCGTCCCCGGCTACTACACGGAGGCGGGCCTCATCGGCAAGCAGGCCAAGATCCTCGGGTTGAAGGTCCCGCTGCTCGGCGGCGACGGCTGGGACAGCCCGAAGCTCGCAGAAATCGCCGGAACGTCGCTCGACGGCTGCTATTTTTCGACGCACTTCTCGCCCGCCGACTCGAACCCGAAGGTGCAGGCGTTCGTGAAGGCGTACTCGGGCAAGTACAACGCGATGCCCGACGGCATGGCCCCGCTCGGCTACGACGCGATGATGATCCTCGCCGACGCGATCAAGAAGGCCGGCACCACCGACGGTGACAAGGTGCGTGAAGCTCTGACCACGGTGAAGGATTATGACGCCGTGACGGGCAAGATCTCCATCGACGACAAGCGCAACGCCACCAAGTCGGCCGTCGTCCTGGAAGTCCACGGCAAGGACAACAAGTTCGTGGCCTCGGTCGCGCCATAGCTGTCGTCCCGTCCCCCGGCGCGCATGGACTGGACGTACTTCCTCCAGCAGCTCATCAACGGGTTCTCGCTCGGGGCGTTCTACGCGCTGATCGCCCTCGGCTACACGATGGTGTACGGGGTGCTGCGCTTTATCAATTTCGCACACGGCGACGTGTTCATGATTGGCGCATTCGCCGGCTATTGGCTGACGCCGCGCCTCATGCCGCGTTTTGGCGGCGGCACGGTGACGGATGGCGTCTACGCCCCGGCCGAGAACAGCGGCCTCCAGGGATGGGTGGGTGTTTGCGTCGTGCTGCTCTTGGCGATGGCCGCGTGCGCGCTGCTGGGCATCATCATCGAGAAGCTCGCCTACCGTCCGCTGCGCTCCCGGCCGAAGCTGACCGTGCTCATCACGGCCATCGGCGTGTCACTCCTGCTCGAATACGGCGGCCAGTACCTTTTCGGTGCCGACCCGAAGTCCTTCCCCGAACTCCTCACCGACAGCGCCCTCGAAAACACGGGTAATCTGACGATCACCCGCAGCCAAATCATCGCCATTGTGACGACCTTTGTGCTGCTCGCAGGGTTGAGCTTCATCGTCAAGCGCACCCGGCTCGGGCTGGCGATGCGCGCGCTCTCCAACAACCCGACCGCCGCGACCCTCATGGGCGTGAACCTCGACACGGTCATCACGTTCACCTTCGGCCTTGGCTCGGCGCTGGCGGGGGCGGCGGGCATCCTGTGGTCGATCTCTAACCCGTCCATTGACCCGCTGATGGGCGTGCAGCCAGGCGTCAAAGCGTTCGTGGCCGCGGTGCTCGGCGGCATCGGCAACATCCCCGGGGCAGCCATCGGCGGACTGCTCATCGGTATCGTCGAGGCGTTCGTGAAGGGCTCGCGCTTCTCGAACTACACGGACGCCATCGCCTTCGCCGTGCTCATCGTGATCCTGCTGGTTCGCCCCGCCGGTCTCCTCGGCAAATCGCAAATTGAAAAGGTCTGACGCGTCATGCCCGCTCTCCTGCGTTCCAAGAAACTCTGGCTGCTCGCAGCCATTGTCCTGAGCCTCGTGCTGTCGCAGTTCTCTGGATCGATCAACGGGTACTACCTCCAGGTCGTTATCTTCATCGGCATCAACATCATCCTGGCGGTCAGCCTCAACCTCATCAACGGCTACACGGGGCAGTTCTCGCTCGGGCACGCCGGGTTCATGGCCATCGGGGCGTACGTCTCGGCCTATCTGTCGAAGGAACACGGTGCGGGCGTGCTGCGACTTTTCGGCGGTGGGGAGGTCAGTGTCGTGGTGCTCTTCCTCG
>CAXUIU010000393.1:0-3962 GCA_964250955.1 uncultured Chthoniobacterales bacterium | reverse complement strand
GTCGACAAGGTCGGCCAGTTTTTCTTCCAACCCGGGTGCGGGCTGGCCGGCGGCTGGCGACGAAGGCGGCGCGGCACGGCGGTTCACCCCGTAGGCCCGGCGCTGCGCGGAGGCGGCTCCGTCCGGGGACTTGCTGTCGGCGTCGGCGGCGGGCTCGGTGTTTTCGGCCATGCGGGCAGTTCTAACGGACCCCGCGCGCTTTGGCAAGCAACGCTCCGCGGCAGGAAGAGTTGTCAACGGCCGGCGTTTTTGCCTATCGTGCCCCGCCAACGATGGAATCGACCGACATCCCGCGCCTCTGGGTGGCGGCCGCCCGGCCGGACGGCCTGGTCACCGCGCTGGTCGCCGCGGGGTTGGCGGCCGGGCGGTTCGCTGCCTGCCACCTCATCCACGAAGATACCCCGGCGTGGAAACGCGCCGGCTGGGAGGAACACCGCGACCGGTTCGCCGGCGTGCATCCGGTGATGAAAGTCCCGGCCGTGCGCGGACCCCTCGACGCCCGGCGCTACGTGGAGGGGCTCCGCCGCCGCCAACGCGCGCTGGCGGCGCTGCGCATCGGGCCGCGCGACACGGTCCTCGCCCTCGGCAGCATGACTAATCGCGCCAACGGGCGCGCGTCCGCTTACCCGGCCGTGAAGACCGTGCGCTGCCTGACGGCGCAACTCTACGCCGACGCCGGTCGGCCGGCCTACACGCCCGGGTTCCGGCACACCACGGCCGGCTGGCTCCAGTACCGGCTCCTTGATCGGCTCGGCGGCATCCACCGCACGCTCCACCTCAAGCGCCGTGGCACCGGCGGCGACGGGGCGCGGCTGCAACGCCTGCGGCGTGACCTGCGCGACGTGTTCGGGTCCGTCGTGATCCTGAGCAACGACGGCCGCAGCCGGCCGGCCGGCGCGGGGCCGCGCGTGTTCGACGCCCGCTTCCCCGGACCCGCCGAACTCGCCGGGCTCCGACCGCCGAAGGAAAATCCGGCGCACGAGCGGTTCGTGGTGTTCTTCGGGACCCCTTTCCTGCTCGTGCGCAACCTCGACCCTCACCATTACGCCGCGATCCTCAACGGCTGCCTCGACTACCTGCGCCGGCACTACGGCGGACGCTGCCGGCTCGTGTACCGGCCGCACCCCGCCGAGACAAGCGAGCGGCGGCTGCTGCGGTTGCGCGACTTCGTGCCGCAGGTGGACCTGGAAGCGGCCGAGCTTTACCTGCTGCGGCACCACGACCAGATCGAGGCCGTCTACTCGGTGGCGTCCACGGTGTCGCGCACGGCCTTGCACTACGGGCTGAACGGCTACGCGCTGTGGCGGTGTTTCCCGTTCGTGCCGCCGGCCTCGAAGTTTTTCGAGGCGCTGATGGGACCGGTGCCGGCCGCGTTCGAGGTCCGCTCGCTCGACGAGCCGCCGGTGCCCTCCGCGGACGCACCTGGGAGCGCGGCGACCGGGCCAAGTTTCGCCGAAGGGCTGCGCGCCGCGTTCGACGGAGCGGAGAAAGGGTTTGCGCGCACCGGAAGCACGCCGGTATAAACTGGGTCTCATGAGCGCCCCTGCCGCCGGGTTGGTCGAAGCCGGCCTCGCCAAGATCGACGCGGACCTGGCGTTCCTCATGGAATGCCTCAAAGAGGTGCTCGCCGAACTCGGCGAGAGCCATCTCGCGCGCTTCGTGCCGTGGACGGAAGTCGGGGCGGACGCGCCCGACCCCGAGGCCGAGGGCTACCCGGCGCGGCTCGGGCAGGTGTACGCGACGGCGTTCCAACTCCTCAACCTGATCGAGGAAAACGTCTCCGCACAGGTGCGCCGCGCCCGCGAGAAGATCGCCGGCAGCGCGGCCGAACCCGGTCTGTGGGGGGCGAACTTCGCCCGGCTGCGCGCCGCCGGCCTGGAACCCGCCGCCATCGCGGCCGGCCTCGCGCAGGTCGTCGTCGAACCCGTGCTCACCGCGCACCCGACCGAGGCCAAGCGCCCCACGGCCCTCGAACAGCACCGCCGCCTTTTCTCGCTGCTCGATGCACGCGAGGACCCGCGTCTGACCCCGCTCGAACTCGCCGACGGACGCGAGGAGATCAAGGTCACGCTGGAGCGTCTCTGGCGCACCGGCGAAATCCTCCTGCGCAAACCGGAGGTCGCCGCGGAACGGCGCAACCTGATGTATTACTTCCGGGAAGTCTTCCCCCGCGCCATCCCCGCGCTCGACCGGCGCCTGACCCTGGCGTGGGGAGACGCCGGGTTTGATCCCGCGCTGCTGGGCGACGGCCGGGCGCTGCCGCGGCTGCGGTTCGGGACGTGGGTGGGCGGCGACCGCGACGGCCACCCGCTCGTGACCGCCGACACCACGCGCGAGACTCTCACCGAACTCCGCGCCGGCGGCCTCCACGTCGTCGGCAGGCAGTTGGCCCACCTGGCGAGCCGGCTGTGTCTCTCGCACAACGTCCAGAGTCCGCCGGCGTCGTTTTCCACGCGGCTCTCTCGCCTGATGGAGGAGGCCGGCGAACCCGGCCAGACCATCCTGCGCGAGGCGCCCGAAGAACCTTGGAAACAATACGTGCGGCTGCTGCTCCTCAAGCTGCCGAGAGCAAGCGGTGCGCCCACGGCACGCGCTTACGCCCGGGCGGCGGAACTCACCGCCGACCTCGAACGCCTGCACGCCTCGCTCGTGGAGGTCGGCGCCAAGCGCATCGCCGCGCGCGACGTGTTGCCGGTCCTGCGCATGGTGGACGCGTTTGGGTTCCACCTCGCCACGCTCGACATCCGGCAGAACTCGCGGTTTCACGACCAGGCGCTCGGACAGTTGATGGCGCTCGCCGGCGAGCCAGGCGGGGAGTTCGCCACGTGGCCGGAGGAACGGCGCCTCGCGTGGGTGGAGCGGGAACTGACTTCCTCGCGGCCGTTCGTCCACCCGGGCGCCTCGGCGGGTGCGGAAGCCGACGCGACCTTGTCGTGCTACCGGCTGCTGGTTGAGCACGCAGCGGCGCACGGCGGCGGCGGGTTGGGGGCGCTCATCGTCAGCATGACACGGCAGTTGAGCGATTTGCTCGTCGTCTACCTGCTCGCGCGGGAGGCGGGACTGGCACGCTCCACGCCGGAGGGACTCGTGTGCGCGCTGCCGGTGACGCCGCTCTTCGAGACGGCCGAGGACTTGGAGCGCGCCCCGGGCATCATGCGGGCGTTCCTGGCGCATCCGGTCACGCAGCGGAGCCTGCGCGCACTGGCCGGCGAGGGCGCGGAGCCGGTCCAGCAAATCATGATTGGGTACAGCGACAGCAACAAGGAAAGCGGCATCCTTGCCAGCCAGTGGGCGCTCCACCGCGCGCAGGGGGCACTCGTGGAAGCCGGACGCGAGGCCGGGGTGCGTATCCGGTTCTTCCACGGACGCGGTGGCACGATCAGCCGCGGGGCGGGGCCGACGCACCGCTTCCTCGACGCGCTGCCGGTCGGGACCGTCCACGGCGACCTGCGCCTGACCGAACAAGGCGAGACCATCGCTCAGAAGTACGCCAACGGCCCGACCGCCAGCTTCAACCTCGAACTCCTACTCGCCGGCACCGCGACCACGACGCTGCGGCCGTCCGGGTTGGCGCTTTCGGCGGCGCTGGAGGCGTCCGTCAACCGGCTCGTCGCGGTCAGCCGCAAGGTGTACGAGGGGCTCTTGAAGGAACCGGACTTCATGGAGTTCTACAGCCAGGCGACGCCGATTGATGCGCTCGAACAAAGCTCCATCGGCTCGCGGCCCTCGCGCCGGACGGGGCAGCGGACGCTGGCGGATTTGCGGGCGATTCCGTGGGTGTTCAGTTGGAACCAGGCGCGGTTTTACCTGCCCGGCTGGTACGGAGTCGGCGCGGCCCTGGAACGGCTGCGCGACGAGGACGCGGGCGGGTTCGCGGAACTGCGCTCGACTCTCGATGGCGGCTGGCCGTTCTTTCGCTACGTGCTGATGAACGTGGAAACCAATCTCGCCAGTGCGGACCG
>CAXUIU010000392.1:0-3983 GCA_964250955.1 uncultured Chthoniobacterales bacterium | reverse complement strand
ATCTCGCGGTGGTCACGCAGCATCGGCGGCACCGGGCCGTTGAAGTACACGCCCTGCGCGTAGCGCACGCCGGCCTTGCGCAAGATTTCTGCCGTCACCGGATCGTCCACGCCTGCGGCCACGCTCGGGACCCGCAGGTGGCGCGCGATGTCGTTCATCGCCTTGACGAACGCCAGGTTGAGCGGCTCCGCGGCCAGGTCGCGCACGAAGCCGCCGTCAATTTTGAGCAGGTCCACGGCGAGGTCCTTGAGATACGAGAACGACGACAGCCCCGCGCCGAAATCTTCCAACGCGAACCGGAAGCCCTCCTTGCGCAGCCGCTCCATGAACGAGCGCGCGGCATCGAGCCCGGCCGTCACCGCCGCCTCGGAAACCTCGAAGGTCACCCGGTTCGGGGCCACCCCGGCCGCCTCGAACGTCTTGCGCAGACCTTCCGCCATGCCGACCTCGCGCAGCGACTGCGCCGACAGGCTAACGAGCAGCCGTAGCTCCGGGTCGGCCGCCAGGTGCCGCGCGGCGATCCGCGCCACATGCCGGTCGATCTCTGGCCGCAGGTGGAAACGCTCCGCCGCCGCCAGGAAGAACTTGGGTTCCACCACGTCGCCTTCCTCCGTGCGCAGCCGGCCGTGCGTTTCGTGAAAGGCGGCGCGGCCGGTTTCCAGGTCCACGACGGGCTGGAACCACACCTCGAAGCGGTTGGCCTTGAGCCCGCCCTTGATCTGCGCGGACCAGTGCGAGTCGCTGCGCAGCCGGGCCAGTTCGGCGTCGTCGGGCTGGTAGACTTCCACGCGGTTGCGCCCGCGCGCCTTGGCGGTGTAGCAGGCGGCGTCGGCGGTGGCGATGACGTGCTCGGCCGTGGACTCGCCGGTGAGTTCGGAGACGCCGACCGACACGTTGAGCCCGAAGCTTTTCCCCGAATCGCAGAACACGAAGTCCGCTACCCGCGCGCGCAGCCGTTCGGCCGCCAGCCGGGCCTCGGGGAGCGTCACACCGTGCTGGAGGACAACGAACTTATCCCCGCCGAAGCGCGCCACCGAGTCGCGCGGCCGGGCGGCGTTGCGCAGCAGGTAGGCGATCTGCACGAGCAGGCGGTCGCCGGCGGCGTGGCTGAGGCTCTCGTTGATGATCTTAAAATGGTCCAGGTCGATGTAGAGCAGCGCGGAGCGTGGTTCGCCGTCGGCCGCCCGCTCGACGGCGAGGGCGACCTCCGCGGTGAACGTCGCGCGGTTGCCGAGCTTGGTCAGCGGGTCGTGGGAGGTGATGTAGAGCAGGTGGGCGCGTTCCTGGCCGAGTTCGGTCTCGAGTTGGCGGCGGGCGGCGCGGACCCTGACGGCCTGCGCGGCCACGGCGAGGCGCACGTCGAAGAGCTGCGGGTCGTAGGGCTTGACCAGGTAGTCGTCCGCACCGCACTCGAGAATCGTGCGCAGGTCGGCGGGATCGTCGCTGGCCGTGCCGACGAGGATGTAAGGCCGCTCGCCGTCCGGCTGGCCGCGCAGCCAGCGGCAGAACTCGAACCCGCTCATACCCGGCAGGTAAAGATCGAGGATCACCAACGGGTAAAAGGCCTGGCGGTACGCTTCGGCCGCTCCCTCGGCGTCGGCGCAGGCGACCACGGTGTTTCCGCACTCTTGGAGGAGGCGGGTGAGCAACACACGCGTCGAGGCGTCGTCTTCGACAATCAAGATTTCCACGAGGATAAAAAGGTTCGAGGGTGTGGAACCCAATAAAGCGGGAACCGTGCCCGGCCGGGGGGGTACGACGGGTCACCGGACCATCTACGGGGACGTGGCGCAGGGCAGGGTGGGGACCGTTTTCTCTGTTGGACTGCCGCGGAGGATGCGGAAAACTCAACGCGAACCGCGTGAACTTTTAAGTTGGGTGCGTTTTCCCTCTCCCATGAACGGTCTCAATCGTCGCGCGCGCTTGCATCAAAACCTCGGACCTCGTGCGGACGCTCGATTCCTACGGCAGCGCGCCGGGGAGCACCGGAAGCGGACGGGGCACGCCAGCTTTGGGTGGCCGACCCGAAAGGGGTTACAGTTCGAGTTCCACGAATACATAGAACGCGGCGCGCAGTTCGGCCCGCCGGGCCAAGCCGTGGAAGTGAATTGGTGGAAGATCGGGCAAATTCCCGAAAACATGCGGGGAACGCGGGTTTATGCTTTCCCGGCGGGGAGCGACTTTGTTAATTTGCGCGCCACCTATGGGAGACAAATCGCCAAAAGCCACGCAGAAAGCCAACTCGCAAAAGAACAAGAAAAACGACGCCGCCGCGAAGTCCGCTGCTGCCAAGAAGGCGGTCGCCGCTCCGGCCAAGAAGGGGAAGTAATTGTCTGTGCACCCAGGTAGGGTTGCTTTTCTGAAGCACACCCTGCCTGGGATGGCGGCCCTACCACGCGTAGGCTTCCGGTGCCTCGCCGCCGGGGCCGGGCCAGATCTTGTCGAGCTGCCCCATCGTCTCGGGCGACAGCTTGATCTCCAGCGCCTGCAACGCGCCGGTGAGTTGGCCCACCGTACGCGGACCGATGATCGGCGCGGTCACGGCCGGGTTGTGCAGCAGCCACGCGAGCGCGACCTCGCCCGGGCCGTGGCCGAGTTCCCGGCAGAGCGCCTCGTAGCGTTCGAGCTGGGGGCGCTTCTTGGCCACGGTCTCCTCGAAGTCCCCGCCCGAGCGGCGGCCGGCGGCTTGTTTCGCCAGCGCGCCGCCGAGCAGCCCGCCGCCGAGGGGGCTCCACGGGATCACGCCCAGGCCGTAGTGGCGGCAGGCGGGCAGGACTTCGAGTTCCACGGTGCGGTTGTCCAGGTGGTAGACGCTCTGTTCGCTGACCAACCCGAGGAAGTGCCGGTGGGCGGCCGTTTGCTGCGCGGTGGCGATGTCCCAGCCGGCGAAGTTGCTGCTGCCCACGTAGACGATCTTGCCCTGGGCGACGAGGGTTTCCATGGCCTGCCAGATTTCGTCGAAAGGGCAGGCCCGGTCGATGTGGTGCATCTGGTAGAGGTCGATCCAGTCGGTTTGCAGGCGCTTCAGGCTGGCCTCGCACTGGCGGATGATCTTGCGCGCGGAGAGGCCGCGGGATTGGTTGGGATTAGCGGCGTCGGGGCGCTCCATGTCGTCAAAGACCTTGGTGGCCAACACGACGCGCTCGCGCCGGCCGCCGCCCTGCGCAAACCACTTGCCTAAAATCTGCTCGGTGACGCCCTCGCCGGGCTGGCGACCGTACACGTCGGCGGTGTCGAAGAACTGCACGCCGAGCGCGAGCGCGTGGTCCATGATGGCGAAGCTGTCGGCCTCGGTCGTGTGCGGGCCGAAGTTCATGGTGCCGAGACACAGGGGGGAGACCTGGAGGCCGCTGCGACCGAGGGGAACGTGTTGCATGGGAGAGAAAAAGTTGTGAGCCGAGCCTTTCCGCCGAAACTTGGCGGATCGCAACCTCCGACCCGCCCTGGATCATCGCCCACCGCGGCGCGTCGGCCGACGCGCCGGAAAACACCCTTGCCGCCGTACGCCTGGCGTGGGCGATGGACGCCGACGCCGTGGAGGTGGACGTGCACGGCACCGCCGATGGCCGTGCGGTCGTCATCCACGACGCGGATACCCGCCGCACCACCGGCGTGCGCCTGCGTGTCAGCGACGCCACCCTGGCACAACTCCAGACCCTCGACGCCGGCGGGGGCGAATGCATCCCCGCGCTGAGCGAGGTCCTCGCTACCGTGCCGCCGGGCAAGCGCCTCGTCATTGAACTCAAGGCCGGCCCCGAACTCCTCGCCCCCGTGGCCGCCGACCTCGCCGTGGCGCTCGCGGGTGGGCTGACCTCCGCGCAGATCGTCCTCATCGCCTTCGACCGCGAACTGGCGCTCCTCGCCAAGGCGCGCCTGCCGGCCGTGAGCGTCCTCTGGTTGTACGACCCGCGCCGCCGCGGGGTGCGTCCGCGGCCGACGGCGGCCGTGCGCCGGGCGGCGCTGCGGGTGCGTGAACTCGGCCT
>CAXUIU010000391.1:0-3984 GCA_964250955.1 uncultured Chthoniobacterales bacterium | reverse complement strand
TTGCGCCCGTTCTTACCCTTGCCGTCACCGCTAGGACGTTGGGCCACCGGGCCGCCGCCGAACTGCACCTTGGCCGTGTTGATGGCCAGTTCCATGATCGGCCCGGACAGGCTCGTGCACTCGGTCAGCGTCTCGTCGAGCGCGTTGACGAAGTGGTCGATCTCCGCCTTGCCGATGGTCAGCGGAGGCAAAATCTTGATGACATCCATGTGGTGCCCGGCCACCTGCGTGAGCACGCGGTGCTTGCTGAGCATCGGCACGATGAGAAGTTGCGGGAAGAGCGACTGGTCGATCTTGTGCATCAGGCGCCACGCGAGCTTGCCTTTGAGCTGCGGCGGCTCGTGGAACTCGATGGCGATCATCAGTCCCTTGCCGCGCACTTCCTTGAGGAAGGGGTGCTTGCGTTGCAGACCCCGGAGTCGGCTCATGAGCTGGTCGCCCATCGCGGCGGAGTTTTCCACGAGCTTTTCGTCTTCGAGGACAGTCAGAGTCGCCAGCGCGCAGGTCATGGCGAGGTTGTTGCGCCCGAAGGTGCTCGAATGCACCACGCAACGGTCCAGCCGACTGAAGACCCGCTGGTAGATCGAGCGCCGCGTGACGATGGCCCCGCACGGCACGTAGCCGCCGCTGAGGGTCTTCGCCATGGTCACGATGTCCGGCTCCAGGTCCCAATGCTGGAACGCCCACCACTTGCCCGTGCGCCCGAGGCCGCTCTGCACCTCGTCACAAACCAAGAGTGTGCCGTACTTGCGGCAGAGCGCCTGAGCCTTTTGATAATAGTCGTCGGTCGGGAAGTTGACCCCCTTGCCCTGGATGGGCTCCATGATGAACGCCGCCACATCGCCCATGGAAAGCGTGCTCTCCAGCGCCTTCAGGTCGCCCATGCGCACCATCTCCGTGTCGGCGAGGAACGGCCCGAAACCCTCCTGGAACGACTCGCTGCCCGTGATCGACAACGCCCCGTAGCTGAGCCCGTGGTAAGAGCCCTTCAGCGAAACGATCCGTGGCCGGCCCGTCGAGGCACGGGCGAACTTCATGGCACCCTCCACCGCCTCCGTACCCGAGTTGCAGAAGAACACGGCGTCGAGGTGCGCGGGCGTCTTCTTGAGCAGGGCCTCGCCGAGCAGACCACTCATCAGCGAACAGTCCATCTGCACCATGTTGGGCAGGTCGAGGTCGAGCGCGTCGTGGAGGGCCTGGGCGACGACGGGATGGTTGCGGCCGACGTTGAAGACGCTGTAGCCGCTCAGGAAGTCGAGGTACGCGTTGCCTTCGGCGTCGTAGAGGTAGGCGCCTTTTGCGCGGACGTACACGCGGTCAAAGCCGATCGTGCGCTGGACCTGAACAAGCGTCGGATTGAGGTGCTGGCTGTGGAGTTCGTAGTTCTCGCCCATGCGGGCGGCCACGAGGGATTTGAGGTCGAAGGGCATCGGTATCAAACGATTCTAACAGATTTCTTACAATAAGGGAAGCTTACCCCTGTGACAGGCGCGTGGTCAGGCTTTTTCGTCTTCAACATCGATCAGGTCGAAAGCCAGCCTAAGACCGATATTTTTCAACTGCCGCTCAAGGCGCGCCAACGCCGTCGTGCTCCGAGAGGCTTGGTCGATAAGTTTTCGCCTCCATCGTCGCCAGTTTGCCCGCACACCTTCAATCGCCTCACCAGAAGCAAAGCTGTCATCGTCGAACCCGTATTCAAACCCGCAACTGCACATCTCGAACGACGCTAACCCGTCCTTGCCGTACGGTGCCCGCGGCAGTTCGTCCGAGCCGCAAACCGGGCAGCAGTACCAGCCTTTAGCTGCTTGGACCAGCGTGAATGTCTCAGT
This sequence comes from uncultured Chthoniobacterales bacterium, assembly GCA_964250955.1. Taxonomy (GTDB): domain Bacteria; phylum Verrucomicrobiota; class Verrucomicrobiia; order Chthoniobacterales; family SZAS-18; genus CAHJWO01. The sequence continues at coordinate 2,155 of CAXUIU010000391.1, read as the reverse complement.
CGGAGAGGTGCAGATGATCCTCTTCATGTCCAACCGGGATTGGGACGACCGCTCAATCCGCGTTGTCGAGGTTCTCGTCCCGGGGCGAGTTGTTGTCGTTGTTGTTGCTGTCGTCGTCGTCGTCGTCGCTGTGGCGCTTCTTCTTGTGCGGGTCGGGCTTCTTGTCCTTGTAAACTTCCCGCAGGACCTTGCCGATGAGCGGCACGGCCGTCTCGCTGCTGTGGCGCTTGTCGCCGGGGTCACCCTCCACCAACGCGGCGAAGGCGTACTGCGGCTTGTCCGCCGGCGCGAACCCCACGAACCACCACGCCGTCCGCGACTTGGCCTTGTTCTCGTTGCCCGCGCCCCACTGCGCCGTGCCGGTCTTGCCGCAGACATCGACGTTGGGCACGCGCGCCTGGGCCGCCGTGCCGTGGTCCACCACCATCTGCATGCCTTTGTGGAGAGTGTTCTCCACGTCGGGGGTGATGCCCATGTCGCGGCGGATGCGCACGTTGAAGGCCGACACGATTTGATTATCGAGCGTCTGGACCTGCTGGACCAACCGGGTCTGGAAGAGGTTGCCGCCGTTGGCGACGGGCACCATCGCCTGCGCCATCTGGATCGGCGTGACCTCCAAGTCGCCCTGGCCGATGGAAAGGTTGGCAATGTCGCCGTCGAGCAGGCGGCGGCCGTGGTGCTTGCGCATGTACTCGTCGTTGGGCACGATCCCGATGCTCTCGTCGCGCAGCGGCAGGCCCGTGCGCTGACCGAGGCCGAAGCGTTGCGCGAAGTCGATGATCTTGGCCGACCCCGTCTTGATGCCGACCTGGTAGAACCATGTGTCGCAGCTCTGCGCGAGCGCCTGGGCAAAGTTAAGGTCGCCCGCGTCGGTCTTCTTCCAGTTGTGGAAGAGGATGTTGCCGACGTACATGCTCGACGGGCCGCTGAAGAGGTCGTCCTTGGTGATGGTCCCCGACTGGAGCGCCGCCGCGCCCATGATGACCTTGAAGGTCGAGCCCGCCGGGTACGTCGCGCGGAAGGCACGCGGGATCAGCGGAATGTTGGGGTCCTCGTTGATCTTTTTGAAGTCGGCCTCGGAGATGGACGGCACGAACTTGTTCGGGTCAAAGGACGGGTAGGACGCGAGCGCCAGCACGTCGCCGTTGTTCGGGTCCATCATCACGATGGCCCCGCGCTTGCCGAGCTTGGCAAGGTTCTGCTCGCAGAGTTCCTGGAGGTGGAGGTCGAGCGTGGTGACGACGTTGGCACCCGGCACGGGCGGGGTGACGATGCGCTCGCTCGTCTTGTTGCCCTTGCCGTCGAAGGTGAGGTTGAGCAATCCCGGACGGCCGGTGAGTTGTTCGTTGAAGGTTTTCTCCAACCCCTCGCGGCCTTCGAGGTCGGGCCAGAGGAGTTCGTTGGGCTGGGGAACGCCGTGGGCCTGGGAAGCAGTCTTGCCGCTGTAGCCGATGATGTGCGCGGCCATCTGGCCGTTGGGGTAGGTGCGCAGGTAGACGGGGCGCAGCTTCAGGCCGGAGCCGAGGCGGTCGCGCACGCTGGAGACTTCTTCCGGCGTCAGGAAGGTAGCGATGTCCATCGGGAGCATGCGCCGGTTGTGGTAGTGGTCGAGGAGGTCGGCGGTGGTGATCTCCAGCTTGCGGGTGACGAGGCTCTGGGCAAGCACGAGCTGGGTCTTGGCGAAGTTGACGACCTCCGCGTCGCTCATCGGCTCGCCGGGCGGGAAGCTCAGATCGAGGTGGTAGCCGACACGCGACTGGGCGAGCGGCAGACCGTTGCGGTCGGTGATCTGACCGCGGGGAGCCGGGATGCTGAAGTACATCGTGCGGTCGTCCGGCCGCGTCTCCCAGGTGGGCAGAAGGGTGTCGGGCACCTTATCGCTGGAGCGAACCTCGTTAGCGACGGGGCGCAAGTTACCGCCCGATGCCTGCTGGCCATGGGCGAGGACCGGCCAGCCGGCGGCGAGACACAGACCGAGGAGAACGAACGGACGGGATGCGCACATACGGCGGCCAATGTGCGTCAGAACGGCTCGCCGTGCGACTGGATTTTCGTCGGGTTCTAATCCCCCCCGTGCTGCCAGCACAACCCATTCGGACTGGAAGTCAGCCGGGAACATTGCTGGCCGTTCTTCAAAACATGGCTGCAACGCACC
>CAXUIU010000390.1:184-4041 GCA_964250955.1 uncultured Chthoniobacterales bacterium | reverse complement strand
CTTGAACAAGTTGCTGAGCAACAGGCACGCAAAGGCGAGCCAGTGCAGCCCAGCCAAGGTGCTCGGCAGCCGTTCGTAGTCGCGGGAAAGTCGTCGCAAACGCGCCAGCCAAGCAAAGGAGCGTTCGACCACCCAGCGCCGGGGCAAGAGCACGAAGCCACGTTTGGCTTCCGCCAGTTTGATGACCTCCAGCTTGGTGCCTGCGGCCTGCGCTGGCGCAGCAGGTTTATCGCCCGTGTAGAGCGGGCGGGCGCCGTCACGGTCCGCGACAGCGGCCGCATGAACCTGGGCGCAAAGCACCAAGCCTGAGCTATCTGCGAGTAAGCGCCGCTGACGCCCGTTGATCTTCTTGGCGCCGTCGCAGCCGTGGGGCTCGCCGCCCGTCGTGGTCCTCGCACTCTGGCTGGCGATGATGGCCGCCGTCGGGTTGGCGGATCGGCCCGCCCGGCGTCGGCCCAAACCGCGCAACTGGCCGTGCAGGCGCAGCCACACGCCCGCCAGCCTCCACTGTCGAAAGTAGTCGTAGACCGTCTTCCAGGGCGGGAAGTTGCAGGGCAAAAGATGCCAGGCGCAACCTGCGCGCACCAGGTAGAAGATGGCGTTGCAGATCAGCCAACGGGTGTGCTTACGCGGTCGACCACCGGTCTTCTCGGGCGGGAGCAAACAACGGAGCTTGCGCCACTCACGGCCGCTCAGATCGGTGGCGTAAACGAGGACTTTCATCCTCTAAACTGCCACCAAAACCCACTTTCCAGACACCCTCTAGCGTAGAGCATCGAAGATGAGGGCGAGATGGACGAAGGCGAGGAACATGACATTGAGCTTGTCGAAGCGGGTAAACACGCGCCGGAAGCTTTTGAGGCGGCGAAAGAGCCGCTCGATCTCGTTGCGACGGTGGTAGGTGACGCGGTCGTCCTGCCACGGTTGTACCCGGTTGGGGTTGGGCGGCACTACGGGCGCAAATCCAACGCCTTGGCCAAGCGGCGCGTCTCATTGCCCTCGTAAGCACGGTCCATGCACAAGGGCCAGCCCGCAAACGGGTCGGGACCGTGCCCCCTGAGTAACTCCCGGCCTTGGGGCGCGTCGCCTGCTTGGCCGGGCGAGAGAGCGAACTTCAAACGCACCGATCAGTCGTGGACGCCAGATGAACCTTGAGGTTCCAGCCCTCACGGCTCTTGCCGATGGCTTGAGGCCCTTTTTTGCGCGCGCCGGTACCATCGGGGAGGGACCTTGATGCTGGTGCTGTCCAGCGAGGCGACCTCCAACTCGATGGAGAGAATTTGCTCTTGCTGCAAGCGGGCAAACACGCGCTCGATCACGCCCGGCTCCAGCGACTCAGACGCAGGTACACCGTGTGCCGACGGCCGAAAACCCACGGCACGGCGCGCCACTGGCAGCCGTTTGCCAGCACAAACAACAGGGCGTTGAGCAAAGTCAGGTTGTCGATGCTCACGTTGCCACGCTGGCGCGGTAGGCAGTCCTTGACGCAGGCGTATTGTTCCCCGGTCAGTTCCACCTCGCCAGCCTGCCAGAAAATAGCCCGACCTCAAGTAGTGCTAACAGGCCCTAAGGAAACTCCTTAACTCCACAGGTTCTCGGAAGCCGTCTGGGAAGCCCGATTCTATCTGGATCTCACCAAACGAATCTATACCGACTCGTAAGTCCTACCCACGCTTGGTGGCGGCTTTTTCCATTTTCCGGCTGGATGCCAGCGCGGGTATCCGTGTCAATTGGCGCTCGGCGCACCGACGATTCCAGCTTCTTCCAGACGGGAGGAAGGCGGTAGAAGCTCATCGATCAAGGCGCGGAGGCGCGGCACTTGGAATGGCTTGGTCAGGTAGGCATCAGCACCGACGGCCAGCAGTCGCTCGTGGGTAAGCTTGGTGGCGTCCCCGCTGAGGATGACCACCGGCACGGCTGCCGTGCAGGGGTCGGCACGTAGCCGGGCGAGAGCAACCTCGCCGGACACCCCGGGCAGGTTCAGGTCGAGCAGGATGAGGTTCGGTCGCGGCACCTGGCGAGCCAACATCAATCCCTCCTCGGCGTCGTGCGCCAGCAGCAGACGCAAGTCCGGTCGAAACGCGGCGAGCACGTAGGCAACCAGATCCCGGTTGGTGGCATTGTCCTCGACATAGAGCAAAGTTAGGGGGGCAGAGGCGGCTTCCATCACTTCTCCGGCCGTGTCTGCTTCGGCGAAAAAGTTCTTGCTTGGTTCCGGCGTAGAGGTCGAAAAATTTCCTTCGTGCGTGTCCTGACCAATCGGTGCGACCGGCAGAGGTAATTCCACCCAGAAGGTGGAGCCCACCTCCGGCACGCTCTCCACGCCGATGGTCCCGTCCATGGCCTCTATGAGCTGTTTGGAAACGACCAAACCCAAGCCGGTGCCTTTGATGGGTCCGTAAACGGCACCCAGGCGCTCGAAAGGGGTGAAGAGCTTGGCCAAGTTCTCGGCGACGATGCCGATTCCCGTGTCGCGGACGGCCAGGCGCGCTCGACCGCAGGGTGTCGCTTGAACACCAGTGGCTCGCGATCCCGGTGCGGAAGGAAGTGATGCACTAACGGAGATGAACACTTCGCCTCCTGCGGGCCGGTTGTACTTGACGGCGTTGGCGACAAGGTTGAGCAAAACCTGCCGGAGTCGTTGGCGGTCGGCGCGCACGTGAGTGGTGCCGACCATCGTCGCCGTCCTGCGGTTCTCTTCCAACTGCAAGCGCACATCGTGCTCTCGGGCCAAGGGAGTCATCAGGCCAACGATCTCGGTGAGCAGCGGGCCGAGCTCCACGTCCTCAAGATAAAGGCCGATCTTTCCGTGCTCGATGCGGGCAAGGTCGAGCACTTCGTCCACCAAGCCCAGCAGGTGGCGGCCGCCGCCGAGGATGTGGCGGACGCTTTGCTGTTGCATCGCGGTGAGCTGCTCGAACTCCAGCAACTGACCGAAGCCGAGGATGGCGTTCAGTGGCGTTCTCAGTTCGTGGGAGATGCGGGAGAGAAACTCGCTCTTGGCCTGGCTGGCCCGCTCGGCCTCAGTCTGGGCAGCTTCGGCCTCCACACGGGCGTGATCCGCTTCTTCCTTGGCCCGGCGCAGGATCTCCTGGGTGCGTGCGCGCTCTGTCACCTCGGCTTCCGCTTGAGCCAAGCGGGCAAGGAGATGGCGTTTGTGCCGCTGCAACCACACCCATCCGAGCCCCAGCGCAGAACCCGCCGACAGCGTCCAGAACCAGCCGGTCTGATAAAAGAAGGGACGCAACCGGAAGGAAACGCTCGCTCCCGTCTCGTTCCAGATGCCGTCGGCGTTCGCGGCCTGGACCCGAAACGTGTAAGTCCCCGGAGCCAGGTTGGTATAGTGCGCGGCCCGCTCGGTGCCGGCCTCCCGCCACTCTTTCTCGTAGCCTTCCAGTCGGCAGCGAAAGCGATTGGCCTCCGGCGCCGAAAAACTGAGTGCGGTGTAGCGAAAGTCGAGCCGTTGGGTGCCGGCGGGCAATTCCGGGGGGCGGGCGTCGACGGTCGGGGCCACCGGATGACCATCAGAGAGGAGTTCTTCGATCCGCACGGGCGGGGGCAGCGCATTGAGCTTGAGCGCGCGGACCGGGTCCACGCAGGCCGCGCCTTTCGCGGTGGCAAACCAGAGCCGGCCGGCGTGGTCTCGCCAAGCCATGGACTGGCAGCCGCCGTTGCACTCGCGCGTGCGCATGCCGTCGGCCACCCCGTAGGACACTGTCGGGATGGAGGCGATCTCGCCGTGGTCAAAGCGCGCCAAGTCGGCGCGGGCCAGCCGAGAGACTCCTTTGTTGGAACCCATCCACAGGTTGCCCGCCCCGTCGCCGAGCACGCTCCACACCGTGTTGTCCAAGAGTCCA
>CAXUIU010000390.1:0-174 GCA_964250955.1 uncultured Chthoniobacterales bacterium | reverse complement strand
GCGGACGGTGTACCGGGTAGTTTTCACCTCCTCGCTTTCCTGCGCGTGCAGGCGCAGCAAACCATCCGGGCTTCCCACAAATAGATCCTCTGAGCCGGGGTCCTCGTAAAAACAGGCGATTGTCCCGGCCAACGGACCACCGGAACGAGCGAAGCTGGTGAAACGTCCCGTCGG
>CAXUIU010000389.1:0-4047 GCA_964250955.1 uncultured Chthoniobacterales bacterium | reverse complement strand
CGGAGAGGGACGGAATCGAACCGCCCCCGCCCGCCGCGAGGACGGGACGACAGCCGTTTTGAAGACGGCGGGGGCCACCAGGCACCCTTCACTCTCCCTGCGTTTTCTCCTTCAAGGCATCACCTTGAAGATCGTGTACGGCTCCGTGCGGGCATTCTGGCCGCCGTTGTACTTCGGCTGGTGGTGAATGTGCGAGCACGAGAAGTACAGCGCGCCGTCCGGCCCCATGGCAAAGGAATCCGGCCACTGGATGCGCGGGTCTTGGGCGACCAATTCGATCTGGCCGTCGGCCGTGCGCTTCTTGATCGTGCCGCCGCGCAGATCGCTTAGGTAGATCGTGCCGGACTTATCCATCCAAAGACCATCGACCGGGAAAGTCTTGCCCGCGGTCTCGACCGCGTTGTGCAGATCGTTCTTGCTCAGGGACTCGTCGCGCAGCTTGGCCGTGGCAATGCGATAGAGCGTGTCGCTGAGGATGGACTGGTAGTAGAGGTACTCGCCGTCGGGCGAGAGGGCGATGCCATCGGCGTTGAAGTTGGGCTTCTTGCCCTTTTCGTCGAGAACTTCCTTGCCGTTGATGGTCAGGTCCACGTTCTTGTCGGCGACGGTAGACTCGTCTTCTACGAGCAGGCGGCGGCTGTTGCCGGTCTTGAGGTTGACGACGACGATGCCGCCCAGGCCGCTCTCGGTGAGGTAGGCGAACTCCTTCGCGTCGTCGAAGCGCACGTCGTTGAGGTAGCTCTTGTCCGGCGCGATGTCGGAGCCGAAGGGGATGTTCTGCACGACCTGGTTCGTCGTGAGGTCGATCTGCACGAGCTTGGGCGCACCGGCAATGACGCCCTTCATGTTGATGTTGCCCGGGTCGAGCACCCACAGCCGGTCCTTGTCGTCCACGACCACGCTCTGCACGCAGACCCACTTGCCGGCGGTGTCCTTGTCGCCGTCCTGGTACGAGTTCCATTCCTCGTTGGGGAAGGGCTTGGTCGTGCCGTCGGGCATCACCTCGACGACGGCGTCCTTGTAGTCGCCCTCCCAGTGCGGGAAGTTGGCGAAGAGCCGGCCGGTCTTGGACACGGCGATGCCGGTGACCTGGTATTTGTCGAAGTGTGCAACCTCGGTGATGGGCTTGCCCTGCGCACCGGCGGGGGCGTCCGCGGCGCGGAGCGGGGTCAGGGCCGCGCCGGTCAACGCCGACAGCAGCAAAAGGGGGCTGAGTTTCGTCATGCCCCTTGTTCGGCTGCCGGGGGTAGGGAGGTTCTACGCAACGCGAAACAATCCCGCCATCTCCGTCTCGGCCGAGCGCACCGCTTCCTGGCTGGCGGCTTCCATGCGCTGATAAAGAGCGAGCGCCTGTTCGCCCAGGGGGGTAAGATGCGCCTCTCCGCCCGTGCGCCCGCCGCGGCGGACCTCCACCGCGGGAGTCTTGAAACAACCGTTGAGGCTCTGGACGAGCTTCCACGCTTTCATGTACGACATGCCCATCTCCCGCGCCGCCCGCGCGATGGACGCCGTGTCGCGGATGCGAGAGAGGAGTTCCGCGCGGCCGGGACCGAGGGCGGGTTCGCTGCCGAGGTAGACGCGGATGCGCATCTGCACGGTGGGGGTTGGCGCGGGCATATCGCGTCAGATCCGCAGCGCGCGCTGGCGGTGGTGTTCGTCGGTGCGGTTGGCGAGGCGGTGCACGTCGGCGTCGGAGAGGAACACCGGTCCGCCCAACGCCGCCGCCCCGGCAAAAATCCGCGCCGCCTTGTCGGCCATGAGCATCGCGGCGAGCACCGCCTGCGGCGAACCTCCTAGCGTGATGACGCCGTGGCTGGCCAGGAGGATCACGCGCGGGATCGTGCCGAGTTCCTGCCGGAACGCCGCCACGCCGTCGCGGATCATCCGCGCCAGCCGCAGCCCCGGGTCTGCGTACGGCACGAACACCGAGCGTACCCCGCAACACACGACCTCGTCCGGACACGCCCGCCGGTCCGCGAACTCCCGCGCTCGCGGCGAACAGAGGATCGCGTTGACGCTGACCGGGTGCGCGTGCCCGACGTACTCGACGCCCGGCAAGGAGAGCAACTCCGCGTGGAACACGGCCTCCACCGACGGCTTCTTGGCTTCTGGGTCCACGCGGCTGCCGAAGAGGGTTTCGTCGATGCGCTCGTCGCTGACCTCACCCGCATCAAGCAGCGCGCGCAACGGCTCGACGCGGCATTCCACCACATCGGCGGGCGTGAGTGTACCGAGGCTGCTGCCGCTGGCCTTGACTAGGAACGTGCCGTCGTTCTCGCGCGTGGACGTGTTACCCTCGCCCAGGATGGCCAGCGCGCGGCTCTCGCGGCCGAGTTCGTGCGAGAGGGACAGGAGATTGGCACGGCGGTCGGCGGGGTCGTTCATGACGTTCCCTGTCTTACCACCGGTCCCGTGTCACCCGCAACCTTCCCAGGAAAGCCGAAGCCGGACACCCGGCCCCGTACAGGCAGCCCGGCGTCCGGCTTGGTGAACTTTCCAACGCGTGTGCCCGCGCCTACTTGCGATACGTGTCCTTGCCGTCTTTCGGCGCGGGACGCTCGGACTTGTCGGCTGAGCCGTAGCGGAAGATCAGGGCGCCGCTGACGACGTTGACCTGCGAGTCGTAGCGGCCGTTGAGCAGGTGGCCGGTGTTGTCCACGTTGGTGATCAGCGGATCGTTGACGAAAAGGTGCAGGTACGACAACTCCACGTCCGTGTCCACGTAGAGGCTCTTGAAGATCGGATTGCGGAAGCCGAACACGTGGTACTTCAAACCCGTGGACACCAGCCAGCGGTCGCCGTCGGGCACGCGCGAGGAGCGCGTGAACTGGTCGGGCACCGGGGACTGGTCCCAACCGCCGCCCAGGCGCAGCGTCAGGTCCTTGATGGGTTTGTACTCCAGGCCGCCGGTCACGCGCACCGCGTCGTGGTAGCGCAGGGAGAGGCCGGGATGGTTCAGGTCCGGATCGGTGATGAGCGTCGCCTGGCTGGCGGGATTGGAGAAGTTGATCGGGATCTGCTGGAGGCGGTCCCACTTCGTGTAGGTCACACCGGCCAGGAAGGTGAACCGGTCGTTGAGGAAGCCCTGACTGAGGCCAAAGTTATAAATCTCTGGCAGTTCGAGCTGGGCGGAGGCGCGCTGGCCCGTGAAGGCTCCTCCGAACCCGGGGAGGTTGGCGAAGGCGGGCACGCCGCGGAAGGTCGCGTAGCCGTCCAGGGTCTGCGTGATGCCCGAGCGGTAGGACACCCCGATGCGCCCGGTGCCCAGGTAGGGGATCTGGTCAGGCATGAGGTATTCGAGGATGCCGCCGACGTTGAAGCCGTAGCTCACGTCCGAGCCTTCCAGGCGCACGGTGCCGTCGTTGCGGCCGGGAGCAAAGCCGGGGATGCGCAGGCTCGCGCCGATCAGGCCGAAGTCGATGGCGTTGGAGAGCACGGCGCTGGAATACTGCGCGTCGAAGCCGCCGCCGATGCTGATGAACTTCCAACGGTACGAGAGCGACGCCCCGTAGTCGATGGTGCGCAGTTGCGAGTGCAACGACGAGTAGCGGCCGACCCAGTTGGGATCGTAATCCACGACCAGGCCGAAGGGTACGGTGACGGCGATGCCGAGGTTGAACTTACCGTACTTCTCGCTGTCGAGAAGCGTGGCCGAGAGGTACGAATCACCGAAGCTCGCCCCGCGGGCGCCGCCGCCGCCGTTGCTGCCGGAGATCGGCAGGCCGCCCAGGCCGGGGGTGACGTAGCGCGAGCCCTGGTTGCTGAAGTCCGCACGCGGCGAAATGTACGTGTAGCTGCTCTCCGTCTGGAAGCCCGGGAGGAACCCCATGGAGGCGGGATTGAAAAAGATCGTGCTCGGGTCTTCGGACGAGGCGGCTTGGCCGGCGAAGGACAGGCCGACGGCGCTGGGGCTCTGGTCGCTCAGGGAGAACGCGCCGGCGCGGGCCGAACGCACGCCGCCGGTGGTGAGCAGCGCACCGGCCGCGAGGGCGGCTGCGCCGGAACGCAGGGCGGGACGCGGGAGGAAGGGGAAGGTCATGGGTCGAG
>CAXUIU010000388.1:2648-4053 GCA_964250955.1 uncultured Chthoniobacterales bacterium | reverse complement strand
CTTTGCGCGAGGCTCTTCTTCCCTCCGACCGATGAAAACCGCCATCCGCTCCCTGTCCACGCCGCGGTTCGTGCGCGCGTTACGTTCGCGCAACTACCGGTTGTTCTTCTACGGGCAAATCGTCTCGCTGGTGGGCACCTGGATGACGACGACCGCCTCCCTGTGGCTCGCATACCACCTGACGAGTTCGCCTTCCTTGCTCGGGTTGGTGGGGTTCGCGGGACAGATCCCGATCTTCTTCCTGTCGCCGCTGGCCGGGGTGTTCGTGGACCACACGGACAAGCGCCGGCTCCTGCTCATCACCCAGACGCTCGCCCTCTTGCAATCCGCCGCGCTCGCCGCCCTGGCGCTCACGGGGACGATCACGGTCTGGTGGCTGGTCGGCTTGAACGTCCTCCAGGGGATCATCAACGCCTACGACATGACCTGCCGACAGGCGTTCATCATCCAACTCGTGGACCGGCGGGAGGACCTCGGCAACGCCATCGCGCTGAATTCGAGCATGTTCAACCTCGCCCGGCTGCTCGGGCCGGCCGTGGGCGGGCTGCTCATCCGCTTCGTCGGCGCGGGGTGGTGCTACACGATTGACGCCGTGTCCTACGTGGCGGTGATCATCTCGCTGACGCAGGTCGTCCCGCGCGTGATCGAGCGCACGGGGCCGGCGGTGGCGCAGAGCATCGGACGCACGCTCAGCGAACTGCGCGCGGGCGTGGCGTACGCCTTCGGCTTTGCGCCGATTGGCAACCTGATCTTGCTCGTAGCGGCGACGGCGTTCACGGGGTTCGCGGCGCCGGTGGTGATGCCGATCTTCGCACGCGACGTGTTCGGCGGAGACGCCGGCACGTTCGGCTGGCTGATGTCGGCCAGCGGGATGGGCGCATTGGCGGGGGCGATCTATCTGAGCACGCGGGTGAGCGTGCGCGGGCTAGGCCGGGTCATCGCCGCGGGCGGGTTGGCGATGGGCGCGGGCTGGATCAGTTGCGCGCTGTGCCGCACGCTCGAACCGGCGTTGCTGTGCCTGACGTGCGTGGGCGCGGGCGGCGTGCTCCTGATGGCGTCGAGCAACACGGTCGTACAGAGCCTCGTGGACGAGGACAAACGCGGACGGGTGATGAGCCTCTTCGCCATGGCATTTACGGGGACGACGCCGCTGGGCAACCTCGTCATCGGCCACCTGGCCGGCGGAAGGGTGGGCCTGCGTGCGACGGTGTTCGGCTGCGGCGTAGGCTGCGTGCTGTGCGCGCTGGCGTTCCTGGCCCGGCTGCCGCGGCTGCGGATCGAGGCGCGGCCGAAGCTGGACGCTTTGGAGAACGTGGCCGAAGAAGCGGTGACGACGTGAGCGGAGCGGCCGGCGGCCGCGTTGCGGTGTGGCCCGGTGGCTACGTTGCGAGTTGCGGTGCAGGCT
>CAXUIU010000388.1:0-2638 GCA_964250955.1 uncultured Chthoniobacterales bacterium | reverse complement strand
GCGGCAAAGGGGCCCGCTGGCAACAGCCAAACGCAACTCCCCGCGCAACCCAAACCCTAAAGGGGGCGCCAGCCAAAATCGCCACGACAGCCCGCGTCGCCTTACTGCTGCCCGCCGATGCGCGGGTCGTTGGCAAGTGCGCCGAGTTGGCTCTTCTGCTCCCAGCCCTGCGGCTTGTTCCACGGCACGTTGCTGACCTGGTCGTTGGCCGAGAGCATTTCGCTGCGGTCCACCCCGGTCGGGGAATCATCGGTTTGACAACCAGACGCCAGGGCCATTGCCACCAGGCTTAAGGCTGCCACCATCAGAGAACGCTTCTTCATTGTTGTCATCATACCAGATTGTTCTAACTGCCGCCAGCGAACACCACCGTGTCACCTGCCTGCACGCTCACGCCCGCCGGCACGGAGTTGGGCACGATGTCGGCGATAGACTGCGCAGGCTCCACGGAGGTGATCCGCACCCGGCCGACCATGCTGCTACCACGGCGCACGATCATCTGCGCGTTCGCGTTGACGCCGCTGCGCCCGCCGAGGTTGAGCACGACGAAGTTCCAGTTGCGGTCCACCGCTAGCACGCGGCCCTGGAGGCCGTTCATCGCTTCCTGGCCTTCGCGGACAGCGAGGCTGCGCTGGGCGGTCTGCTGGGCGTCGCGGGCGCTCTTGAGCTGGCCTTCCAGGCCGTCCTTGATGACCTGGAGTTCGGCCAACTGGTGGTTGGCCTTGTCGAGGGCAGCCATGATCTCAGGGGCGGGCGTCATGGCCGGCGGCGGGGTGGCAGCGGCGAGCCGCTGGTTGAGCGTGTCGATCTCCTGCTGCTTGGCCTGGACGTTGGCGGTGGCGGTGTCCACCTGGCCCTTGAGCGTCGCGGACTCCGAGGCGGCGGTGGTGAGCTGGGTTTGGAGATCGTTGGCCTTGGACTCGGCCTCGGAGCGGGCGGTCTCGGCCTTCTTCTGGTCGGCCTTGGCCCGGGCGATATCGCTGCGGACGGTGGTGCTCTCGGTCTGCGCGCTGGCGAGCAGGTTCTGTTTTTCGGTGAGCTTGCTCTTGTTGGCGAAGCTCAACCCGACCGAGGCGAGCAACAGGAGCGCAGAAATGTAGAGGAAAACCTTGGTCATGGTGCGCAGAGAGTGATAGCAGATTCCTCCCGCCGAAGGGGCCGCGAAGGCAGGGGCGCAGGATGGGGACGTGCGCCGGGGTCCGTCGGGAAAAAGCGCCCTGTAAATAATGGGAAGCCTCCGACCCATGCAAGCCCTTTACTCGCGCCGAAGACGATTTTCCGGCAAAAACGCGGTTGCGGGCGGCGGGAGGGCGCGTTCTAGTGGCATTGCCAGGGACGATGGATGGAAGCCGGGCAAACCCCGCCAGGGCCGGAAGGCAGCAACGGTAGTCTGAGCTTGCTTGCCGTCGCTCTCTGGTCTTTTTCTTTGTCAGCGCCGGCGGCGCCCCGAATCCATGGAAATCCTCGTCACCGGCGGCGCCGGCTTCATCGGTTCGCACCTGGTCGAGGCGCTGCTGGCCGCCGGACACCGGGTGGGGGTGTTGGATGACTTCAACGACTTCTACGACCCGCGCCTCAAGCACGCCAACCTCGCCACTGTCCGCGAGCGCATCGACCTGCACACGGTCGACATCCGTGACGCTGGGGCTGTGGCGCGTGCCGTGGGACGGGGCCAGTACGACGCGATCTTCCACCTCGCCGCGCGCGCGGGCGTCGGACCGTCCATCAGCGAGCCGCGCCTGTACGTGGACACGAATATCACCGGCACGCTCAACCTCCTCGAAGCGGCGCGCGCCGGCGGCGTGGGGCGTTTCGTGTTTGCCAGCTCCTCGTCGGTGTACGGGCTCAGCCCGACGGTGCCCTTCCGCGAGGACCAGCCGCTCACCCAGACGATCAGCCCGTACGCGGCGACCAAGCTGGCGGCCGAGCAGCTTTGCTCGAACTACGCGCACCTCCATGGCCTACGCGCCGTGTGCCTGCGATTTTTCAACGCGTACGGCCCGCGCCTGCGGCCCGACCTGGCGATCCACCAGTTCACCCGCCGTATCCACCGCGGGCAGGCCATCGAGGTGTACGGCGACGGGTCGGTGCAGCGCGACTTCACCTACATCGACGACACGGTCCAGGGCGTCGTGGCGGCGCTGACGTACGAGGGGCCGATCTTCGACGTGTTCAACCTCGGCGAGTACGCGACGACCAGCGTGGCCGAACTGATCGCGCTCATCGAGGCGGCGCTGGGCCGGAAAGCGTCGATCCACTACCGGCCGGACCGGCCGGGGGACGTGCCGCGCACCTTCGCGGACATCTCCAAGGCGCGGCGGGCGCTGGGTTACCGGCCGTCCACGCCCCTTGCCGAAGGCATCCCGCGCTTTGTGGAATGGTATCTGTCCACCGCCGACGCGCCCCAACACGAGCGGCAGACCGTCGGCGCGACGGCGTGAGCGTCCTTCTATGAACAAGGGACGCTTCCCGGCCGACAGCCCGACCGCTCTGCTCCAGGCGTTCGTGCGGACCCCGAGCGTCAACCCGGCCGGCGACCCCGGCGTGGACGCCGGCGACACGGGCGAGCGCCGGATGGCCGAACGTGTCGCCGAGGCCCTCGCCGCCCTCGGCGTCGAGGCCTCCCTCCCCGCAGTCC
>CAXUIU010000387.1:1336-4074 GCA_964250955.1 uncultured Chthoniobacterales bacterium | reverse complement strand
AGATGCTCGGTGGCCGTCAGAACGTGTGGGTGGACTTTTCGCCGGTAGTCCGAACCCCACGGCTCACGGTCGGCCCCTCGCAACTCATTCGCCCTTTCGAGGAGCTTTGGGCGTCCTGCGCTGCCGCTGGGCTGCTCTCGGGGACACTGTATCTGCCGAACGCGGATGGTCGGCTTTCCAGCGGGTTCCTGCGCATGAAACTGCTCGTGCCTCGGGAACGTGCCCACGAGATTAACCCTGTCCATCCCGGGTGGAACTACACAATTCCCACGGTCTATCTGCCGGACGCAACCGCCGCTCGGGAATTGCTCTACCCCGGCAGCGCCGACGATGAACACGGAAGGGCCGACGTGGAAAAGTGGCATCGTGCGGTCGCCGCTCGTTTGCAGGAGGTCAGCAACACGGCGGCGGGCGGCACCTTGGTACTTTGCTGCTCGTATTTGGACGTTCGCGCGCTGGGAACGCTACTCGCTGGGCCTTTGGCGGCGAGGCTCCTAACGAGCCGTGGCAGCGGCTCGTTGCGTGTGCTCGGCGAGGAATTTATTCAACTGGGACGCGAAAGCGTACGCCCGGTCTGGCTGGCGACGGGAAGCGCGTGGACGGGTTTGGACCTGAGCGACCATCATGCCCTCGATCCCGCCGAGGATTTCGCTCTGACCGATTTGGTGGTTACTAGAATCCCATTTGGGGCCAACAAAACGGCGGTGCATCTCGCACGAACCAAGCGCCTGGGATTCGACGTGGAGTGCATGGAAGCCGCTTTGCGGCTCAAACAGGGATTGGGTCGCCTGATTCGACGCGCCGGGGTCGTCGAGCGTCGGATCTGGGTGCTGGATGGCCGTTCTCACTCCCAGCAGTCCGGCTATTTTAAGAGAGTGTTCGGCCCGGTGTTCGCCTATCCAAACCGCAGGCTCTTTTGAGTACGCCCTTTTTTGCGCTCACAAAGCCATTGCTTGACAGGACCGCATGGATGGATGCTTTGTAGTGTTGTTTCCGTGCTCGGGAGTGTGAAAAGGACAAATACTCGCTCTACCTGTGACGCGACGTAAAAGTTTACTCCCGGGCGCGGAAGCAACATCTCTGCGGGTGTTCGGGGAACTTTAGCGGGTTCTGAGATCGGATCGTGGATACCGAACTGGTAGATTGATCGTCAAGCATCGTGTGGCACGCCCACCGGAGCCGGTCAGAGGGTTGTTTCCGGCGACCGTCGCTTTGACGTTGCAGCAACGTCAATTGGCCAAGCTCTGCCCTTCGGGCTTGGCCGACCGCTCAGGGCGCATCCGCGCCTTTCGCCAGAACAACCCACGGACCGGCGAGCTGGCTCGCGCCGGAAGCTCCGTCGCTCGGGAGAGGGGATTTAGTGGGAGGCCACCGCGCGCCGTGAGCGTGGACGGTGTGACTCTAGAGCCTGGCTCTAAGAAAAAGATCACCCGCCGGTTCCGGCAAATTCTCTGTGCTCCGCGTTTTCACTCGGCGCGGACGGCCTGCCCCCGCCAGACCTTCCCGGCGGGGGGACCTATCTCGGTTGAAACTCCAGCCGTGCCGTTTCAGGCGGCTCGGGCGGTCTGCGCTGCCTTGGTGGTGGCGCGTTGCCGCTTCGGGCGAGGGATCGCCGCAACGGCCTCCGCTTGTTTCTCGGCTTCCCGCCACTCGCGGTACGCCTTCAACCCGGCCATCAATGCTCGGTCGCCCTCGCCAGCGTTGCCCTGCTCCGCTTTCTTGGGCATCCATTCCATCTCGTACCAGTGGAGTTGCTGCGCGGTGAGGTCCGCCAAGGTCAAGCCCCGGTTCTTGCCGAAGTGAATGGAAGCCTGGCGAAAGTCCTGGCTCTCGGCTCGACTGGTGGCCTGCGGCTCCGCCGTGGCAGGTAGAGGCGAGAGGGTTGGTTTGCTCGTGGGAGCGGACGCCATGGGTTCAGTGGAAGCTTCGATCACGGTGGCTTGGGCGGGCGGGGGAGCGGCCGGCGTGGAGACAGCCGGGGTCAGCGTGGCGAGGCTCGCGCTGATGTCTTCCAGGTCTTGGGTGAAGATGTCGCTGGCAGCGGTGGTGGTCAGCACCGCGTCCACGAGGGCGCGTTTCTTCGCCATTTTGAGCACCGTGTTGTAGTGGTCGGCAGGGTTGTCGGTCTCGACCTTCTCGCCTCCTTTGGCGACCATCCAACCTTGTCCGTCCACCTTTTTGACGGTGAACCCTTTGCCGCCGATGAGTTCTTGCGCCTTGGCGGGGTCCTCCTGACGGATGTCCCAGTAGGCGCGGGGCACCGGCTTATCGGTCGGTTCCGCCGTGCCAGCGTGAAACCGGAACTTGTTTTCCAGCGTGGTGCAGGCTCCGACCCCTTGGCCGATGTTCACGTGGGTCATGATGCTGGTGAGCGTAGTCGTCACGCGGTACTCGCGATGACCGCGCTCAAGCTGGCGTTCCTCCACCTCGTAGGTGGGAGCCAAGCGGAAGGTCAAACACAACTTTTCCGCTCCAGGTTTCAAGAGGGTCGGCTTATCGCCGCAGCCGGGGATGCAGCCATAGTGTTCTCCCTCCTTCATGGCAGCGCGCATGATCTGCTGGATGAGAGACACGTGCAGGAGCACCTGCTGCACGGTGAGGGGAGCGGCAGGATCGGGGCTGGTTTGCGTGAGGGAAATGTCCCGTTTATCGACTTGCGGGCGAGTAGCGAGGGCGGTAGTCATCGGGTGCGATTGGATTGTTATCTGGTCCATCTAGGCCCGCGTGTGGTTGCAACC
>CAXUIU010000387.1:0-1326 GCA_964250955.1 uncultured Chthoniobacterales bacterium | reverse complement strand
CCGGCGGCGGGGTGGTGCCCACCCACACGCGGGCCGCTTTCTTGGTTTAGAGTGACTGGGAAAGACGGTGGACAGGGGTGTCAGTTGTGCCCGAAGAGGCCGATGTGGGTATCGAGCAAACCGTGGAGGGCCTGCGTGCGCAGAGGGAGTGCCCACAAACTGCCTTTCACAGCTTCGGTCACTGCGTTGAATAACCGCCAGACTGTGCGCGACTCAGCAAACTCCGGATGGTTGGGCGTGCGCCACTGGGAGAGCACGGCGGGAAGCTGTGTCGGCGTGAAAGCGTGGCTATCCAACGCACGAATGATGAGGTCGTGCGCCTCGCTGGGGGAGAGTTCGGTTTGCTTGTAGGCGGCAAACCGTGCGTCCTGCTGGTGCCAGCGTTCTGCCAACTGGCTGACACCGGTGCCAACCAGGCTCGGAAGGTCGCGCTCAATGAACCGGGTATGTTTGCGCTCGATCTTGATCTCGCCGGAAAAAGCGAGGTTGTCGCAGACGAACACCTGACTGCCCAAAACCATCGCGGCGGGAAACCGTTTGTCGTGACTGTTGCGCAGGCCCAAGACGTAGGTGTAATCCGGGGTCGGCGGCTGGGGACGGCTCCAACTCACTTCGGTCGCAGCGATTTGGAGCAAGCCGAAATAGCGGCAACCATCGGGACTCAGGCCGTGCGCTTGGTTGACGACCCGCATCCCGGTACGGTCTAGCGCCCCCTCAACTTCGCGGATTAGACGCTCGTGTGGGATGGGAAACCAGGTGTGGGTGCAACGGGGAGCGGTCATCAAGGCGAGCCAATCGCGCTCGACTTTCGCAGCCCCGCAATGGAGGAGTAGGTTAGTGGTCTTCATTTGGATCGTGTCAGTCTGTGGAATCTAGTTTTTCACTTGTCGGCAACGAACTCTCGCCGACATGATTAATATATATTTCTAGTAATAATAATCAACGCAAAATCGACGTTATGGCCGAGAAAAAATCACGCCCGACTTCTGTCCCCGAGGCAGCTACGAATGAGCTTCAGACGAAGCCAAAGCGTGGAAGACCAAAGACTTCGCCCTACGATCTAGCGACCCAACGCAAGCTGAACCTGCAACGTCACCGGCAAGCCAAGCGGGACGAAAACCAAGTGCCAGTCGAGATCTATCTGCCTAAAGAGTGGCACGACTGGCTGGTGAACTCTCAGGGTGTCAACCTGCGCGAAGTGGCCGTCGAGGCGTTCGCCGACTGGATGAAAAAGAAGGGGTTTTCCGCCGGAGGATCAGCCGAGTAGAGTCAACAGTTTTGCCAGAGGGGAAGGGGGTTGGTACAACCTCATTCCTCGAAGGCAAA
>CAXUIU010000386.1:0-4078 GCA_964250955.1 uncultured Chthoniobacterales bacterium | reverse complement strand
GTGGGGGAGCCGGGGAGGGCGGCGGGATCTTCGAGCAATTCTTCGGCGGCGGGCGCGGCGGGTCCGACCGCGAGGGCCGCCAGCGTGGTTCGGACCTGCGCTACGACCTGCAAATCTCCCTCGAAGAAGCCGCGGCGGGCATCGAGAAGGAGATTGAGACCACCAAGAATGCCGCCTGCGATGTGTGCAGCGGCACTGGGGCGGAGGCGGGCAGCCAGGCCGTGACGTGCCGCACCTGCCAGGGGCGGGGCCAGGTCATCACCTCGCGCGGGTTTTTCCAGGTGTCGCAGACCTGCCCGCGCTGCAAGGGCACGGGCTCCATCATCGAAAACCCCTGCAAGAAGTGCCGCGGCGAGGGACGTACGGAGCAGACCGCCAAGATCAAGCTCAAGATCCCGGCCGGCATCGATGACGGCGTGCGGCTGCGCTCCACACGCAACGGTGAGGCCGGCATCCGCGGCGGCCCGGCGGGCGACCTGTACGTCGTGGTCCACGTCGCCGAACACACCGTGTTCCAGCGCGAGGAGGACAAGCTGTATTGCGAGGTGCCGATTTCCTTCATCACGGCGGCGCTGGGCGGCGAAATCCAGGTGCCGACCCTGGAGGGGAAGGCGGCGTTGAAGGTGCCCGCCGGCACGCAGAGCGGGGCGATGTTCAAGTTGCGCCAGCGCGGCATGCCTGACATGAACACCAAGGTGCGCGGCGACCTCCTGACACGCGTACTGGTCGAGGTGCCCACCAAGCTCGACGCCGAGCAGCGGCAGAAGCTGGAGGAGTTCGCGGCGCTTTGCGGCGAGGAGAACACGCCGATTCACAAGGGTTTTTTCGACAAGGCGAAGGAGTTCTTCCAGTAATCTACGCCCCTCCCGTTCGGTCGTCCTGAGGGCCTCACGCAAAGTCCGCAAAGCCGCAAAGGAGGGGGAGGATATTTGTTGCCCTTCCGACCCTTTCTCTTCCTTGGCGGCTTTGCGGACTTTGCGTGAGGCCATTTAGCCATGCACCGCTTCTACATCCCGCCCAACTCTTGGAACCCTGATGCCCTCGCGCTCGACGAGGCGGAGTCGCACCACGCGCTCAATGTCTTGCGCCTCCAGCCTGGCGAGAAGGTTGTCGTCTTCAACGGCCAGGGTTCCGAGGCCACCGCGACGGTTGCTCCCGAGTCCACCAAGCGCGCCGTGCGCCTCCTGGCCATCCACCGCGCCAAGACGCCGCCCTTGCCCTGCCGCATCACGCTCGCGCAGGCTATC
This sequence comes from uncultured Chthoniobacterales bacterium, assembly GCA_964250955.1. Classification (GTDB taxonomy): domain Bacteria; phylum Verrucomicrobiota; class Verrucomicrobiia; order Chthoniobacterales; family SZAS-18; genus CAHJWO01. The sequence continues at coordinate 2,831 of CAXUIU010000386.1, read as the reverse complement.
CCCAAGGGCAAAAACATGGACCTCATCGTCCAAAAGGCCACCGAACTCGGCGCGGCCGAAATCGCCCCGCTCCTGTCCGAACGCACCGTCTCCAAGGTCGAGGACGACGAGAGCGCCGCCGCCAAGCAGGCCAAGTGGCAGGCCACCGTCATCGAAGCCGCCAAGCAGTGCGGCCAGAACTGGCTTCCCACCGTCGCCGCGCCGCAGACCCCGAAGGAATTCTTTGCCGGGCGCGGGGCACGAGCGTTTGACCTGATGCTCATCGCCTCGCTCCAGCCCGACTCGCGCCACCTGCGCGCCTACCTGGAGGAACACGGCAGCCCGCGGCCGGCGAGCGCGCTCATCCTCGTCGGTCCGGAGGGAGACTTTACCCCGGCGGAAATCGGCCTCGCCAAGAGCGCCGGCTGCCGTCCGATCACGCTCGGACCCATCGTCCTGCGCACCGAGACGGCGGCCATCTACTGCCTGAGCGTGCTTTCGTACGAATTGCAGGCGGCGGGATAATGTTTGCGTGCGCCGCCGGCCGGGTTTTTGATGGACGCATGGACGAGTCCCAAGAAGCTCCCCGCCCGCCGCTGCCGCCCTTCGACCGCGAGGCCGCCATTGCCAAGGTGCGCGCGGCTGAGGACGCCTGGAACACGCGCGACCCGCAAAAGGTCGCCGGCGCGTACACCGCTGACTCCGCGTGGCGCAACCGCGACGAGTTCCTCGCCGGGCGTGCGGAGATCGTCGCCTTCCTGACCCGCAAGTGGGAGAAGGAACTCGACTACCGGCTCATCAAGGAACTCTGGACCTACGGTGACGACCGCATCGCGGTGCGCTTCGCCTACGAGTGGCACGACGCGGCGGGGCAGTGGTTCCGCTCCTACGGCAACGAGAACTGGGAGTTCGACGCCGCCGGGTACATGCGCCGCCGGCACGCGAGCATCAACGACCTGCCGATCACCGAGGCGCAACGCAAATACCGCTGGCCGCTCGGCCGCCGCCCGGACGAACACCCGGGGTTGAGCGACCTAGGCTTTTGAGCCATCCTGCCGGAAAAGAAAAACAGCCTGACCGGCCCGACACTGAAATATCCCCCCGAATTTCCAGTGCCAATACCCTCCGGTCAGGCTGCTCTTTGATTGTTTCCCCGTCCACAATGCTTGCGGACAAGCGAACATAAAGCAGCGGCCGTGCCGTGGTGTTTCTCGAAAGCGAAAATTCGGAGGGTATCAATCAGAAATAATCACAAGTCATTGCTTCGCAATACCTTAAACTTCTGCATAATTTTCCGGCGGCGGTAAGGCAGGCGTGAAACGTCCGCCGTCAGGTGTGCTCGATTTTAGCCAGTTGTCTCGAACTGCTGCGTAAATATCGACTCTTCGCACCACGAAAACCTTGCTCGCCACCGGGTGCGTTCGTGCGTAGATTCCGCCGCATCCGCCCTTGCCTTCTGATGAGCGACCGTGCCACCATTTTCCCCGCCGAGCGTGGCACCGACGGCGGCTTCGCGCGTCAGGCCGACGCCTTCCGTGATTGGGTAACGGCTGACGGGAGTTCGCCGTACCCCGCTGCGGCCGGGCGATATCACCTCTACGTCTCGCTGGCGTGTCCGTGGGCGCACCGCATCGTGATCTTGCGCCGTCTCAGGAGCTTGGAAAGCATCGTCGGCATGACCGTGGTGGATCCCCTGCGCAACGACGAGGACGGTTGGCGGTTCAACGACGAGCCCGATCCGGTCAACGGGTTCCATTTCCTCAAGGAAGCCTACCTCGCCACCGACACCGGTTTCTGCGGCCGGGTGACCGTGCCCGTGCTCTGGGACAAGGAGACCGGACGAATCGTCAGCAACTCCGACGACGACCTGATGCGGATGTTCAACTCCGCCTTCGACGGCTGTGGCGGTGACCGCGCGGTGGACTTCTACCCCGAACCATTGCGCGCCGACATCGACCGGCTCAACGCCACGCTCTACGACGAGGTCAACGACGGCGTCTACCGCACCGGGTTCGCGGACGACCAGGCCGACTACGAACGGCACGTCCACGTGCTCTTCGACGCCTTGGACCGCCTCGACGCGCGCCTGGCCGACCGCCGCTACCTGCACGGCGCGACGATCACGGAGAGCGACTGGCGCTTGTTCGTGACGCTGGTGCGCTTCGACGTCGTGTACGTCGGCCACTTCAAGTGCAACCTGCGTCGGATCGCGGATTACCCAAATCTGTTTGGCTACCTGCGCGACCTCTACCAGACGCCCGGCGTGGCCGACACGGTGAACTTCGACCATATCAAGCGCCACTACTACATGACGCACCCCGAGATCAACCCGACGCGCCTCGTGCCCATCGGTCCGATCCAGGACCTCACGCGTCCGCACGGGAGGGAACGGCTTGGTTAGCACCCGAAGCCTGCCCGCCACCGTCGCGCTGCTCGTCTTCTGTTGGGTCGGTGGTCTGCGCGCCGAGACCGAGCCGGAAGCCGCGCAGGTGCTGGAGCGTATGTTCAAGGTCTACGCTTCGGCCGCGGCGTTCTCGTGCGAGGGAAGTTGCGACGACCACGAGGACGGCTCGACGCTGCCGACCGATCACCGCACGGTGACGATGCGCTTCGTGCGGCCGGACCGCTTTCGGCTCGCGTGGACGCAGAAGGACTTCCACGGCAAGAGCGGCACCAGCGTGATCTACACCCGGGAAGGTCAAACGCTCCTGCGGCAGTGGGACGCAGAACGCGAGGAACCCGAACCTTCGTTGGGTCAGGCACTCGACAGTTGCGCGGGAATTTCGCTGGGCTTGTCGTACCTCGTGCCGGCGCTGTTACTCGGCGACCCGGGCTACCTGCGCTTTGATTCG
>CAXUIU010000385.1:0-4083 GCA_964250955.1 uncultured Chthoniobacterales bacterium | reverse complement strand
CCGAGGTCCGCCGGCGCGAGGTCCTCCTCCGCTGCCAGGTCGCGTCCGTCCCAGCGCACGATCCCTTCGGTAGATTCGAGCAACCCGGCGATGACCTTGAGCAGGGTGGATTTCCCGCAGCCGGAGGGTCCCACCACCGCGACGAGTTCTCCCCGGCGCATCCGCAGGGAAACGTCCCGCAACTGGTAGGGGGCATCCTCGCCACCGCTGCCTTGGAGTGAGATGGCTTCCAGCGACAGCATGGTTGCCCTACACATCCACGCGAGGGGGCGGACGGTGTCAACGAAAACCGGTCCCGCCCGCCGCGTGCAATGTTTTTCGTGGTAGGCTGCCGCCATGGAGACGCGCGCCCCTCGCCCGACCCGCCGGCGCCGGCGTTTGCTCCCGGCGTTGGTGATCGGTGTGCCGGCGGCGCTCGTCGGGCTCCTCTTGCTGGTCGTCGGCGCCCGTTGGTGGCTCGACCACTTCCTGCGCTCCGACGATTTCCGCAAGTTCCTCGAACGGAAAACCTCCGCGGCCCTCCAGGCGGAAGCACACCTCGAACCTCTGCGTTGGGATGGTGCCTCGGTTTACACCACCGGGCTGGACGTGCGCGCCTCCCGCCACGGACCGCTGACGGCCTTTAACGCCGACCAGGTACGTGCGGCGTTCGACCTGGGCGCGCTGTGGCGGCGGGTCTGGCGCGTGGAAACAGTGGAGGTCGAGCGCATCCGCGCCGATCTCGGCACCGATCCCACCGTGCAAAGTGCTCCCGACCAACCCAGTCCCGAACAGGTCGGCCCGCCCGGCTCCGACCAGCACCCACTGGCGTTTCTTCTACCCCGGCGCATGGAAGTCGGCGAGGTGCGCGTGGCGGACTTCACCCTCGGCTGGCGGGGCGGCGGCCTGCGCGACACCCGGCTCAAAGCGCGGATGGTCGGCGACGTGCGCACCTGGGAGATCGACGGCGCAGGCGGCACTCTGTCGCAGGCGGACACACCGGCGGTGACGTTGGAAGCATTCGCCGTGAAGACCACGCGCGACACTCTCTTCGTTACGCGCGCCAGCGGACGACCGGAGGGTGGGGGCCGGCTGGAACTATCCGGTACCCAGGCACTCACCGGCGACCACGCGCTCGATCTCACCGCCAACCTCGACGGCGTGCCGGTCGGACCGTTCCTGCCGCCGGATTGGCGCGGGCGGTTCCAGGGCAAGGCCGCCGTACGTGCGCAGGTGACCGGTTCGATGGATGACCACGCGCGTTGGCGGGCGACGGGCCACCTCGACCTGCGCGAGGCGCAGATGGAAGCACTCCCCGTCCTCGACCAACTCGCCGTCTTCTCGTCGTCGGTGCGCTATCGCCGTGCGGTCGTGCAACGCGGCGGGGCGGACTTCACCTTCACACCCGACCACCTGGAAGTGCGCAACGTCGTCGTGGAATCCGAAGGCTTGCTCCGGGTCGAAGGCGGCTTCACGGTACGCGCGCGGCAGATCGACGGCACCTTCCGCGTGGGGGTCGCGGTTTCCAGCGTGCGCTGGATCAACGACCTCGGCGCGACGATGTTCAACCTCCCGCAGCACGATGGCTACGCGTGGACGACGATGCGTGTCAGCGGCCCCGTGGACCATCCGCGGGAGGACCTCACCGGCCGGCTGGCGGCGGGCGCGGGCGCGACGATCCTGCAAAAGGCGCAGCAAGGCACCGACGCCGTGCGCGACACGGCCGGCTCGCTGCTCGACCTGCTCAGGGGACACTGAGCCTCGCTGGGCTACTCGATTTTGAAGTTCGCGCCCTTCCCGGTCGTCCACGCCTGTGCGATGCTCTGGCGCAGGCTTTGCAGGTCCGATTTGGAAGCGAGCCGGTATTCGACCGTGTGGGCGTGGGTCGTGTTCGGATAAGTTTTGACGACCTTTTGCCACGGGGCATCGTTGGCGCCGACGTGGGCCGCGGAGAGATCCTGCACGTGTTGTTGGAGTTGTTCCAAGGCCGATGACACGGGGGTATTCGTGGTCAACGGCTCCAGGTAGTAAAAGCGCGCCTCCACCGTGCTCGTGGTGGCGACCGTGACCTCCGTGACCCGCGCCGCACCGTCCACCACGAATTCGTGGCTGCTCACGGACACCACCGAGCGTAACGCCACGAGGTACACGCCGCCGGGCAGTTCACAGCGCCACAGCGCGTCCGGCCGCGAGCTGGACGAGGCCTGCGGCGTAGCGCTGGCAGCCGCGGCGGGTGTCTGCGCGCACGCGTTCGCCCCGAGGCAGCACACGCTTGCCGCCAGCGATGCAAGGAACAGCGTCCGCGAAAAATAGGGGATCACGCCCGTCATGGTGACACTCTTGTTGCGAGCGGGTCAACCTTCCGGGCAAGCCACGTAGTGGCCGGTCGTCCCTGGCTGGTCCTGACGTGTCTCCGACGCGTCCCAAATGTTTCTGGTAAAGTGCCCGCTTCAAACATCGCTGATCCTCATCGCGAGTCCTTGCGCGGTTGCTTCCAGGTCGCTCCCCTCTGTGAGATGGATCGTCTCCTCGAACGTTTCACGCCGGAACCACGTCATCTGCCGCTTGGCGTAGCGGCGGGTGGCGGTTTCGATGCGTTCCAAACACTCAGCGCGGGTAATTTCACCGGCCAGGAACGCCGCCATTTCCCGAAGTCCGATGATGCCGGCGGCGGTCTCCGAAATCACCCCGCGCATCGCTGCCCGGACTTCCTCCATGCCCAGCTCGTCCAACAACGCCGCCGTTCGTTGGCGAATGCGTGCGGCGAGTTCTTCCCGCTCGCGCACCACGAACGCGCCGCGCACCGGTCGATCCCTTTCTTGCCAGGCCGTGCGCTGTTCGGAAGCCCGTTCCCCCGTGAGCAGGCAGATTTCTACCGCTCGTAAGACGCGACGTTTGTTGTGCCGGTCGACGGTGGCCGCCGCGCTGGGGTCGAGCGCCTCCAGCCGCGCCACCAGGTCCGGCAACGAAGCGGCTTCCAACTCCGCGCGTAGTTCCGGTTGTGCCGGGGGCAGGGGGGAGAGGCCGTGCGTGAGCGCCTTGATGTAGAGCCCGCTCCCGCCGACGACCAACGCCGGCCGACCGCGCGCGGCCAGGTCTTGCAAGCACGCAACCGCCTCCGCCCGGTAGCGGGCCACGTTGTAGGACTCCGCCAGCGGCACCTGGCCGACCAAGTGGTGCGGCACGCGTGTCCGTTCGCTCGCGGAGGGCTGGGCGGTCAGTCGGGGCAGCCCCGCGTACACCTGGAACGCATCCGCGTTGACGATCTCCGCGCCGCAGAGTTCCGCCACCCGCACCGCGAGCGCGGTCTTGCCGACCGCCGTGGGGCCGACGAGGTAAAACGGCTCGGGCACAAGCAAAACGGCCCGGCACTTCGCAAGAGGTGCCGGGCCGGAAAAAGGATGCTGGGCTCGGGGAGGGGAACTCAGGCCGCGAAGCGCGGTTCGCTGCGACCGTCGTGCTGGTCGCTGTTCTTGGCCCCGCTGACGACGAGCTTGCGCCCCAGGAACTCCTTGTCGTGCAGTTCGCTGACGGCGCGCTTGGCTTCCTCCACGGACTGCATTTGCACGAAAGCAAAGCCCTTGGAACGCTGCGTCTGCTTGTGGCTGACGACCTCCGCCGTGACGACCTGGCCGACACCGCTGAAGAGTTCCGACAGGTCACTCTCGGTCGCGTCGAAGGACAGGTTGCCCACGTACAGCCGCGGGCTGGTCACCTCGACCGCCTCGGGCTTGCGCACGCTGCGGCTCTCGCCGCCGGACGAGGTCTTTGCGCGGGGCGCAGACTCTTCCGTCGTGCGCGTTGCGACGGGATCAGACGGTTTGCGGCTGTCCGCCGACTTCTTGGCACCGCCGGTGAAGAAGGAGACAACCTTCTGCCAGAAGGTCGGCGCGGGCGCGGGCCCCCGGCCGCCGCCGGACGAACGCCGGTCGCTCGAATAGCGGCCCGAGCGCGATTTGCCCCCACGGCGCGAGCCTTGGGTGGAAGTGGAAGAATAAGATTTCATCAGTGGAGTTGAATATGGAATGTCTGAACGTTGGGTGGCTGGCAAAGCCTGCCGCGTGGGGCGCACCATTCTTCCCTGTTCCCCGCGCATCCCACAGC
>CAXUIU010000384.1:0-4093 GCA_964250955.1 uncultured Chthoniobacterales bacterium | reverse complement strand
TCCGCCGGCCTTCGAGGGCAATGGGGGGCGCAGCAGGCTTCCGAACGCGCCAAAGATTTCTGGCGTTCTCCCGCTGGGGCTGGGGCTGGGGCTGCGCCGCTACCGCCCGCCGTGGAAGGCAACCGTGGCGAGCACGGACGAAAAACCCGCGTGGCTGCAAGCCCGGGAAGTGGAAGGGGCGATCCAGGCCAGCGCCGGACCTTGGCGGCTGGACGGTCACTGGTGGGATCAGGAAGCGGCTTGGCGGTGGGAGGAATGGGACGTGGAACTGGCGCACGGCGGCCTCTACCGGCTCGCCAACCATCGGCAGGCCCACTGGTGGATGCTGGGCGTGTACGACTGACGCCTCACAGGAGGCGATCAAAACAGGAGCGAGGGCAAACCCATGGGAAACACGGCGCCGGATTCTTACGTCGAACTGCACGCCCGCAGTGCGTTCAGCTTTTTGCGGGCGGCTTCGCTGCCCAACGCCCTGGCGGTGCGGGCCGCCGAGGTCGGGCTCGCCTCGCTCGCGCTCCTGGACCGCGACGGTTTCTACGGCAGTCCGCGTTTCTGGCAGGCGGCCGAACGATGCAACATCCGAGCGATCTACGGCTGCGAACTGACGATGGAAGACGGCAGCGTGTTGCCAATCCTGGTCCGCGACGCCGGCGGCTACCAGAGCCTTTGCCGACTGCTCACCCGCTCGAAACTGCGCGCACCGAAGGGTAAGAGCGTCATCCTTTGGGAAGAACTGCCGGAGATCGCCGCCGGGACCGTGTGCCTGACCGGCGACGAGGAAGGTCCGGTCGTCATGGCAATCTTCAGACGGGACTTCGCGGGGGCTGAAGTCATCGTGCGCCGGCTGGTTTCTTTCTTTGGCGTCCACAACGTGTTTGTCGAGGTGCAGCGGCATTTCCAACGCGGTGAACGCTGGCTGGGCGCGCGGCTCGTGGAACTGGCTCGCGCCACCGGCACCGGCCTGCTTGCCACCAACGGCGTCCTGTACGCCGAGCCCGACGGCCGCCACGTCGTGGACGTTTTCGCGTGCTCCCGGCTGCACACGCACCTCGACGCCGCCGGGGCGGCCTTGGCGATCAACGGCGAGCGGCATCTTAAATCCCCGGCGCAGATGCAGGCGCTCTTCGCCGATCTGCCGGAAGCGGTCACCAACACCGCGCGCTTGGCCGAGCGGTTGGAGTTCGCGTTCCCGTCGCTCGGATACGAGTTCCCGGGCTACGCCGCCCCGGATGGCCAGCCGCCCGACGTGTTCTTGCGCGAAGTGACTTTCCGAGGTGCGGAGCATCGCTACAGCGAGCGGCTCGACGCCACCGTGCGCGGCCAGCTCGAAAAAGAACTTCGGCTCATCGGCGAACTCGGGTTCGAGGGATATTTTCTGATGGTTTGGGACATCATGCGTTTCTGCAAAGAGCACGGCATCCTCGTGCAGGGCCGCGGCAGTGCGGCCAATTCGGCCGTCTGTTATTGCCTGGAAATCACGGCGGTCGATCCCATCGCGTCCAAGCTCCTGTTCGAGCGGTTCCTCAACGAGAACCGCGGCGGGGCGGGTAGCCGCAAGGCATGGCCGGACATCGACCTGGACCTACCCAGCGGCGAGCGGCGCGAGCAGGTCATCCAGGAGATGTACCGGCGTTGCGGGCGCCACGGCGTGGGCATGACCGCCAACGTCATTACCCTGCGCGGCAAGAGCACCATGCGCGAGATCGGCAAGGCCCTCAACCTGCCGACCGACGTGCTGGACCGCTTTTCCAGCCTGTTCCACTCCGGCGACTTTCCGCACACCCTCGAATTAGAAGACCAGTTCCGGCAGTCGGGGCTGGACCAGGCACACCCCCGCGCCCGGGCATGCGTGGAGCTTTTCCAAGCTGTGCGCGGACTGCCTCGGCACTTGGGCCAACACTCCGGGGGCATGGTGTTTTGTCAGGATCGTTTGGACAGCGTGGTGCCGCTGGAAAACTCCTCGATGCCCGGACGCTCCGTCATCCAGTGGGACAAGGATGACTGCGAGGAACTGGGCATCGTGAAGGTGGATCTCCTAGGCCTCGGCATGATGTCGGTCATCCAGGACACCTTGGAGGTTTGCTCTGCGCGGGGCCGGGAAATTGACTTGGCTCACCTGCCCAAGGACGATGCGGCGACGTTTGACGCCATGTGCCGCAGCGACACCATCGGGGTGTTCCAGATCGAGAGCCGCGCGCAGATGGCGACCCTCGCCCGCCTCCAACCGCGCACGTTCTACGACGTGGTCGTGGAGGTGGCCGTCGTGCGGCCCGGTCCCATCGAAGGCGGGTTGATGCATCCCTACCTCGCCCGCCGCGCGAAGCTGGAGCCCGTCACCTACCTGGACGAACGGCTGCGGCCGATCTTAGAGCGCACGCTCGGCATCTGCCTCTTCCAAGAGCAGATGATGGGCATCGCCATGGCGCTCGCCGGGTTTTCCGGTGCGGAGGTGGACGAACTGCGCCGGGCGCTCAACTACCAGCGCGACGGCGCGCGGCTAAAGCGCATCCAAACCAAACTGCGTGCGGCATTGCAAAAAGCAGGGGTGTCACCCGTCGGCGTCGAGGAAATCGTCAAGATGAGCCAGTCCTTCGCGCTCTACGGCTTTCCGGAAAGCCACGCCATCAGCTTTGGCCTGCTCGCTTATGCCAGCACGTACTTGAAGGTGCATCGCTTGCCGGAGTTCACCGCGGCGCTCCTCAACAACCAGCCGATGGGGTTCTACAGTCCGCCGACGCTCATCCGGGACGCGCGGCAGCACGGCCTCAAAGTCCGGCCGGTATGCGTGCAGCGCTCGGAATGGCCGTGCACCGTGGAGGCCGACGACTGCCTGCGCCTGGGCTTCAACCAAGTGCAGGGCTTCCGGGAGGAACACGCGGCTCTCCTCACGCGGCAGCGCGCGTTGCGGCCGTTCCACTCGCTCGCCGATTTCCGGGAGCGCACACGGCTGCCGAAGGCCGAGCTACGCGCGCTGGCCCGGTTGGGAGCCTTGAACGAACTCTGCGGTCACCGCCGTGCGGCGCTCTGGGCGGTGGAACGCGATTTATCCCAAGAAGAGAACCTGACGTTTTGCTTTGAGTCGGCGGACGAAAGCGGCGCGCCCTTGCCGCCCATGAACACGATCGAGCGAATGCAGGCCGACTACCGCACCCAGCGGCTCACGACCGGCCCGCACCCGATGCGCCTGATCCGTGACCAATTGCCCGACATCTGGAAAGCGGACGAAATTGCCACCGTCGCCCACGGCGAGGAAATCACGATCGGTGGCGTCGTCATCTGCCGCCAGCGGCCGGGCACCGCCAAAGGCTTTGTGTTCATCTCGCTCGAAGACGAGTCCGGCGTGGCGAATGCCGTCGTGCCTCCCGACCTCTTCGAGCAGGTGCGGTTGACGATTACCCAGGAAAAGTTTCTCCAGATCACCGGCGTCGCGCAAACCCGCCAAGGCCTGCCGCTGGTGCGCGCGACGCGAATCGAGCGGCTCGCCTGTCCGCTCGCCGTAGGAGTTTCCTCCCATGACTTCCATTAGGGTCAAATCAAGAAGCAGCCTCGCCGCCAGGCCGGGCCATGCGCAGGGCTTCCTTGTAGGTGCCGCGTGTCAGTTCGTCCAGGCCTACCGAAAGCACGCGTGCCAGGACGATCAGTTCGTAGTCCGTCACACACCGTTCCCGCAGCTCGATCTTCGTGATGAGTGTTCGTCCCGCATCCCAACCAATCAGTTGGAGTTCGCGCGCCAAGTCGGATTGCGACCAGCCCCGCTTTTCACGCGCTTGGCGGAGACGCGCCGCCAGCACGTTGCGGAGAGGAAAGGACCCGGGTGCGCGATGTGCCATTTCTGGGACCGGATCGTCCTCTCAAAAGGCTCGTTGCTGGGTGCTAGTTCTAGGACATTCCTTCCCTGCTAGATGTCCGCTGGGGCGGTGCGCGTCGCGCTCGTTGAATTGCAGTTCAGCTGCATACAAAGATCGGCAGAAATCTTGTGGCAACTGAAACAATCAGGAGCCGCATACCACCATCCGTGGTAGTTTAGACCCGCTCCTATGGACCTCTCCGCCAAACTCGCCGTTCTGGCTGATGCCGCTAAGTACGACGCCTC
>CAXUIU010000383.1:3846-4119 GCA_964250955.1 uncultured Chthoniobacterales bacterium | reverse complement strand
CCTCTCACACGTTCTGGACCAAAGCCGGGGACTCGATCAAGATTGATATTGCTCCACCGCATACTCGCGCAGTCACCGAGTCGTGCCCCGGTGTATCGTCCGATGTACGTCACCGTCCGCCACTCCTCCGTTGCGGCGTCCAGTATTGCGTCCAGTTCTTCTGGTTCGATTACTTCCCGCGTGACTGATTGAGATTGAGCCTTTTTCTTACGCGTGAAGAGCGAGATGGTCTGCGACGGATCGTAGCTCAGCACGCCCTGCTTGATCGCAGAT
>CAXUIU010000383.1:3394-3785 GCA_964250955.1 uncultured Chthoniobacterales bacterium | reverse complement strand
CCTTGAGATCGCGATCAATCGTTTTGGCGGATACGCCGGTCGCTATGCGTACGGTTTTGAACGTCTCAATTTGCTCTGGGTGCACCGCTCGCAAAGGCTTATCTGCCGTGGGGCCGAGATGCTTCATAAACAGGCGCACGGCGAGGCTGTAGGAGAGATTGGTACTCTCCGCCAATCCGACGACCTGCGCCTTCAACCAGCGTTGCGAGAACGCCCGAGCAGTTTCGTTCTTTATGGGGTCCTGTCCCGTCGATTCGAGGATGCTGTTCAAAAAAACGCGCGCGTCGACTTCGGTCATGTCGCCGACAATTGCCCGCTGCGTCGCCGTGACAAAGGTCTCGAAAATGGCGTCTCGGTTTGCAAAGTGGAGTGCTGGGCCGAGGTGCTTGGC
>CAXUIU010000383.1:0-3384 GCA_964250955.1 uncultured Chthoniobacterales bacterium | reverse complement strand
TACCATCGCCTCCCCACGATTCCGCTCGGTTGCCAGAACCTTGGTGCAGCGTTGCGTCTGCCCTTTCCCAGGAATCGTGATGCAGGCGTACCAGTATTTTGAGAACCCCCGTGGGTCTTTCCGCAATGAGGCCACGGCCTCACAATAATCTCACAATAACGCGGAGCAAAATTGATGCCGCAGAATATATTTACCTAGGAGAAGGAGATTTGCCAGAGGGGAGAATCGAACTCCCGACCAAGGGCTTATGAGTCCCCTGCTCTACCGCTGAGCTACCCTGGCATCGTGCTGTCTGCCAAACGCACGAAAATAAACGCCCCCGGTGGTATCCGCAACGAAATCGTTTATTTTTCCAGCCCCGCCTCTCCCCTTTTATTTATGCCCGAACTCGCCGAAGTCGAACACAGCCGCCGCCAGTGGGACCCGGGTCTTGGCCAACCCATCCTTGCCGTTCGCCTCGCCCGACCCGAGATCCGCGTCTTCCGTGACACCGACACCGCCGCTCTTCGCTCCCAACTCCCCGGCAAAAAACTCCTCGCCTCCCAGGCCCGCGGCAAACAAATGCTCTTCCAGTTCTCCGACGATCTCTGGCTGGGCGTTCATCTCGGCATGAGCGGCGAACTCCGCCGTGAACTCCTTCCTGACTACTCCCCGCGCAAGCACGATCATCTCGTCCTCGACCAAGCCGCCCATGCCCTCGTCTTCGAGGACAAACGCCACTTTGGCCGCGTGCGCCTCCACCAAGGCGCCGAACCACCCGCCTGGTGGTCGTCGCTCGCCCCAAGCGTTCTTTCCAAGGAATTTACGCTCCCGGGCCTCACCCGCTTCCTCGAACGCCGCCGCCGCACCCCGCTCAAGGCCGTGCTCCTCATGCAGGAACACTTCCCGGGCGTCGGCAACTGGATGGCCGACGAAATCCTCTGGCGCGCCCGCCTCCATCCTTCCACACCCGCCGGCGCGCTCGAACCCGCGCAGACCCAACGCCTCTGGCAGACTGTGCGTTGGGTCAGCCGCACCGCCGTGCGCATCATCGACGACGACTGGCGATATCCCAAAAACTGGCTCTTTTCCCACCGTTGGGAAGCCGGCGGACGCTGCCCGCGCTGCCGCACCGATCTCGCCCGCGCCACCGTTGGCGGGCGAACGACCTGCTGGTGCCCGGAATGCCAGCCGGCCGAGCAGGCCGTTCAGGCCTTGAAGTCGCGCTGAGCGAACACCGCCAGCCCGACGATCAAAAGCGTCGCGTCCACTGCACCCAGGTACGCGAGGTCTGCCGTCACATCTCGCCACGGAATCCGACTGTGGAACGCATTGATCCAAGTCGCCAGGTGCGCCGTCACGAAGTACGGCTTCAGGTCGTCGAAGAGCGGCACATTGCGAAAGATGTTGTCGGCGAACAGGATCGTCACTGTCACAACGGTCGCCGTCACCGGCTTCATCTTCATGCACGAGAGCATGAACCCGATGCTCGTGATCGTCGTCAGGCTGCACGCCAGCAATCCCAGTCCGACAAAGTAGCGTCTTAACCCTTCGCCGGGTTCATACAGCGCCATCACGCGTTCCAGCGGTGCGAATGCGAAAAGCCCGCCCCAGCCACGGTAAGCCAATCCGGCCAGCAGCGCCGTCACACCGATGAATCCTACCATCGCAAAGGTGTAGGCCACGCACGCCGCGTACTTGAGCGCCACCACGCGCCCGCGCGACACCGGGCGGCAGAGCATCATCCGCATCGTGCCTTCCTCGACTTCCTTGCTCACCACGTCGCCCGCCACCAACGCCAGGAAGAGCCCGCCCAGGAGCAGCGCCGTCCAGTACAACATCATAAACGCCAGCGTGACCCCTGAGAAGTACCGGTCGAAGCCGAAGCCGTTCGTCTCGATCATGTGCTGGAACGCCCGTCGCGGCCCGGGACGGTTGATCCCGACGAGCACCATGCCCTCCAACGCGAGGAACGCGCCAAATCCGAGATAGGTCCGCCGACGAGCAAACATCTTCGCCAGTTCATGCCGAAATTGCAGGAAGAAGAGGGTGTCTAACATCGGGCTGTTCAAGGTAGGTCTGCCTCTCCGAAGCAGCCCAAATATTTCTGGTTTTGCGCTTCCGAAAAATTGGAATTATCTGGGAGAGGCATCCCTACCTTGGGACGACTGCCTGCGGCGGCAACTCGCGTTCGGCGACCGTGTCGAGGTAAACGTCCTCCAGGCTCTGCCGCACGGGCTCGACCGCGCGCACCCGTATGCCTGCGCCGACCAGCGCCGTCACCACGTCGGCCACATCGGCGTCGGCGCTCGGCAGCGACAGCGTACCCGCCGCAGCATCAAGGGTCGCGCCGCACGCCGCGACGGCAGTCGCTGCACGCGTCCAGTCGTCCACGTCCAGACGGTAGCTGGCCCGGTCGCGGACCAGGTCCTGCCAATGCCCTTGGAACACCAGCCGCCCGCGGTGCAGGATGGCGACACGGTGGCAGGTCTGCTGCACCTCGGCCAACAGGTGCGAGGAGAGCACGACCGTCATGCCGCGTTCGCGGTTGAGCGTGAGGATGAGTTCGCGCAGTTCGCGGATCCCCTCGGGGTCCAACCCTTCGGCAGGTTCGTCGAGGAGCACGAGTTCGGGCGAGGGCAGGAGCGCCTGCGCGAGCGCGAGCCGCTGGCGCATCCCGTGGCTGTAGGTGCGCACGGGGTCGTGGATGCGTTTTTCCAGGCCCACGAACCGCACGGCCTCGTTCGTCTCCTCCGGAGTGACGCGGCGCGAGAGCGCGGTGAGCATCGCCAGGTTGCGCCAGCCGCTCAGGTAGTCGTAGAACGCCGGCGTCTCGAAGATCGCGCCGACGCGTTGCAGGGCGCGCCCGCGTTCGCGCTGGACCGACACCCCGCGCACGAACACCTCGCCGCCCGTCGGCCGGAGCTGACCCAGGATCAGCCCGAAAGTCGTGCTCTTGCCCGCGCCGTTGTGCCCGAGCAAACCGAAGATTTCGCCGGCCGAAATTTCCAGGTTCAGCGGGGCGAGCGCCGGCTTGCCGCCGAAGTCCTTGCGGAGGTTTTCGAGCCGGACCATGCGTCAGCGTTTGGCCGCGTGGACCACTGGCTTCGAGTCGGCGAAAACGCTGTCCGGCAGCGAGTCGGCGAAGCGGATGTCGGTGAAGCGGTACTGCGTGCGGACTGCGTGGGCTGGCGTCGTCGGCAGGGTGTTGACCTCTAGCGCCTCGCGCAGCGCCCCGGTCTCGCAGTCGATGAGCAGTTCCCAGCGCGCGCCCTCGTTCGTCTCGCCGGCGAGCTTCCGGCACGGACGGCCGTCCGCGCTGACCCCGTCGGCGAGCAGGCGCAGCGAATCAAAGCGCAGGTAGCCCGGGTCGCCGAGTAACAGCGCCGGCACGAGGTAGGACAA
>CAXUIU010000382.1:0-4120 GCA_964250955.1 uncultured Chthoniobacterales bacterium | reverse complement strand
CTTGCTGAACGAAGGCTTAGGATACATCGTCAGCGGGTCACGCATCGTGTAGAGATTGGTGATGTCGCCGGTTTCCTTGGGCGCGCCTTCCGTGTCCACGCCGGGGGTAAAGGCGTTGGTGACTTTGGAGACGATGCTGCCGAGGGTGCTTTGTTCGTTATCTGATGCCATAAAAGTGCGTTCGTTCAGGAACCAACGAAAACGCTCGAAACGCCCTGGCCGGATGCGCCCTCGTCGGTCGGTGACCTTGCTTCCTTTCCTCGGACGGGTACGCTAGCAGGCATCATCTCCGCTATGGCCACCGTTCAAGAAGACCTCCTGAGCGAACTGGAAAAGTTCCGCACAATGTGTTTCTGGTGGGTGCACAAGGATGTACCCCTGACCAAACTATCACGCGAAACTCTGTTGAAGGGCCTACGCACCCACGGTGGTTGGGCAGGCATGAAGCTGGCGGACAAGCTGTAGCACCGTGGAGCCGGTAAGAAGTCGCGGGCCATGCCGTTGACGAACTTCCAACGCGTCGTGCTCAGGCTGTTAGCCACGCACCGCAGTCCGGAGAGCTTCATTGCGGGCGGCACCGTGATCAACGCGGCCCCGGGCTCGCCGCGTTACTCGGAGGATTTGGGCATCTTCCATGACGCCGAGGAAAGTGTCGCGGCGGTTGCTGAGGCCGATGCTGCGA
The DNA here is from genome assembly GCA_964250955.1 of uncultured Chthoniobacterales bacterium. Classification (GTDB taxonomy): domain Bacteria; phylum Verrucomicrobiota; class Verrucomicrobiia; order Chthoniobacterales; family SZAS-18; genus CAHJWO01. The sequence continues at coordinate 3,438 of CAXUIU010000382.1, read as the reverse complement.
CGCTGTTGCAGGCTGGGTTCGCGGTTGAGTGGTCGAGGAGTGTGCCTGGCTTCCAGCGCGCTCGGATCAGCCGTGAGGGCGAGAGCCTGCGATTGGAGTGGTCGTGGGACAGTGCGTTCCGGTTTTTTCCCGTGCAGCCGGACGAAGAGTTCGGCTGGCGGCTGCACCTCGCTGATCTGGCGACCAACAAGGTGCTGGCCCTCGCCGGCCGCTGGGAAGCGCGCGACTTTGTGGACACGCTCTACTTGGACGAAACCTTCGCGTCACTCGGCCTGTTAGCCTGGGCGGCAGCGGGGAAGGACCCGGGATTAACTCCTTGGCTCATCCTGGAACAGGCCAATCGCTTTAACCGGATGCGCCCGGAAGAATTTCTGGAGAAGCTGGGCACGGACAAGTTCGATTACGTGGCGATGAAGACGCGCTGGCGCGAGAGCGTGGAAGCCGCGCTTGAACTGGTGTCTGCTTTGCCATCACAAGAATTGGGTGCGCTGTACCTGAATGCGAACGATCGTCCTGCCAATCCGCTGATCGCCGCGGGTACGCGACCACACTATGCCTCCATGGGCGGCGTGTGGCCGCATCTAGCGGGCGACCCCGCGCCTCTGCCAGATGCGGAACGCGCACGCGCCGAGGAGCAGGCGCGGCAGCGTTACGGACGGGACTAGCCTGCCGCCGCACTCAGAACAACTCTCCCTGCCCTTTCTTGGGTGCCTTCCCACCGTCTCCATCCTTCGGCACGAATTCCTCGTATTTCTTCGCCAACTCGTCGAGCTTGCCGACGTAGTATTCGACGTTCTCGTCACGCGCATTTTTGTCCCACTCGCTCGCCAGCTTGGCGTTTTCGTAGGAACTGACCTTTTTCTTCGTGCCCGTGATGTAGTAGCGGATCTGGTCACCGGGCTGGTAGGTGCGCTTGCTGCGGAGCGCGAGTTCGTAGGGCGCGGAGCGGTTGCGCGCGCTGCCCTCGATCTTCTTGGAATATTGGCTGAGCGAATCCTGCAAGGTGTCCGCCTTCGCCAACATCTCGATGGACCACTTCCGCTCCCGAATCGCCTCGGTGAACTCCTGGCGCAAGGCTGGCACCTCGCTGGCCTTGCCTTCGAGCAATAGGCGGATCGAACGTTCCAGGTACTGCCGTTGGAAACGCTCCATCCCGCGTGACTTCAGCGCGCCGCCTTTCAGGATCAGCCGGCCGTCCTCGTCGAGCAGCGCGTAGTTCTTCGCTTTGTAGGAAAACATCGCGCGATACTTCGCGTCGAACTCGATGTCGATGCCCGGCGGCAACACCTCGTGCAGCCCGGTCTGGAGCATGTTCGCCGTCGCCTTCTCGGGCGGCACGAAGTAGATGCCGTCCGTGTCGATCTCGATGACGTTGGCGTCGTGGCCTTGCAACCACGCGACCATCTGCTTGAGCAGGTCGCGGCCGATCTCGGTCACGCGCGCGGCGGCGTCGTAGTCCGCGAAGTGCCCCTGCGCGAACCCGAGGTAACCGTAGAACGCATTGATGAGCACCTTGAAGACGTTCTGGAGCGCGTTGACCCGCGCGTACTCGCGCGAATGCGGCTTGAAGGCGCGCATCTCCGCCTTCGCCGCGAGCCGGAACTTGCGCAGGTCCGCGACGAGCCCGTGGAAGATGCCCAACTTATCGTTGGCCGGGAACACGTTGAACTTGAGCATCACCGACGGGTACAAACTCGCCACGTCGCAGTGCCACACGTTCTCGGCCACGCCCGTCACGAAGATATCCGTGTAGCCGCCCTCGAAGTTGCGCACTTCCGGCAGGTTGGAGATCGAGTGCCCGAGCCGGTAGTATTCGCGCAGGAAGAGAGAATTGACCCGCGTCGCCTGACCGCGCACGGGCACTTCCTGGTAGTTGAACGGAAAAATCTGCGCCTGGATGAAGTACGAACGGCTGAGCAAGTCGGCCAGCGCGCGCGTCTCGCGCACGTCTTCGAGCGCGTAGCGTTTGAAGGCTTCGGCGTCGTTCGCGTAGGCGCCCTGGATGCCCTTGCCTTCGAGGTAGGTGCGCTCGGGGGTGTCCGTCTCGCTGTCGGCGGAGTCGGGTGCGGCGGCGCCGTCCACCGTGCCGCCACCGACGATGCCGAAGTGGCGCGCGGCGTCCTTCAACCCGAAGCTCTCCAGTTCGCGCGTGCCGATGTCGTAGAGCTGCAACAACAGGAACGTGTCGATGATGTGCCGGCCGCGCACCTCGAACTTCGGGTAGTGGATCGTCTTCTCGGCGATCTGCACACGCGAGGGACGCGAGGTCAGCAGCGTGCCGTCGCGGCCCCACGCGAGCTTGACCTTGTGCCGCTTGGCGCGCGCGGCGAGGTAGGGCAGGTCGAACTTGAAGATGTTGTGCCCCTCGAACACGTCGGGGTCCTTTTCCGCGATCAGCGCGTTCAGACGTTCGAGTGCCGCCTTCTCGCTCTTGGGCGCGTCGGCGGCGTCCACCATGATGATCTCTTCCCAGCCCGTGTGGTCGCTGACGGCGATGGCCATCAAGTGGTCGCCCGCGCGCTCGGCGTTAGGGAATTCGTAGCCCTCCGTGCAGAAAGTCTCGATGTCGATCTGCATGCGGCGCAGTTCGACGAAGTCCATCCCCTTGAACATCGTCCGCCCCGACGCGGTGAGGTACTGCTGCACGGGGTCGTTGAGCGAAAAATAACGGAGGCCGGAGATCTCGCGCAGGGTGCCGTTTTGCAGCGCCTTGAAGTCGCCCCAGCCCGCGCAGCGCACCAGCCGGTCGAAGACGAGGCCGCCAGCGAGGGGTTCGCTGTGGACGCCCTCCTGCTCGCCCTGCATCCACAGGAAAGGCTGAAAGCTGGCGCGCTCCAGTTGCGTCGGCCCATCGCCCGGCGGGCGGCGGTAGACGTGGATTTCGTTCTCGCCGGCGAGTTCCACGGAGACGATGCGCGCGGTGTGGTCCGCGCCGAACAGGACGCTGTTTTCCTCGAAATTCATGGGGTGTGCACCGAATCGTCCGCAACATGGCGCGAAAGTGGCTTCCTGTCATCGAGAAGGGAGGAAAACGGTTCGCGGGAACATTCGACAACAGGGACGACTTCCGGTACATTGTCTACAGTTCGCGCGAGTCTCCCCCTCCGCCCCCCTTGCCGCCTATGCGAAACCCATGGCGTCTCCTTTTCCGGTCGAACCCGCCGACGGCGGTCGCCTGCCTGCTGGCGGCGAGCCTCGCCGGGTTGGCGGCGAGCTTTTTCGCCCACTGGTCCGGCCGCGAGACCACGCTGGCGGAATGGGCCGGGTTGACGGTTCTCGGCCTCGGCGAGGGCCGGTGGTGGGGCGCGGTGACGCACCTTTTCCTGCCCGGGCGCGTCCTGTGGCTGTTGTTGGTGGAACTGCCCTTCCTCGTCCTCGCCGGCCGGCACCTGGAAGCCATCATCGGCCGGCGGCATCTCGCGGCGCTTTTCCTGGCGG
>CAXUIU010000381.1:0-4126 GCA_964250955.1 uncultured Chthoniobacterales bacterium | reverse complement strand
ACGTGGTTGAGCACGAAGTGGCCCATCTCGTGCGCCATGACCTGCCGGATCTCGGGCAGCGAGCAACGTGTGAGGAGGTTGTCGTTGAGCGCGATGCGCGCGACGCCGAACGCCCCGGCCACGTTGGCGCTCACGCCGGTGGTCTGCCGGGAGGCGTCGAACTCGTAGACGTGCGCCACGGGGATCTGGTTGGCGCGCGCCATCGCCAGGATCGGGTCGCGCACCGCCGGGTCTTCGAGCGGTTTGTAGGTATTGAACAGCGGCTCGATAAAGACCGGCTCGACCACGGTGATGACCGCCAGGAAAGCGATCACCACCCCGCTGCCCCACAGCCACCACGTCCGCGGCGCCCGGCGGAAAACCGCGTAGAGCACCGGGAAAAGCAACGCGTTGGAGATCATCACTACGAACAAGCCCTTGCGTTGATCGGAGAACCAATCGCCGAAGCCCTGGGTCGACATGCCGTAGCGATGCTCACGGAAGAAACCCTCGTAGACCGTCAGCGGGAAGGTCAGCGCGGAGAACACCGCCGTGAAGATCACCGCGTACAACGCGACCCGCATAAACCTGATGCCCACAGCCCGCTCGGCCCACGAGCGCCACGCCGCCGACCAGCCGGTGAAGAGCAGTAACAGACACACGCCGACATTCAGGAGCGTTTCCCACAGGATCAGCCAGTAGCCTCCCTCGAAGTAAGCGTCGGAGCGCGCCTTGGCCTCCGGCGGGATCGTGGCGAGGTAGGCGCGCGTGGCGGCGGCGGGGTCGAGGTTCGGCCCGCTGGCCTCCGCCGGGATCGGTCCGAGCGGGGGCAGTTCGGCATGGGCGGAAGGAACGGCGCACAGGAGCAGCCACAGCCATGGGATCAGCCGACGGACCAAGTGGGCACGCATCGCCCGGTTGTAGCAGGTGGGCGGCGGCGAGTCAGCCCGAAAGTCAGGGCAGCGGTTCGGTGCCCTCGCTCAGGATGTTCAGGTACCGGTCGTACGCGTAGAGCCGGCCGCGCTGGCCGCTGGTCAGTTCCCGCAGCAACCCAATAGCTTCCAGCTTGCGCATCGCCGCAATTAGCCGTGCGCCAGCGCCCCCTTGCCCAGTGCCCGGGTCTTCACCGGGCCGTTGTGCAGGAAGTTTTCCAGCGCGCCCAGACTGTCGAGCACCAGTTCGGGCGGCGTTGGCACGAAGCGCGCGTTGCCGGGCCGGGTGCCGCCAATCCAGTTCTGGCTGCGCTCGAATCCGCCCGGCTCGCGGTGGCTGCCGCGTCCTTCAGCGAGCAGCAGGGCGTGCATCTCGCGGATCAGGCGCAGGGAGATCGGCATCCCCTCTGCCAGACGCTGGAGTCCGGTTTCCATCGCCGAAACGTAGCAAGAAACCTCGCGCGCATCGTCCAGCGGTGCGCCGGGTGCCCCCTCAAATTCGTACAACAACAAATCCGAGAGCGAGGACTGCGTGCCTTCGATTTGGGAGGACAGCACTGCCTCCTTGCGGACGTAGGAATAAAGAAAGAGCTGCGGGTCGGGCAGCACTGCGCTGATGCCATCCAGCCGCCCCACCGACACCGCGGCGGCTTCGAGCAGTTCATCCAAGTCGCCGTCGATGGCTAAAGGAGGCTTCGGCGGCAAAGGCTTCGGCACGAAGGCCCGCACAGTTTACCGAACGCTCGGTTAATGACGTAGTACCCGGTCAGGCCGCGTTCCATGATGCGGCACCACCTCGCCAAAGCACTTTATTAAAGCAAACGGCCTTTTCCTTTAAGGATCTGGCTAATTAAAGTGCACTTTAATTGAGGGCAACCCCCTGAGAAGAAGGGGTGGGTGATCGACGGGACTCGAACCCGCAACAGCCAGAATCACAATCTGGAGCTCTACCATTGAGCTACGACCACCGTCCGAAAGCCACCCTCCCGGGTGGACGGAAGCCCACCGTGCCATCGCCCGCGCCCGAACGCAAACGCGAATTGTTCTGCGGCCCGTTCCGCGGTATATTCAAAGTGATGAGCAACATGCTCGAAAGTTCCATCATCCCCAAGGTTCTCGCCGGCGAGCGCATCACCGGTCCCGAGGCGCTCGAAATCTACCGCCACGCCGGGTCCGCCGACCTCGCCGCACTCGCCGACGCCCGGCGTAACCAGGCCAAAGCGAAAGCTTACGACGGCCGCGGCAACGAGATCGTCACCTACATCATCGACCGCAACATCAACTACACGAACGTCTGCAACGTGTACTGCAAGTTCTGTGCGTTCTACCGCACCGAGAAGGACGCGGACCACTATGTCCTCTCCCTGGAAGAGATCGACCGGAAGCTCGACGAACTGACCGCCGTCGGTGGCATCCAGATCCTCATGCAGGGCGGCCACCACCCGAAGCTCGGCATCGACTGGTATCTGAACCTGCTCAGCCATATCCGGGAAAAGTACCCGCACATCAACATCCACGCTTTCAGCCCGCCGGAGTTCAACCACTTCGCGGAGGTCTTCAAGATGCCGATGCGTGAGGTCATCGCCAAGTTCAAGGAGGCCGGGTTGGGCTCGATCCCCGGCGGTGGGGGAGAAATTTTGGTCGACCGCGTGCGCAACCGCATCGCCCCGCTCAAGTGCGACAGCGACCACTGGCTCGAAGCCATGGCGATTGCCCACGAACTGGGGTTGAACTCCAGCGCCACGATGATGTTCGGCCACGTCGAGACCGTGGAGGAGCGCATCGAGCACCTCCAGCGCCTGCGCGACCAGCAAGATGCGACGAAGGGTTTTTCCGCGTTCATCTGCTGGACGTTCCAGCCCGACAACACCCGGCTGAAGGCCAACCCGGTCGGCACGGCCGAGTACCTGCGGATGCAGGCGCTCTCCCGGGTGTTCCTGGACAACTTCGAGAACGTGCAAAGCTCCTGGGTCACGCAGGGGCCGAAGATCGGTCAGGTGGCGCTCAAGTACGGCGCGAACGACTTCGGCAGCGTGATGATGGAGGAAAACGTCGTCAGCAAGGCCGGCACGAGCTTCCGCCTGAACTCCGAGGAGATCGAACGCCTCATCCGCGACGCCGGCTACGAGCCGCGGCGGCGGGACAACTGGTATCAGTTGAAGGACTGAAACATGGGTCACGCCCTCGCTATGCTCACCCTGCGCAACCCTCGACATCCTGATTTGCCGCCGGTCGAAGTGGAGGCTCTTGCTGACACGGGCGCGACGTTCCTCTGCGTGCCGGCCGATGTTGCGGAGGTGTTGCGCTTGGAAAATATCGACGGGCGCAAAGAAGCCGTGCTCGCTGATGGCCGTCGCCAATCAGTTCCCTACGTGGGACCGGTGGAGGTTCGCTTCAAAGGTCGGGTAGCTTTTGGAGGCGCGCTAGTGATCGGTGATCGCGTTCTACTCGGAGCGATTCCGATGGAGGACATGGACCTCGTTGTCCTGCCACGCAGCAGACGTGTCGATGTAAACCCAGAAAGCCCGGAGGTGGCAACCTGCCTCGTGATGGCGGTTGCAAACCTGCCGGTCGATGACCGGATGCCACCCGGCGCCGGCTAAGACCGGCACCAGGTTGAACATCCAACCTCAGGGCTTCGCCGGGCTGGCGCTCGCCGCGGGGGCGGGGCCGGCCTTGCCCGCCGGCTTCTTGTCCGCCTTGGCGGCGTCCTTCTTCTCGACGCTCTTGGTCGTCAACGTGTAGTGGACCGTGACCTTGTCGCCCACCTTCAACTCGCTGCCGTCTGCCGCCTTGAAGGAAGCATCATGGGCGAAGTCGAAGTTCTCCTTGCCCTTTTGCACGGTGACGGTCGAGTCTGTCAGCACCGTGATCGGCCCGGTGACCTGATAATCCGACGGCGCGGCAAAACCGGCCGGGGCGAAGGGCAACAACAAGCCGCACGCGGCGGCCAGGGAGAGGAACGGTTTTTTCATGGTGTTGGTAGGATTGGGTGAACTACTGCGGCGGAGCGACGCTCCACCAGCACTGACGCGGACGGTTTCGGATTTCTTCAAAGCGTTGGACTTACCCGCGCCCGACTATTTCCGGCGGGGGCTACCCGGCGGGCGGCCGAGAAATCCCTTCTTGACGTTTCGGGCCAGATTTTCAACCTTTGGCCCGATTCTGCCGCTGGCACGGCCCCGCTGTGTGCCCTCGGCCGGATCCCCTGTCCC
>CAXUIU010000380.1:0-4137 GCA_964250955.1 uncultured Chthoniobacterales bacterium | reverse complement strand
AGGGCGTGTACTTCAACGGCCCGGTGCCGCCGATGCTGCGTGACCACCGCGAGATCGCGGCGGCGGCGTGAGACGGCTTATATCTTTGCAGAGATCGCTGTAGGGAAATCCGGGCACCGCAGCGAGGCAGGCACCTGTCCTTCAGAAGTGTAGAAAATCATATTGCCTGCCATGTCGCAGACCCAAACCTCTTCCGCGCCAGCCTCGAAATAGAGTGCCTTTTTCTCGTTGAGTTCGCGCTGATAGTTGCTTTTTGGAGCAATTTCCACGCAGATCGTAGGCGCTTTTGTGCAGACAGACTCCTCTGCGATCACACGGGCAAGTTCGGGTTCTGCCCAAGCAACATCGGTGACTTTCACGTTGTCGCTAGTTTGAACCGCCATCTCGGTTCCCGCTAATCCGCCTGACATAAGTTGAGTAAGAAGGCCACCGATCCTGAGTTGACGGATGCCGTGTGGGTTGAGCGTCGGACTCATGATGATGTTTCCATCTCGGTTCAGTTCGATCTTGTAAGGCAATCCTTCCAAGGCTGGGTCTTCGACGGCTTCGTGCCAAGTCATATAGATAGTTTAGTGGAGCATCGCGTTTTTTCAGCTCAGAGACAATCCTTTTCCTAGGTCAGTCAGTGGCTTGCCCTCCTTCGCTCATCACTCCACCTTCCGCCATGCCCCGCACCTTCCCCTTTCTGACGGTGGACGCGTTCACCACGCAGCCGCTCACCGGCAACGCCTGCGCGGTTGTCTTCGACGCCGACGACCTCGACGCCGACACGATGCTCGCCATCGCCCGCGACCTGAACATGTCGGAGACCAGCTTCGTCCTGCGCCCGAGCGACCCGTCGAAAGCCCAGTTCCGCGCGCGCTACTTCACCCCGGGCGAGGAAATCCCGCTCGCCGGCCACCCGACCATCGCCACGGGCTTCGCGCTCGTGGACACCGGCCGCTTGAAGCTCCGCGCCGACCGCGACCGCACCACCATCGCCCTCGAACTCAACGTCGGCCCCATCCGCGTGGACATCACCCATTCGGCGTCCGGGCGCAGCGGCGTCGCGGAAGTCGCCATGTACCAGAAGACGCCCGAGTTCCGCACCGAGTACCCGGCGGAGGTGGCGGCACCCATCTTTGGGTTGACGCCGGGCGACCTGTTGCCCGGCGTGCCCGTGCAGACCGTGAGCACCGGTACGCCGCAATTGATGATGGCCGTACGCGACCACAACACGTTACGTCGCGCCGTCCTCGACGCGGCGGCGTACGACCGACTGCGGCAGAAATCAGGCAACGAGTTCTTCAGCGCGCACCTGTTTTGCCTGGGCGGGGCGACGCCGCGCGGCGACGTGTTCGCGCGGCACTTCACGGGTCCGCCGGCGTCGTTCGAGGACCCGTTCACGGGTTCGGCGACGGGTGGGATGGGGGCGTTCTTGTGGCGTTACCAGTTGATCAAAAGCCCGCGCTTCACCGCCGAACAGGGCCACTGGATTCACCGTCCCGGCACGGCGTCGGTCGAGGTGATCGGACCGCGCGACGCGATGGAAACGGTGCGTGTCGCCGGTCCCGCGGTGGCGGTGGTGCGCGGGGAACTGACGCTCTGACCCCGGACGGGGTGGATCACCTCCCGGCGCTGGGGTGGATTCCGTCGCGCACGGTGGGAGGTTCCGGGATGCGGCGGCGCCCCTCGGACGGGCAGGATGGGCGGACATGCAAACGACTCACCCGACACCCGCCTTGTTCCTCCTCCACCGCGCGCTCCCGTGGACCTGCGCTACCCTGCTGACGCTCGCCACGCCCTGCGCCCACGCGGCGACGGACACCGCCAACGCCGCGGCGATCCGTTCTCATCTGCCCGCGAACCTGACCCTGCGGCAAGCGAGCATCAAACAAACCGCCGTCGCGCTGCACGAGGCCGTCCTCCAACACCGCGCCGACGCCCTGGACCTCCTGCGGATCGCCATCCTGGCGAAGACCCCCAAGCAGGGTGACGGCGAACTCTCCTGCGAGGACCTGCGCCGACTCGTGCAGGCCGCTTGCACCGCCGCGGTGGACATGACCGGCCGACTGGTCGATCTGGCGGACTCCATCCATCCCGACTGCGCGGACAGCCTCCAGGATTTGTTCGGGGTGGGCAGCGACGCGCTCGGAGCCAACGGCGAAGGGGGACCCAGCGACGGCTTCGGCGTGGGTTTTGGTCCCGGCTTCCCGGGCGCGCCGGGTTTCGTGGGCAGTGAGCCGAGCGGCGGGTTTGCGCTGCCGCCGGCCAGTCCCGCGCCGGTCACTTCCGTGGCGAACGATTGAACGCGGGCGGCAGCCCGTTTGCCTCCGGCGGGGGACCCGCTAGATTGGCGCACCCCCATGAACACCGTCTATCTGCTCGGAGGCGCCCGCACCGACTTCAAACGCAACCTCAAGAAGGAAGGCAAACTCCTCAAGGACCTCGTGGTGGAGGTCACCCGCGGGGCGCTCGACGCTACGGGCCTCGACGCCGCGGACATCCAGGCGGGCGTGGTGGGCAACTTCGCCGGCGGTCTCTTCACGCGCCAGCTCCACGTTGGCGCGCTGCTGTTAGAAGCCGACCCGGCGTTGCGCGGTATCCCGACGATGCACACGGAGGCCGCGTGCGCGTCCGGCAGCCTCGCGGTGTTGACGGCGGCGCAGTGGATTCAGGCCGGGTTCTACGACTGCGTGATCGCCGTCGGCGCGGAACAGCAGAAGACCATGTCACCCGCCGACGGCTCAGACGTGCTCGGCGGTGCGGCCGACTACCATCTGGAGCGGCCGGAGTACGGCGATTTCATGTTCCCGAAGTTGTTCGGCACCATCGCCGAACGCTACATGAAACGCTATCCCACTCTGACCGAGCACGACCTCGCGCGGGTGGCGGTGAAGAATTATTCGCACGCGCGCCTCAACCCGCTCGCGCAGATGCGCGACACAGACATGGACTTCGTGACGGCCAGCACGGAGTCGCAGAAGAATTGGCGCATCGCGGCGAGTCCGCTCAAGCTCTACGACTGCTCGCAGATCACCGATGGCGGTGCGGCAGTGGTGCTGTGTTCCGAGCGGTTCATGGACAAGCTCGCGCACCGCACCGCGCGGCCCGGCACACCCACGCCTAACACGCCCGCCGTGACGCTGCGCGGCTGGGGCCACGCGACGGACGTGCTCGCGTTGGAAAAGAAAGATGTGCCGCACTTCCAGCCCGCGCGCAAGGCGCTCGCTACCGCGCTCGAAAAGGCCGGGGTCCGCGACCCGAAAAAAGAACTTCACGGCGTCGAGGTGCACGATTGTTTTTCGGTCAGCGAGGTCATTGCGTACGAGATCATCGGCTTGGCTGACCCGGGCCAGGGCAACACTCTCTTGCATAGCGGCGCGACGATGCTGCCGAGCGTGCGCGCGAAGATATTAGAAGCGGATGCGCCGAAGCCGCCGTTTTCGATCCCCGTCAACAGCGGCGGCGGCCTGATGGCCGATGGCCACCCGGTCGGAGCGACGGGCGTGCGGCAGGTGCTCGACGCCTACCAGCAACTCACCGGCCAGGCCGGTCCGCGACAGATCGAGGGTGCCAAGCGTTTCCTGACCTACAACGTCGGCGGCAGCATGACGACGACCGTGGCGATGGTGTGGGGGACGTGAACCACACAGAGAACGCGTGAACGTGCCGAGAGTGCAAGTAAAGCTAATTGCGTTCGCGCTTGTCCTTAATGTCGTCGTGGCTCTAGGCTACACGTCGGTGTATTGGATGAACGGCGGTGAATTAGGATCGAAGCGTGAATGGTCCATTCTGCAAACCGCCGAGTTTGATCACCGCACTACACCTCTGACATCCAACGAATTTCTAAACCAATCTGGTAGGCGCTTGTTGTGTGTGCGCGGCAATTTAACGGCGCGCGTTTGGATCATGCTAAATCCTCGTTCCGTTCCCCTCTACAGACAGCTTCCATCAGGACAATTTTCTCTCGGCGAATCGGACTGGGGTACCATCACCAAAAATCCAAGCATCACCGAAACCGTCCGTGAATGTTTAAGATCGCATGTAGCTAACGATGCGGACCGTCTGCCTTAGTCCAAGTAATTACTTGGTATGATTCCCCCCACCCCTATCCGCTTACTGACCGCCGTGCCCATCTGCGACGGGCACGACAGC
>CAXUIU010000379.1:1459-4138 GCA_964250955.1 uncultured Chthoniobacterales bacterium | reverse complement strand
AGGCGCTGGCCGCACAGGCGGCCGGACTCGAACCGGCGGGTGTCGTCATCTATCCGCTGCACGCAGGGGGGGGACGCCGTCCCTTCGTCGCGCCGGAGGCAGAGGGTTTCACCCTCGGCACCTCTACCAGCGAGGGGGACGCTACGTGGGGGTGCTGCAAGGCGTGGCGTTCGCCGAGCGATCGTGCTTCGGCTACCTGGATCTGCTTGGCGCGCCCGTGGACGGCCCGAAGATTCTGACTGGCGGTGGGGCGAAGAGCCGCTACTGGTGACAACTGCACGCCGACGTGCTGGGCAGTTCGGTCACGTTGCCCGAGAACGCCGAGGCCGCGCTCGGCATAGCCGTGCTCGCGGCGTCGGCGGGACGGCTCGTCGCCGAAGCGGCCGACGCGATGGTGCGCGTGCGCGAGGTCATCGACCCGCGACCGGGGGCACCGCCGTTTTCTCGAGTCCTATCTGCGGCTGGTAGACGAACTCACCCTCTGCGGCTGGCTGCCCGAACCCATGGCGCAACACGCCCGCTGGAGAGCCGCGCGATGAGCACGCACCTCTTCCTCGTGCGCCACGGCGCGACGGTCTGGCACGCGGAGAACCGCTACGCCGGCAGCACCGACGTGGCCCTGGACGACAAAGGCCGCCAACAGGCCGAACGCCTCGCCGCCTGGACCGCCACGGCCGGGTTGACGGCGGCGTGGTCGTCGCCGTTGACCCGCGCGCGGGAAACGGCCGCGCCCGCCTCGCAAGCCGCCGGGTTGACGCGGCGAATCGACGAGCGTCTGCGCGAACTCGACTTCGGCCAGATCGAGGGCAAGACGCTCGCGGAGGCCAGAGTGCTTTTTCCCAAGGAGATCGCCCGCTTCCTGGCCGATCCGGTTGCCCACCCGATGCCCGGGCGGTGAGGACCCGCGTGCCGCGGCGCGCCGGGGGCAGGAGGCGCTACGCGACATCGCCGCCGCTCATCCTGACGGGCGCGTGCTCGTCGTCGCGCACGACACGTTCATTCGACTGGTGCTGTGTGGCTTCCTGGGCATCCCTCTGGGGTCGTACCGGACGGTGTTCCCCGCCGTGCGCAACGGTGCGCTGACCGAACTCGGCGTCAACGGCCCCACCGTCTCGCTCCTGCAATATAACGCTCTGCTTCCCTCTTGAAGCCTGTTTCCATCCGCGCCGAGCTGACATCCAGCCGGAAAATCTAAGATTGCCTCGGAGAGGCAACCCCACCTTGGACGAGCGCCTGCGGCGACATCCGGCGTGCCGGGGGAACGTCAGCCCAAGGTGTCCGCGAAGGACTTCAGGATCAGCGAACACGACGTGGCTCCGGCGTCCAACGTGCCGCGGGAGCGTTCGCCCAAGCGGCTCGCGCGGCCAAGCTTCGCCACGAGGTTGCGCGTGGATTCCTTGCCCTCCTCGGCGGCTTGCGCCATGCGCTGCAAGGCCGTCGTGAAATCCACGTCCTCGGAGAGAGCCGCCTTGTACGCCTCGTGCGCGGGCAAGAGCGCGTCCATCATCGTCTTGTCGCCAACCTTCGCGCCGCCGAGATCCTGCATCACGTCCACCGCGGCGTCCAACATCTTGCCGAAGGTCGCCTTGTCCGTGACTTCCTTGCCCTGGCACGCACCGCCCATCTCGTTGAAGAACGAGCCGTAGAGCGGGCCCATCGCGCCGCCGATTTCGGTCAGCAGCACGTTGCCGAGCATCTCCAGGCCCTCGCCGGTGGTGACCTGTTGGTCGCCGAGCACCTCGCGGGTGCGGCGCGCGCCTTTGTTCATGTTGATGCCGTGGTCGCCGTCGCCGGTGGCACCGTCGATCTCGGAGAGCATTGCGCTGTTGCTCTCAATGGTGTCGATGAGGCCGACGAGCACCTTACGACCGTCGGAGTTGGGGAAGGAATCAGCCATGTTCGTGCAGGGAGGTCAGGGGAGCTTGGACTGGGTCAGGCCCATGGATTCGCAGTCGGTCTTGATGAGTTCCTTCAACTCGTCGTCCACCTTCATCAGCGTGACAGTGATCCCCATCATTTCGAGCGAGGTGAAGTAGTTGCCGACGTAGGCGTGGACGACGCTCAGACCGGCTTCCTTGAGTAGGTCGTGGATTTTGGAATAGGTGATGTAGAGTTCCATCACCGGCGTGGCCCCGAGGCCGGAGACCAGCGCCACCACCTCGTCGCCCGAGTTGAACGGCAAGTCGGGCAGGATGCGGTCCAGACACAGCTTGGCGATCTCGTCGGCGGGCTTCAGGTCCATCACCGTGATGCCCGGCTCGCCGTGGTGGCCGATGCCGACCTCCATCTTGCCCGGCTCGATGTGGAAGTTCGGCTTGCCCGCGGCCGGGATGGTGCAGCTCGTCAACCCGACGCCGATGGAGCGTGTGTGGTCGATGGCCTTTTGCGCGACACGGATGACTTCTTCCAACGGCGCGCCCTGCGCCGCCTTGGCCCCGGCGGCCTTCCACATGAGGATCTCGCCGGCGACGCCGCGGCGCTTCTCGCGCTCGGTGAGCGGGGCGGAGGCCACGTCGTCGTTGGCGATGACGGTCTCCACCTTGATGCCCGCCTTGTCGGCCATGCGGCGGGCGAGTTTGACGTTCATGTTGTCGCCCGCGTAGTTGCCGTAGAGCACGGCCACGCCCGCGCCGCCATCCGCCGCCTGGAACGCGTACTGCTGCACCACGCGGCCGCTGT
>CAXUIU010000379.1:0-1449 GCA_964250955.1 uncultured Chthoniobacterales bacterium | reverse complement strand
CCGCGCCGCCGTCTGCCGCCTTGATCGCATCGAAGAAGATCTGCGCCGATGGCGATGCGAACACCTCGCCCACCGCCACGGAGTCGCACAGGTTCTTGCCCACGTAGCCGATGAACGCCGGCTTGTGCCCGCTGCCGCCGCCGGTCACGACGCCGACCTTCCCCTGCTTCGGGGTGCCGACCGCCTTGAGCACGCGGGCGTTGCTGGTCTTCTCGACGAGGTGCGGGTACGTCTTGACGAAGCCTTCGAGCATGTCTTCGACGACGCGGAGGGGATCATTGATGATGCGCTGCATAAGTTTTGAGGGAGGACGGGGGAGGGAGCGGGCAAATTACTTCACAGCGGCGTGGGTGTAGCGTTCCTCGATGGCCTTCATGCGCTCGACCTTGGCGACCGAACTGCCGCCCTGGAAGTCGGAGCCCAGCCACGTATCGACGAGCGACTTCGCCAGTTCCTCACCGACGACGCGCGCGCCGAGCGCCATGACTTGCGCGTCGTTGCTCTTGCGGGCGCGTTCGGCCGAATACTGGTCGTGGCACACGGCCGCGCGTACGCCGGGCACCTTGTTGGCGGTGATGCACATGCCGATGCCCGTGCCGCACATCAGGATCGCGCGGTCATGCCGGCCGGCGGCAACGGCTTCAGCCACTTCGGCGGCCTTGTCGGGATACAGGGATGGGCTGGTGTCGTGGACGCCGTAGTCCTGCACGGCAAGGCCGCGTTTTTCGAGGTGGGTGCGGATGGCTTCCTTGAGGTGGTAGGCGGCCTCGTCGCAGCCGAGGGCAATGGGTTTCTCGGAATCGGTGTTCATGGGAAAAAGGACACGCAGAGCACGGGGGCCGGCGACAGAGAAAAAGCGGCGGGGAACTCTGCGGCGACCCTAACGAACACGTTCCGTACGACCCACGCCAGACTTTTTTGAGAAAAGGTTCTGGCGTTGAACGAATGTTACGTCCAAGCTGCCAGCCGTCACGAATCAAGACGGCCGGTTGTTCCTCCCCAGCTAACAACTCCCGCCACCGTTCTGGGTATCCGCTGAGCGCGTCCGGACGGATCGGCTCCATTGTGCGCAGGTAAGAGACTGTCTGCCGTCGCGTTTCTGCTTCCCCTTCTTTTCCCCGACCCTTTGGGGCGCGCCGGGTCTGCGTGGCCATCCTGCCGCTGGACCCGAACCGTCCCGATCCCACAGAACCATACAACTCAGGCCCCGTTCCCTCCATAAACCAATGATGCGATTAAAACCCATCCAGGCCGCCGCCGGCATTGTTTCCACGGCGTTGCTCTTTGCCCATGCCCTCACGGCGTCGGCGCAGAGCTTCGACCCGAAACAGGCGTCCGGCACCACCCTCCACGTCGCGCTCAACCAGCACCCGTACGCGGAGGCGATCATCAAGCATCTCCCTGAGTTCAAGGCGATGACGGGCATCGACGTGCAGTACGAGATCACCC
>CAXUIU010000378.1:0-4150 GCA_964250955.1 uncultured Chthoniobacterales bacterium | reverse complement strand
CTGCGCCGCACCCGGGCGTACGCGGTGGCGATCATCCTGATCGGCGCCGCGTTCATCGCGCCGTCGGCGGACCCGATCACGATGGGCGTCTTTGCCGGGCCGATGTACGCGCTCTACGAGTTGTGCATCTGGATCGCCGTCTGGATGGAACGCGCCGCCCGCCGCCGTCAGGCCGCGGAGGATCAGCGCGCCCCGTAGTACGCTGCCAAGCCGTCCGCCACGGCGTCGGCGTACTCGCGCACGAGGCTCTTGCGCTGGACGCCGCCGAAGTCCCGCGTGCCCTCGTAGTCGCCGGCCTGCACGCGGGCGAAGACCTCCGGGCTGTTCATCACGTAGGGCTCGCAGTACACGACCGGGCAGCCGTCCAGGCGGTTGGCGAGGAGGTTCCGCGCCCAGATGAACGGGCCCGTGCCGACGTGGATCGCGTTGAGCCCCGTGTACTGGTAAGCCGGCAGGCCGGTGGCGCTTGCGAGGGCGGCGGCGACGGGTTCGGCGGCGGCGAGTTCCTCGGGGCCGGTGCGTTCGAGCAGGCGCAGGAGCATCTCGAAGCGCACGTCGTCGCGGGCGATTTCGTCGGGTTCGTAGCAGCCGTTGACGAGCAGGTGGAGGTGGTTGCGAGGCACGAGCGCGGGCGCGGCGGGGTCGCCCCAGGCCTCGGCGTTGTAGTGCAGGCAGAGCACGAGGTCGGGGTGGAGGACGGTGTTGACCCGCTCTGCCCGGGCGCGGATGTCGGCGCGGGTGAAGAGGTTCTCGGCGTTCCAGAGCACGGAAAAGGCGCGCTGCGGGTCGAGCGGACCGTCGTAGAGCCGGGGCGGGTTGCGCACGCCGCGCTCGGCGAGGAGGAAGCGGGCTTGTTCGGTGAGATCGGAGGGACGCAGGAGCGTGGTGGGCTCGGTGGCGTCGCGCACGAGGTCGACGCGTTCGGCCCCGAGGGCGCGCAGGCTTTCGGCGAGGCGGCGGGCGGTTTGGAGGGTCATCTCGCCTTCCATGACGGGCGCGGCGTCGCCGAGTCGGAACCAGCGTTCCTCCAGGCGCGCCCAACGTCCCCCGAGGTGGCCCGGGTCGATGGCCACCCGCACGCCGGCGAGGGGCTTGTCGGCCGGCGGCTTGGCTGGGGGCAGGGCCGCGCGTCCTCGCCAGAAGGTCGCTGGGAGGGGTTTGCGGTGCGCGCCGTCCGTGGCGAAGTGCAGGGTGTAGAGGTCATCCAGGGGGATGCTCGTCTTGCGCAGAACAGCCGCCTCCGCGTCGACGCGGATGAACGCCTCCCAGCCCCCGCGCGGGGCGTAGAGCGTCCCCAGGGCGCGGACGAACTCCTCCCGGGTGATCGTCTCCTGGTACGCGTCGAGGCGGCGGTAGTCCGGCACGTCGCCCAGTGGGCTGAGCGTCTGCGCGCGGGCGAAGGCCGGCAGGAGCAGGCAGACACCGGCAACGATGCGCAAGGCCGCGTTCATGCCCGGAGGATGCCGGGGCGGGCGGTTCGCCGCAACTCGCAACTCGCTTCTTCGCGTTTCGAGTTTAGGCTGGGTCCTTCCAGCCATGCTCAACATCCTGTTCCTGGGCGACATCGTCGGCGAACCTGGCCGGCGCGCGGTCATCGAGACCCTCCCGCGCCTGCGCGAGCGGGAACGGATCGACTTCGTCATCGTCAACGGCGAGAACAGCGCCAACGGCCGCGGCATCACGCCGAAAATCTCGATTGATCTCCTGCGCGCGGGGGCGGCGGTCATCACAACGGGCGACCACGTCTGGGACCAGAAGGAGATCATCCCCTACATCCCTACCGAGCCCCGTCTTCTGCGTCCGCTCAACTACCCGCCCGACACCCCCGGCGCGGGCAGCGTGGTGCTCGAAACCGCCAAGGGCAAGGTGGCCGTCGTCAACGTCCAGGGGCGCACCTTCACCAACCCGCCGCTGGAAAACCCCTTCCGCGCGATGGACGCCGAGATCGCCCGGTTGCGGGAGGAAACGCCCGTGATCTTCGTGGACATCCACGCCGAGACGACGAGCGAGAAGGTCGCCATGGGCCGCTTCCTCGATGGCCGGGTCAGCGCGGTCATCGGCACGCACACCCACGTCCAGACGGCGGATGAACAGGTGTTCCCCGGCGGCACGGCGTTTCTGTGCGACGCGGGGTTTTGCGGGCCGTCGGAGTCGTGCCTGGGGCGCGACATCAACGCCATCGTCGGGCGCTTCCTGTCGAGCATGCCGGTGTCCTTCCCCATCGCCAAAGGCGAGGTGCGCCTGCACGGGGCTATCGTGGAGATCGATGAGACGACCGGCAGGGCACAGAGCATCCGGCGCGTGGTGGAACGCTACGAAGCTCCCATCGCGCCAGCGTCGTAATAACTGGTAGGAATGCCTCTCCGAGAGGCAGCCCCTAGATTTCTCTGGTTCGGGGAACGTCCAGCCAGCAGAAAAGTTAGGGACTGCCTCGGGGAGCTATCCCTACCAAGTGTTACGATGCGCCTCGCGGCGCGGCCAGCAAGTTGCGGCTTGCCCTAACATCCGGCGTGCTGGCACAGTCCCGGTCTTGAAAACCTCTACCTCGCTGTCCCATCCCAGCCTCTTGCGGCCTAGTCATTGCCCTCGTGCTGGCGGCGGTCTTCGTCCCGCACTTCCGGCTGATCTTCTGACAGGCGTTGCGTTTTCCCGTTGACACCTATTTGCCATCGGTTAGCTTGCCTCCGCTTTTTCGGCGAGATTAGGGAAAGAGATTCCGGCTGATTCGGGTTGCGTAAACCCGGTTGGCACAGGGGCTTTTTCCCTTTTTTGGCCGGGTCAAGGCAGTCAGGTAGCCGCCCACATAGCTCAGTTGGCAGAGCACGTCCTTGGTAAGGACGAGGTCACCGGTTCGATCCCGGTTGTGGGCTCTCCCTCTCCCGCCCAGAGCGACGTAGCGATTTTACGCAGAACCAACAAGCAAACCCTCGCGACAGCCTTTGAACGGCGGTCGTGACCTGAAGAAGACCGGAGTAACCACCCTTTCGCCATGGCTAAGGACAAATTTGAGAGAACGAAACCCCACGTCAACGTCGGCACCATCGGTCACGTTGACCACGGCAAGACCACGCTGACGGCTGCCATCACGACCGTGCTGTCGAAGAGCGGCAAGGCGAAGGCCATGGCCTACGACAGCATCGACGCGGCCCCCGAAGAAAAGGAGCGCGGCATCACGATCAACACCGCCCACGTCGAGTACGAGAGCGAGAAGCGCCACTACGCGCACGTCGACTGCCCCGGCCACGCCGACTACGTCAAGAACATGATCACCGGCGCCGCCCAGATGGACGGCGGCATCCTCGTGGTGTCCGCGGCCGACGGCCCCATGCCCCAGACCCGTGAGCACATCCTGCTCGCCCGCCAGGTCGGCGTGCCCGCGCTCGTCGTCTTCCTGAACAAGGTGGACATGGTCGATGATCCCGAGTTGCTCGACCTCGTCGAGATGGAAGTGCGTGATCTGCTCACCCAGTACGAGTTCCCGGGCGACACGATTCCCATCGTCAAAGGTTCCGCACTGAAGGGCCTCAACGGCGACGCCGAAGGGGAGAAGCAGATCCTCGCCCTCATCCAGGCCGTCGACGAGTACATCCCGGTGCCCGAGCGGCCCATCGACCAGCCCTTCCTGCTGCCGGTCGAAGACGTGTTCAACATTGAAGGTCGTGGCACCGTCGCCACCGGCCGTGTCGAGCGCGGCATCCTCAAGAAGATGGAGGAAGTCGAGATCGTCGGCATCACCAACACCCAGAAGACGACCTGCACGGACATCGAAATGTTCCGCAAGCTCCTCGATGAGGCGCGTGCCGGTGATAACGTCGGTCTGCTCCTGCGTGGCGTGAAGAAGGACGACATCCAGCGCGGTCAGGTCATCGCCAAGCCGGGCTCGATCAAGCCGCACAAGAAGTTCAAGGCCGAGGTGTACGTGCTGAGCAAGGAGGAAGGTGGCCGTCACACGGCGTTCTTCTCGAACTACCGCCCGCAGTTCTACTTCCGCACGACGGACGTGACGGGCGCCGTCAAGTTGCCGGAAGGCGTCGAGATGGTCATGCCTGGTGACAACGTCTCCATCGAGGTCGAACTCGGCCAGCCCATCGCCATGGAGAAGACGATCCGCTTCGCCATCCGCGAGGGTTCCAAGACCGTCGGTGCGGGC
>CAXUIU010000377.1:3945-4167 GCA_964250955.1 uncultured Chthoniobacterales bacterium | reverse complement strand
GGTGGCGCGTGCGTCCCAACCGGGGGCCGGGCGGAACGCCCAACCGGAAAGGGCGGTGTGCGTGCCGCGCTCCTCGCACGCGTCGAGATGATAGACCAACTCCTCCGAAAGCAGGACCGTGGCCGGGTCGGCGGTCGGGACGAACACGGTCGGCAGAAGCGGTGCGCCGAGGTAGAACTTCAGCAACCGGCGGGTGAGGGCAAGTTCGCGCGCCAGGCGGTC
>CAXUIU010000377.1:0-3935 GCA_964250955.1 uncultured Chthoniobacterales bacterium | reverse complement strand
CCCCCCCGCCCCGGGGGGGGGGTGCGCCCCGGGCCGGGCGCGGGGCGGCCCCGCGCGCCCCCCGCGGCGGTCTCCTGCGTCCGGGCAGCCCACAGCCGTTCGCGCAGTTCCCCGAGGACCGAGGGATCGATGCCGGGGGACGGGTCACCGGCGAGGTCTTCCGGGACGTTCATCGCTGGCCTCGTTCCTCGGCGCCGCCGTTGGCCGCAACGCTGTTCGCGCGATGCGCTTCGTGCACGAGGGCCGTGAGTTTTTCCATGTTCACGAGGCGGGCAGCGCGGTCCGCTTCGCTGGTGGCAAGGAGGGCGGTGAGTTCCTGCGTTTGCTGCAGACGCGCGGCGCCATCGTCGCGCAGGAACCGCAGCCGCGGCGTGGCGGCGTCGATCACCGCACGGGCATCGGGACCCAGGCCATCCGCCTTGAAGACGGTTTGCGCCGGGGTGTCGGAAGCGAGGAAAGCTTCTAACGCCCGCCGCACGGAAGCGGTCGAGATCGTCCTCACACAGGGCGCGTCCGTGTAGTCGCATTCCCACCCGCAGCCGAAACACGGCAGCGGCTGCACTACGGCCACCCCGTGCGCCGTCACCGGCCGGAACCTCGGCCAGGTCCCACCACCGAACACCGCCACCACCGGACGGCCGAGCGCCACGGCGAGGTGCAGCGCGCCGGTGTCGTTGCCGAAGTAGAACCGCGCCGACGCCAGCAGGGCAGCCACGAGCCCCATCTCGCCGTCCTGGCCCAGCCAGAGGGCGGGCTCCGCACCGTGCACCCGGGCGGCGTTCCGGACGGCCTCCAGGCGGTCGCGCTCGGAAACGTGTCCGATCAGCAGCGCGCGCACGCCGTGCTCGGTTTCCAGCCAAGCCAACACCTCGCCGTAGTTCGCGGCCGGCCAGGTCTTGATCAGCACGTTGGCCACGCCGGCCGCGGCGCAGGCGACGTATTCCCCCGCCGCCAGGCCCGCTTCGGCGAGGAGGCGGGCGGCGGGTTCAAGGCTGGCCGCGGGCACGCGCGCCACCGGTTCCTGCGGCGGCGCTTCCTCACCGGTCAAGGCATGGACCAGTCGCAGGTTGTTCTCCCATTCGCGCGCCTCCGGCTCGACGGGCACGGCTTCCGGGTAGAGCGCCGCCCAATCCACCGGCAGGACCGCTCCGAGCGTCGCGCGGGTGAGCGGGTCCGTCAGCCCCGGTCCGAGACGCACTTGGCGCGTTCCGGGCAAGAACGCAGCCACGGCGGGCTCCAGCCAAGTCTGCGTGACGCAGGCAGCCACCACGCAGTCCGGGGCGAACGACCGGACGGCATCGGTGAGCGCATCCAACGCTGGGCGACAGTCGGCGGGAGCCTGCCGGTATGGGTCGCATTCTGTAAGGATCCAGCGTACCTGGCCCGTCGGGTCCAGCACCGGTGCGATGTCGGCCATCCGTGCCCGGACAAGCACGGCAACCTCCGTCTGCGGCCAAGCCTGTCGTAACGCCCGCAGGACCGGCTCGAACAACACCAGATCACCGTAGGCATCCGGCCGCACGAGGAGCAGGCGGCGCGGCGCGGCCGCCGTCGAAGAAACGCTCGGAGGCAAACCGGCGGTCGGACTAGGAAACTCCGGCGCGTGGTAGAACTCCATCAGGCCGTGGCGGCGTACAACCTCGTCGATCCGGCGCAGATCCTCGTCGGTGGCTTCGTTCTGCCAATCGCCAACGATTCCCTTACGCGGCAGGTGCGACAACCCTTCGCCGAGAACGACCGGGCTCAAATCGGAGCAGAGCTTCAGCCCGAGCGCATCGGCCGCCCGCCGCAGGGTCGGCGCGAAGTCGTGCCGCAGTTCCTCGTAGCGTACGACGCACACGGGCAGCCCCGATTGCATCCAGCCCTGCGTGTGCGCAGCCCAGCGTTCCGTGACATCGTCGAAGTCGCCCCGCAGCGAGTACGAGAAGCGCAGGAACTCCGTCAACGGCCGGCGTAGAAATTCCCCGAAGCTCCTACTCCGGAAGCGTTCTACTTGCGGGTTGTTACGGTAATATTCCTCGCGGTTCAGGTAGTGGAACCAAGAGACGAGCGTGTCGCGCGGGTCCCGCACGACCCACAGCACCGGCCGGGCGGGGTAGCGCGCCAGGAAGAGGTCCACGTCGCAGTGACTCTTGATAAGCGTGCCGGTGTCCGGAACCGCGCGGTAGGCGTCGTCGAGGTGCTCGAAGCGCCTAGCCGTGTCGCCGTACGGCCCGAACCACTCTCCGACGTTGGCCTGCTGCAAGACGCCCACCGTGTTCTTCAACAGGGTGTTGATGGCGAAGTGTGTACCCGCCCGCTCGTGGCTGACGACGTAGAAGGAGGGCGCTTCCATCAGGGATAGGACACCTCGACGGCCAAGCGCGCCTTGCCGTAGAAGGAAGCCAGTTGCTGCGGATCGGCGTGGACCAACACGGGGCCGAGGCCCTCGTAACGGTCGTCCACCACGCCCGTGTTGGGATCGTCCAGCAACCGGTCAGGGTCCGCGCTGCAACCGACCGAGATCGTGTACTCCCCGGCGGCGACGCTCCAGGTGACGCGGTAGTCCGCGAGAAGCTCTTCGCCGGCTGCCAGGTCCTTGAGCGGCCCGCCCAAGTTGCGCGCGCCCGCGGCGAAGACCAGTTCGTTCATCCGGTCGTAGATGTGCAAGCCGAACGAGGCGCGTGAGACGGGCCGGTTGGCGCGCAGCAGGAAGCGGATCGTCGCCGTTCGGCCCTGGGCCACCTCCATTGAGTGTTCGCTGCGTTCGTTGAGGAAATTTGCGGCGAGCACCTCCAAGCGGCGGTTGCCGTGGCGCGAGCGCGCCCGCGGCAGGATGTCGCAGCGCAGCACCTCCGCGCGCGAGGCCAGGTCGTTGAGCCCGTCGTGTGTGGCCGCCCCTCCCGCCGTGCCGGCCCCTTCCGCGGCCGGGCGGTCGACGCCGTCCGCGTCCTCCGGGGCGGAGACCGTCGCGTAATACCGGCTGGCCGCTTCCTCGGGCGGTCCCTCGAAGATCCGATGGCCGTTTCTAAGCAGGAGGGCGCGGCTGCACAGGTTCTGCACCGCCGCCATGCTGTGGGAGACGAACAGGAACGTGGTGCCCCCGTCGATGATCTCACGCAGCCGCTGGAAGCACTTCTGCGTGAAGAACACATCGCCGACCGCCAGCGCCTCGTCCACGATGAGGATGTCCGGCTCCACGTTGATGCTCACCGCGAACGCCAGCCGCAGCACCATGCCGCTCGAATAGGTCTTCACCGGCTGGTCGAGGAACTGGCCGATATCCGCGAACGCCGCGATGTCGTCGAACTTGGCTTCCGTCTCCGCCTTGGTCAGGCCGAGGATGGAAGCGTTCAAGAAAATGTTCTCCCGGCCGGTGTATTCCACGTTGAAGCCGCTGCCCAGTTCCAGCAGCGCGGCGACGCGACCGGCCGCCTCGACGCGGCCGGTGCTCGGGCGCAGCGTGCCGGCGATGATTTGCAGGAGCGTGCTCTTGCCGGAGCCATTGCGACCGATGATGCCCAAGCTCTCCCCACGACGCACTTCGAAGGAGAGTTCGTGCAGCGCGGTGAAGTCCCGGTGCAGCGCATCGCGGCGCCGCCGCAGGGCCGCCAGGGCGACGGCGTCGTGAGGCAGGACAGTGCGGAGCGTCCGCAACGCCTGGCTGAACACCGAGTAACGCAGCCGCTCCGAAGGCGAGTTCCAGAGCTTGTAGTGCTTGCTGACATCCTGCACGGACAGCACAACGTCCCCGGCGTCCGCCGGGGCGGGCACGGACGAGGCGGTGGCTTCGAGGGTGAACGCGCTCATGGCTGGCCGGTGGTCCGTCCATGTACCGGTGCGGCTGGGTTTCGTCAAGGTGGGCCGCCAGGGGCGGCGTTGCGGTGGGGCCAGGGGGGGCGGTGGGAGAGGGCGCCGGCCGGGGGGTGGTGTGCGTGAACCGCGGCCCAGGGGCC
>CAXUIU010000376.1:0-4176 GCA_964250955.1 uncultured Chthoniobacterales bacterium | reverse complement strand
AGGTCATCCCGCCCTATCTCAGCGCCGACCCCCCGCCGCTTACCCCCGACGAACTCGCCGCCCCGCGCGAACCGTGGGTGCTCTACCTCGGACGCATCCATCCGGAGAAGGGGCTAGCCCTGCTCCTGCGGGCGTTCGGCGAGTTCATCGCGCGCGTGCCGGACGTGCCCTGGCGGATGAAAATCATCGGTCCGGTCGCCGCGAAGATGGGCGGCGGCGGCGACGAATACAAAGCCAAGCTCGACGCCATTAGCGCGCCGTTCTGCGACCGCGTGGACTGGCTCGGTTTCGTGCCCGACGCGGAGATGAACGCAGTCTGCCGACGTGCGGCCGTGTTCGTTTACCCGTCGCTGGCGGAGAAGGGGGAGTCCTTCGGCCTCGCGCCGTTGGAAGCGATGGCGCAGGGTTGTCCCGCTATTGTGTCGGACCTCGCGTGCTTCGGCGACTTCTTGAAAGACGGGCAGACGGGGCTGGTGTTCGACCACCGTGCCCCGGACCCGGCGGCGGCGCTGTGCGCGCAGCTTGCCCGGTTGGCGGCTGACCCGGCGCTCCACCGGCGGTTGGCGCAGGCGGGCTACGCGACGGCGCGGGAGTTTACCCGCGAGCGGGTCGCACGGATGTACCTGGAGGATTTTGGAAGCCTGCTCGACGGGGCGCGTTGAAGGGTGCTTCAAGACCCATCGTATCTACCGGGCCGCACTCTGCCCAGCTCAGCGACCGGTAGCGGCAAAGTCAACCGTGCTGATCAGAAAAGGCCCGACCGCCGGTGGCTGTCCACTAGCGCGCGGGGGCAGGGGCATGGCTGTCAGTGGGTCTGTTCACGGAGACTTGTGACAGATGCCGGCCGTCGCTGAAGTCCCACACGATTTCGACGGGGTTGCCCCGCACGGAGTATTCGCCGACACACTGCGCGCCCCCGCCGTAGGTCCGTTGGATGGATGGCTGTTCTTGGTTCGGGCTGAGGGGGACGACATCCCGGTCGGGGTGGGCAGCGAACGCGCGCACTTGCTTCGGACTGCTGCCCAGCGGCGTCTTGGCCAGGATTAAGGCCTGGATGGTGGCGTCAGGAACAAACGGCGGCGAGTCGGCCGAAGCACAACCGCCAACGGCAAGGATGACCGCCAGCAAACCGGCGGAGACATGTTTGGTGAGGATCATGGAGAATAAACCTGATTCTATCCGGGCGACCTCGCGTTGCACCACCTTTTTTGTGCATGGCCCAGGCTTGGCTACTGGCGAGAACTTGACTCCTCGGCGGCAGGAGAAATCGTCTCCGGCTGTGCTTGTCTGCGAACGGGCCGCTTCTACGGGAAACCCGCTGGTCACGACCAAAGCTTCTGTGCGCCCACGGCCTGAACTCACAAACCACTGCTTCAAAAACTCATCTTGCAAATCATCGTCTCAAATCCGGGGTGGGAGACCAATCGGTGATACGCGGTGCCGCTGCCGTTCGCGAAGACCGTGCTTGATGTAGATGCCTGCTCAACGAGCGGTGGGTGTGAGTCTGAATCCACGCTGGGCGAGCTTCTTGCTTTCTGTTTTCCTGTTTTCGCCATGTCTGCCCCGCTCCACACCCACGCACAGGCCACGCCGTTCGACTCGCCGTGGACGCTCGGCCAGCGCGTCCGTGCGCTCGTGTGGGAATACGCCTGGAACCTCCTGTGCGTCTGGACGCCCAAACCCGCGAACCCTTGGCGGCTCTTCGTGCTGCGGGCCTTCGGGGCGAAGCTTTACGGGAGTCCGTTCGTCCACCAGCGCGCGCGGGTGCAGCTCCCGTGGAACCTGACGATGTACGACCGGGCCGCGCTCGGCGACGGGGCCAACGCGTACAGCCTCGGTCCCGTCGAGATCGGCGCGCGCGCAACCATTGCCCAGGAGGCGTACCTGTGCGCGGGTACGCACGATTTTGCCTCGGCGGCGCTGCCGCTCCAGACCGCGCCGGTGCGGGTGGGGGAAGACGCGTTCGTGGGCGCGCGGGCGTTCGTGTTGCCGGGGGTGACGGTCGGCGCGCGGGCGGTCGTCGGAGCCATGTCCGTGGTCACGCGCGACGTACCGCCGGATGTCTTCGCCGCCGGCAATCCTTGCAAGGTCCTGCGGCCACGGCCGCCCGCCTCCCCATGAGCTATCCCGACAAGGTGCCCGTTTCTGTTCTCGTGCCGATCCGCAACGAGGCCGCCAACCTCCCGCGCTGCCTCGCTTCCATCGCCTGGGCCGACGAGGTCTTCGTGGTGGACTCCGGCAGCACCGACGGCTCCGTCGCGCTCGCCGAGTCACTCGGGGCGAGGGTCGTGCAGTTCGCGTTCAACGGCACTTGGCCCAAGAAGAAAAACTGGTCGCTCGAAAATCTGCCCTTTCGCCACGAGTGGGTCTTCATCCTCGACGCCGACGAGGTGCTGCCGGCCGGGGCGGAAGCCGAGTTCCGTGCCGTCTTGGCCGCGTCGGCGGCTGACGGCTACTGGATCAACCGGCGCTTCATGTTCATGGGCCGTTGGCTGGCGCACGCTTATTATCCCAACTGGAATCTGCGGTTGTTCCGCCACCGGCTCGGGCGCTACGAAAAGCTCACCGACGCCGACACGAAGAGCGGCGACAACGAGGTCCACGAGCACGTCATCGTCCAGGGCAAGACCGCGCACCTGCGCGCCGAGATGGACCACTACGCGTTCCCCTCGGTGGAGACCTTCGTGGAAAAGCACAACCGCTATTCCAATTGGGAAGCGCGTGTGGCGCTGGATCGTTACCTGCACGCGAGCGGACGCGAACTCCAGAGCGAAAGCGTGGGCGCGCGCCGACGCGTCAAACAACTCGCCGCCCGGCTGCCCTGCCGGCCGCTCTTGCGTTTCCTGTACGTCTACGTCTGGCAGCGCGCCTTCCTCGACGGGTGGGAGGGGTATTACTTCGCGCGCCTGCACGGTTTTTACGAGTTTCTGTCCGTGGCCAAGACCTTCGAGATGAAGAAGGAAGTCGCGGCGCAGGATGGGCTTCCCGGCGGCGGGCGGGCGGTGTAGGCTCGGCAATATGAGCACCATTCTCGACGTGCCTGAAATCCGCGCGCAGGTCCACCGCTGGACGGTGGACGACTACCGCACGCTGGCCGAAGACCAGCCGGGCTACGAAAACTCCGAACTGATCCGCGGCATCATTGTTGAAAAGATGGGCAAGACCTCCTTGCATGAAAATTTGACGGACAGTTTCGCGCAATACTTGCGTGGTCATGTGCGTGCGGGCTTGTGGGTGCGGCAAGAAGCCTCGTTGGTTCTGGCCGACTCCGTGCCTGAACCCGACGTGGCGGTAGTCCTCGGCACGCGCAAGGATTATCAAGAAGAAAAACCTATCACCGCCGAACTCGCCGTGGAGATTTCTGTGACCAGCCTGGCCGCGGATCGTGAGAAGGCCGCGCTCTACGCCGAGGCGGGCGTGGGTGAGTATTGGATCGTCTTGGCCGAAGCCGAACTGATGGAAGTGTACCGCCGGCCGGCGGGCAGCACGTACCGGGAGCGACGCACGTACGGGCGCGGGGAAGTCATCGAGGCGGTGGGCGTCACGGGCGGGTCCGTGGCCGTAGATGCGCTCTTCGGTTAGAGCGGCCATGCGCATTCTGGTCTGGGGCATCAACTACGCGCCGGAGGTCACCGGCATCGCGCCTTGCAACGTGGCGTTGTGCGAGTTTTTGCGCGCGCAGGGGCACGATGCACACATGCTGACCACGTTCCCCTATTATCCCGGCTGGCGGAAGCGGCCGGAAGACCGAGGGAAGATTTTCCAGACGGACGTGTTCAACGGCGTACCCGTGCACCGCTGCTGGCATTACGTGCCGGCGCGGGTGTCGGCGCTGAAAAGGATCGTGCACGAAGGGACGTTCGTGGTCGGCTCGTTTTTGCGGGCGATGGGGCTAGGGCGGTTTGACGCAACGGTCGTGGTGTCGCCGCCGCTGTTGCTGGGGGCGGCGGCGTGGGTGTTGGGGCGATCAAGGGGGCGCCGTTCGTGTTCCACGTGCAGGATTTGCAGCCCGACGCGGCGGTGGGGCTGGGGATGCTCCGGCCGAGCGCGTTCACGCGGGCACTCTACGGGTTGGAGGCGTTGGCGTACCGGAAGGCGGCGCGTGTGTCGGGGATCAGCCGGGGGATGCTGGCGGCGTTCGCGGCCAAGGGGGTGCCGGAGCGTAAGCGGGTGTTC
>CAXUIU010000375.1:0-4177 GCA_964250955.1 uncultured Chthoniobacterales bacterium | reverse complement strand
GTCGGTCAGGGCCTGGAAGCGCGCCTGGGTGAGCGGGAACACGGGCTCAAGCGTCAACGCCGCGGCGACAACGTGCCGGTAGGTGGCCTCTTGCAGCGTTTCGAGCGGAGAACGGGCGGGAGCGGCCGACTTGGACGCGACGGGTTTGGCTTGGACGGACCAGGCACCGAGTGCCGCACGGAAGTCAGGGACCTTGCTGCCGATGGCGGCAGCGGGGTCGACGGCTTTGGCGAGGAGGTTGCCTAATTCCTTGCGGACCCAGGCGAGGTCGCGTTCGAGGGCACGTTCGGCCAGGCGGCGCACCCCGGCGCGGGAAGCGGGTTCGGCTTCCTCACGCCGGCGGAAAAGCCGCACGTCCACCTCGCCGTCGCGGACGGCCAGTCCCGGGAACGCCAGCAGCGGCACGCCGCCGACGCTCTCGACTTCCACGGACCCGGGCAGGTCGCCGAAGCTCCACGCGGTGACGGCCGGCTTCTCCCAGCGGCGGGCGGCGCGTTCCCAAGCATCGCTTCTCAGGTCGGTCTTCGCCAACGTCGCCTGCACCGCGGGCAGGTCGCGGCCGGTGGCAAGGAGTTTGTTGTCGCCGTCTACAACCTCGATGCGCGGGCGCAGGTGCGCGGGCAGGCTGTCGGGCGGCCAGTCGGCGGCATCGACCTCCACGCCGTAGCGTCGGGAAAGGAAGGCGGCCAGTGCAGGGAAGAACTCCGCCCGGCCCGGCTCGAACTCCTCCGCGACCTCCCGCACCTTCGGTTCGAGAGGTTGCAAGGCGACACGGCGCGTCTTGGGCAGCGCGCGTAGGAGCGTCGCGGCTTGTTCGGCGCGCAGGCCGGGCCCCATCCATTGCACCTGCCCGGCGGTGAGGTTTTCGACGGCGGGCAGGGGGACGCGCAATGTCACGCCGTCACGCTCCTCGCCGGGGGCGTAGAGGTATTCAAGCGGCAAGGCGGTGTTGTTGAGCGCGACCTGTTCGGGGAAGAGCGTGCGGTCGAGCGCGTCCGCGCCGGAGGGCAGGAGATCGTCCTCCTCGGCACAGAGGAAGTTCGGCTGTTTGCTGATGCGGGAGCGCACCAGCGCGTTGAGGTCGTGTAAGGAGGAGACGCCCTCGATCCGCGCCGCGTAGAAGCGGTAAAAAGCCTCGTCGAGGTTGTCCACGCGCCGGTCGCGCAGGCGGGTGAGCACGGCCTCGACGCGCTCGCGCAAGGCGGCGTTGTGCTTGTAGAAACGGTGTTCGACGTGCGCCTCGCCAGCCACGAGCGCGCCGCGGATGAAAAGCTCCGTGGCCTTGGCGGGGTCGATCTTGCCGTAGTCCACGCGGCGGCGGACGACCTCCAGGCCGGAGAGCAGCACGCGCTCCCAGGCAAGGACGCGGGCGGATTTTTCGTTCCAGTGCGGATCGGTGTACGAGAAGCGGCAGAGGTGCGCGCCGAGTTCGGCCACCCACGCGGGGTCGATGTGCGCGACCGTGCGCGCGAAAAGCTGTGAGGTCTGCACGATCTCGCCCGCAACCAGCCACGGAGGCTGCGCGGTTTTTTCGGCGGCGGGTTCCTTGGACTTTTTTTCCTGGCGTGCGTAGAGGCCGCTGCCGGGGAACAGCGTCACCAGCCTGTTACCCGTGGCGGTGTAGAGGTTGCGTTCCTTGCGCTGGGCGATCTGGCCGAACAGGCCGGTGAGGATCGAGCGGTGGACCCGCGCGTACGCCACCGGGTCGGAAAAATCCGTCATCAGGCCGGGCGTCGGGCGACGGTCGTGACCGTCGGCGCGCACAGCGTCGGCGAGTTGCCCGTGGATGTCGCGCCACTCGCGCAGGCGGGTCTGGGAAAGGAAATTCGCCTTGGCGAAACGGCGCAGGGCGTTGCGGCTCGGGCTCTCGGGAATCTCCTGCCAGATGTGCAGCAGCGAGAGGAAGTCAGACGCCGTGTCCGCGAAGGCGCGATGCGCCGTGGCGGCGGCCTCCTTCTGATCTTCGGGACGTTCGCGCGGGTCGGGCACGCTCAGGCCGGCGGCGATGACGAGTACCTCTGGCAAGGCGCGTTCCTCGCGGGCCTGGAGGAGCATCCGGCCGAGCGTCGGATCGACGGGCAAGCGGGCGAGTTCGTGGCCGAGCGGGGTGAGGCCATGAGCGTCGTCGAGCGCGCCGAGTTCGTGCAGGAGCGCGTAGCCGGCGCGGATCGAGGCGGCCAGCGGTGGCTCCAGGAAGGGAAATGTCTCGATCTCGCCCAGCCGGAACGCCTTCATGCGCAGGATGACCTCCGCGAGGTTGGCGCGCTGGATTTCGGGCTGGGTGAACCGCGGTCGCTTGTCGTAATCCTCCTGGTCGTAGAGCCGGATGCAGATGCCGTCCTGCACGCGGCCCGCGCGGCCGGCGCGCTGGTTGGCGCTGCTCTGGCTGATCGGCTCGACCGGCAGGCGCTTGGTGCGGGTGCGCGGATTATAGCGGCTGACCCGCGCGAGACCGGTGTCGATGACGTAGCGGATGCGGGGGATGGTCAGCGACGTTTCGGCGATGTTGGTCGCCACGATCACCCGTCGCGCCACGCCGGGGGAGAAGACGCGCGTCTGCTCGGCGGCAGGCATTCTCCCGTACAGGCCCACGATCTCCGTGCCGCGACCGAGACGAGCCTCCAGGAGGTCGCGCGTCTCGCGGATGTCGCGCTCGGTCGGCATGAAGACGAGCACGTCGCCGGCTTCGGACTCCAAAAGCGCGTCCTCCGCGGCGCGGACGGCGGCCTCCACGAACGTTTCATCTTCTACTTCTTCTTCCACCGAGCCGCCAACAGGCTGGTAGCGCACCTCCACCGGGTACAACCGCCCGGAGACCTCGACAATCGGCGCACCACCGAACGCCTCCGAGAACGCCGCCGTGTCGATGGTCGCCGACGTGATGACCAGCCGCAGGTCGCCGGGGGGACGACGTTTGAGCAACTCTTTGAGGTAGCCGAGCAAGAAGTCGATGTTGAGTGAACGCTCATGCGCCTCGTCGATGATGAGCGTGCCATACGCGCGCAGGAGCGGGTCGCTCTGGATTTCCGCCAGGAGGATGCCGTCGGTCATGAACTTGACCCGCGTGTCGCGCCCCGTCTGGTCGTCGAAGCGGATCTTGCAGCCCACCTCCCGGCCCCAGGGGACGCCGAGTTCCTCCGCGACGCGGCGCGATACGCTCAGGGCGGCGACGCGGCGTGGCTGGGTGCAGCCGATCAGGCGCGGGCGGCGGCCGGGCACGTCGGGTCCCATGGCTTCCAGGCAGAGCTTGGGAAGCTGCGTCGTTTTCCCCGAACCCGTCTCACCCGCGACGATTACCACCGGGCTCGTACGCAGAGCGGCGAGAATTTCTTCCCGCCGGGTGCTGACGGGCAGTTCGGCGGGGTAGCGGATGACGGCGGGCAAAGGCATCGGGCGCGGGCCGGGAGTTTACACCCTCGGATGCCTCCGCGCGATGATTGGACTGCGAACTTACTCTGCCGGACGCGTTCCCAGCACCTCTCTATGACCCGCAGATTTTTTTCCACCCTCCTCGCCGCCGCCTAGTTCCTCGCTCTCGCCTCGTCCGCTTCTACCGTGGGAGAGGATATCGTCGCCGTGTACTCCGCCCGGTTGAGCCGCCAGGACCACTACGCCAGCGATGGCGTGCGGTTGGAACCCCCGGCTGCCGTCATCCGCCAGGACCGTGCGAACTATCATAAGTTCCACCGACCCGACTCGGAGGACGAAGGTGACGACTTCTTCGACAGCGCCGAACACCGCGCCCTGCTCGAACGCGCCCTCGAACGCGGCCACACTCCTCGTTCCGCCTACCAAGCGATCATGGGCGGCACGCCGCGGATCACCGTCACGGTCTACCGCGACCGAGCCGGCTTCTACGTGGACGTGAAGATCGCCGGGGAGTAAATCCAACCGCACCAACGGGCGCGACGGCGACACTCACGATCGCCCAAGTGGGTGGCTCGGGTACGACCGATTGCATGGTGTCACCGGCCAAACTGGTAAATGCCGTTTTAGATCGTCTAGACGCGGCCAGTGACAGCAGGGGCTAGCGAAAGACAGAAAGTTTTCTGGAACATTTACCCTCAGAGCCGCGGCTCAATCAAATCCTTGAGCCGGATCATGCCGCGGCGGATACGTGCTTTGACCGTGCCGAGCGGCTCGTCGAGTTCCTGGGCGATCTCGTTCTGCGTCAGAC
>CAXUIU010000374.1:0-4185 GCA_964250955.1 uncultured Chthoniobacterales bacterium | reverse complement strand
CGCTGGCGGGGGGCGGCGGGGACGTCCTGGAACTCGGCGTCGCTTTCTCCGACCCCGTGGCCGACGGTGTGTTCAACCAAGCCGCCGCAGGCCGGGCGCTGGCGGCGGGTACGACCGTGCGCGGGGTGCTCGACGGGGTGCGGACGATGCGCGCGCGCGGATTGTCGATCCCGATCGTACTCTACACGTACCTGAATCCCGTCTACGCGTACGGTTTCGGGCGGTTCATGGACGGGTGCGTGGACGCTGGCGTGGATGGCGTTCTGATCCTCGACCTACCGCCCGACGAGGCCGCGCGCAACGCCGAACTCGGCCGCCGTCCCGAAAACCTGCGGATGATCCGCCTCGTCGCACCCAACACTCCGCCCGACCGCCTCGCACTCATCGCCGGGGCGGCGGAGGGGTTCGTGTATTTCGTGTCGCGGGAGGGGGTGACAGGCGAACAGCAGACGGTCGCCACGTCCATCGACGAGCGCGTCGCGGCCATCCGCGCCGCCACGCCGCTGCCGGTCGTGGTGGGGTTCGGGATCTCGACGCCCGCGCAGGCCCGGGAAGCGTCCCGCGCGGCCGACGCCGTCGTGGTCGGCAGCGCCATCGTGCGGCGCATCGGCGAACTCGGGGCCCGTCTCGACCTCGCCTCGCAGGTGGCGGAGTTCGTGCGGCCGATGGTGGAGGCCGTCAAAAAAGATTCTTAGACAGGAACCGGAGCCGCGCGCAAATTCCTTTCCCCGACATGCAAACGCTTTCCTTCACCAAGATGAACGGCGCAGGCAACGACTTCGTGATGCTCGACAACCGGTCCGGGGAACTTTCCCTGACGGCCGCGCAGGTCGCCCGGCTCTGCGACCGGCACCGCGGGATCGGCGCGGACGGTGTGCTCCTCGTCGAACCGCCGCCCGCCGAAGACGCGACGGCCGAGTTCCGCATGCGCTACTACAACGCCGACGGCGGCGAGGCCGAGATGTGCGGCAACGGCGCGCGCTGCTTCGCCCGGTACGCCGCACGCCTGGCCGGCGGGGGCCACGACGGCATGAGTTTCTTGACCGGGGCAGGATTGATCCGCGCGCGGCTCGACGGCGAGATCGTCCATCTCGACATGAGCGTGCCGACCGGCGGTGCGACGCTCGGCGCGCTCACCCTTGACGACGGCACGACCTTGCCGCCCGCGTACTTCCTCAACACGGGCGTGCCCCACGTCGTCGTGCCCGTGGACAACGTCGAGACCGTCGATGTCCATCCCGTTGGCCGGGCGATCCGCTACCACGAACGCTTCGCGCCGCGCGGCACCAACGCCAATTTCATCCAGCCTTACAGCATGGGCGAGATCATCCTGCGCACGTACGAACGCGGCGTCGAAGGCGAGACACTCGCCTGCGGTACGGGCGCTGTCGCCAGCGCGCTCATCCACGCCGAAATGAACGACCTGCCCGGCGCGGGGTCAGTCGCGGTGCGGGTGCGTTCGGGCGACGTGCTGCGGATCGGCTTCGAGCGCACAGGGCCGTTCGCGTTCCGGAACGTGACGCTCGGCGGGCCGGCTGATTTCGTATTTGGGGGCGAGATCGTTTTATAATCTCTCCTTTTATCATGCCCATCACCGGTACTTACACCGCGCTCGTTACCCCGTTCCGCGACGACCGGATCGACGAGACTGCTTTCACGCGGCTCATCGAAGAGCAGATCGCCGCCGGGATCGATGGCGTCGTGCCCGCCGGCACCACGGGTGAGTCGCCCACGCTTGAACACGACGAACAGGTTCGCCTCTTTCACCTCGCCGTCGAAGCCGCCCGCGGCCGCTGCCAGGTGATTGCCGGCACCGGCTCCAACTCCACGCGCAAAGCCATCACTATGACGCGCGAGGCGCACGCCGCCGGGGTAGATGGGCTCCTGCTCGTCGCGCCGTACTACAACAAACCCTCGCAGGAAGGACTCTACCGGCATTTCCGCGCCATCGCCGAGGCGTCACCGCTGCCGAACATCCTCTACAGCATCCCGGGCCGCTGCGGCATCGAGATCAGCGTGGAAACGACCCGCCGACTCGCCGCCGATTGCCCCAACGTCGTCGCCATCAAGGAAGCTGGCGGCAGCGTGGATCGCGTCAGCCAACTGCGCGCCGCGCTGCCGGCCGAGTTCTCGATTCTTTCCGGCGACGATCTCCTGACGCTGCCGTTTTTGGCGGCGGGAGCGGTCGGGGTCATCAGCGTGGCTTCCAATCTCATCCCGGCCGAGGTTGTGCGGCTAGTGGGTGCGTTTCGGCATGGGAAGTTCGACGTGGCGCTTGGGCAGCACGAGCGTTTCTACCCATTGTTCCGCGACCTGTTTATCGAACCCAACCCGGTGCCCGTGAAAACAGCGATGTCCTGGGCCGGCGACTGGTTGTCCCCCGACGTGCGGATGCCGCTCTGCGAAATGTCCGCCGGCAGCCTCGCACAACTCCGCCGCACGCTCGGCGCGCTGAACCTGCCCGTCCGATGAACGCCCCCCTGCGTGTGGCGCTCGTCGGCGCGGCGGGGCGCATGGGCCAGGCCATCGCGGCCTGCGCGGCGCGGGAACCGCAGACTTATGAGATCGTGGCGCGCTTGGGCAGGGAGGAACCTCTCGCCGTCATGGAAGGCAGCGACGTGGTCATCGACTTCAGCGGTCCCGCCGCCACCCCCGGAGTGCTCGCCGCCTGCCGTGCCGCCAATCGCCCGCTCGTACTCGGCACCACCGGCCACGACGTCGCGGGACGCGCGGCGGTCGAGGCGGCGGCACGCGAGACCCCTGTCGTGTTCGCCGCCAACTTCAGTGTCGGGGTCAATGCCCTC
Source organism: uncultured Chthoniobacterales bacterium (assembly GCA_964250955.1). Lineage (GTDB taxonomy): Bacteria > Verrucomicrobiota > Verrucomicrobiia > Chthoniobacterales > SZAS-18 > CAHJWO01. The sequence goes on along the minus strand of CAXUIU010000374.1, from coordinate 1,381 downwards.
TTTTGGCTGACGCGGGAGGCTGCGCGTATCCTCGGGCCGACGTTCGACCTGGAGGTGGTCGAGGTGCATCACCGGCTCAAAAAAGACGCTCCCAGCGGCACCGCCCGCCGCCTGGCCGAAATTCTCGCGGAGGTGCGTGGCCTGGACTACGGCGACGACACGCGCCACGGACGCGAGGGGCTCGTCGGCGCGCGGACGCCGGGTGAGATCGGCGTCCACGCCGTGCTTGGAGGCGACGTGGTGGGCGAGCACACCGTGCTTTTCGCCGACGCGGGCGAGCGCGTGGAACTCGTCCACCGTGCGGCCAGTCGGGAAACGTTCGCCGCCGGCGCCCTGCGTGCAGCGGCGTGGTTGGCAGGGCGCGCGCCGGCGTTGTACGACATGGAGGATGTGTTAGGTTTGCGCGCCAGCCCCGAGCCATGAAACGTTTCATCCTCCTTCCGCTGTGCGGCCTGCTGATGATCCTCGCGTGGTCGGCCGGCAGCCTCCTTGCGCAGGACGCCGCGCCGGCGCCGACGGCCGCGATCCAGACTGGCGGCGAAACCGCCGCGCAGTCGGCCGGCGAGGTGTGGCTGGCACTTACCGACGATGCCCGCTACGACAACGCGTACTCGGGGGCAGCGGGCATCTTCCAGCATCTCATCACCCGGGAACAATGGGTCAAGCTCGTCACCGCCGGCCGTAGCCCGCTCGGCAAGGTGGGCTCGCGCCGGCTCAAGGACAGCAAGTTCAGTCCCAAGATGAACGGCGCACCGGACGGCCAGTACGTCGTGCTGCACTTCGACACGGCGTTCGAGAAAAAACCGGCTGCCATCGAGACGCTCACCGTCACCCTCGACCCCGACGGCCAGTGGAAGGTGTGCGGGTACTTCATCCGTTGAACACCATCCCGGTAGGGGTCGCCCTCGGCTCCAACGAAGGCGACCGGCTGCAAAACCTCCAGGCCGCACGCCAACGTATCATGGACCTCCCGACCATCTGCCGCGAACCGGCCGCCCTGAGCGCGCCGGTGTACGAGACAGAACCCGTGGACTGCGTGCCGGGCACACGGGCGTTCTTGAACACGGTGGTCGAGGTCACGTGCCGCGAGCCATTTTCACCGACGGACTTCCTGGCTGAATTGCGCGGCATCGAGAGCGCGCTGGGACGGCCCACGCGCTACCCGCGCCACGCGCCGCGCACGGTGGACCTGGACATTCTCTACGCGGGCAGCCTGCGCGCTGACCGGCCCGAGTTGACGCTTCCCCACCCGCGCCTGGGTCAACGACGCTTCGTGCTCGCCCCGCTGGCCGCCATCCGCCCGGACTTCGTCGTGCCCGGCCAGAGGCGGCCCGTCGCGGAACTTTTGCGCGCGCTACCCCCCCAACCCGCCGTCACGCTC
>CAXUIU010000373.1:0-4188 GCA_964250955.1 uncultured Chthoniobacterales bacterium | reverse complement strand
GGGCGCGGACAGGCGGCCATCCCGAAAGCGGTGGATGGCCAGCGGCGTGGTCCCGCCCGCGCTGTGGCGGTCGTAGGACACCGCGACGAGCGTGCCCGCCGCGTTGATTGAGACCGAGGAAGGGTACTCGAAACTTTGCAGGCGCTGGACCACCTGCGGCCGGTCGGGGTCGGTCAGGTCGACCACGGCGATCTCGCGGCCGAGCGGCTGGTCGCCAAAGCGGGCGTCCGCCTTGCCTGGGAGCCGGGGGCCGCGCGTCTCAACGACCACGGCGTAGCGGCCGTCGGGCGTGACGGCCACGCAGGCGGGCGGACCCGTCACCGAGTTGGACACGGGCGTCTCGACGGCGCGCAGTTCGTGCTCCGGGCGGTTCAGGCGGATCACCGAGAGGGCGTCGGCACCGTCGAACGGACCGAACTTGCCGTCCATGTAGGCCGAGGGCAGCATGTCCGCGTCCGAGACGGAGACGAGGAAGCGGCCCCGGAAGTCGAAGGGCGCGCTCTGGGCCGGCGGCGGGCCGTCCTGCTGGCCGGAGACCAGCCCGGGCTAGGCTAAGTCGCTCGCGGCGAGGGTCCACGCCACCGCGACGATGCGCCGGAATGAGCGGGACACTGGTTTCGGTGTCGTCCTCACGCGCTCCAGCCGCCGTCCACGGTGAAGTTGGCCCCGTTGACGAACCCGGCTTTCGGACTCGCCAGGAACGCCACCGCTTCGGCGATGTCATCGGGCCTGCCCAGGCGGCCCACGCTGGTGTGCTTGTTCATCGCGTCGATGAGCGGTCCGCCCGTGGGGTGCGGCTCCGGCTGGATCAGGGCGGGTTGGACGTTGTTGACCGTGATCCCCAGCGGCCCCGCGTCGCGCGACCAGCCGCGAGTCAATCCCTGCACGGCGAACTTGGTGCCGCAGTACGTGCTCAAGCCCGCTTCGTAGGCTCCGTGGCCGAAGACCGAACCCATGTTGATGATGCGGCCCCAGCCCGTTTTCGCCATGCGCCGAGCCCCTTCCCGCGCCAGTTGGAAGGCGGCGCGCACGTTGACGGCAAAAAGCCGGTCGAAGTCCTCGTCGGTGGCGTCGAGCAGGCCGCCGAAAGCGAAGGTGCCCGCGTTGTTGACCAGCACGTCCAAGCGGCCCGCGAACCGTCCGCCGAACGCACCGTCGAGTTGGACGATCAACTGCTGCGGCCCGTCGTGGCGGTCGAGGTCCGCGCCGAGCGCCTCCGCCTCGCCGCCCGCTTCCCGGATGGAAGCGACCACGGCCTCCGCCCCCCGGCGGCCGGAGCCATAGTGTACGAGCACGCGGGCACCGTCCCGCGCGAGGCGGCGAGCGACGGCGGAACCGATGCCGCCGGACCCTCCGGTGACGAGGGCGAGTTTGTCGGAGAGAGGCAGGTCGGGCATGGAAGCGGTGGGTGGAAGGAAGGAGGAATTTTGTCGGACGTCTGGGGATCAGGCTTTGATCCGTTCGAACAAGCCGCCGTGCACGACCGCGCGCATGGGTGCCCCCTCCAGGAAATCGTGCGGGAACCCCTTGGGCTTGGCGCTGACCGCGTCTAGGCGGGCGAGTTGTTCGGTGGTGAGGGTGAGGTTCAGGCTGCCGACGTTGTCTTCGAGCTGGCTGAGCTTGCGCGCGCCGACGATGGGGATCACCGGCACCGGGCGGTGACGCAGCCAGGCCAGGGCGACCTGCGCCGGGGGAACGCCCAACTCCTTGGCCAGCGCCACGGTCGCCTGCACGGTTTGCGTCCCGGCTTCGTCCAGCGTGTCGCCGCCCTTCATCATGGCGGAGTGGAAGCGCGCATCGGCCCCGGCAACAGCGTCGGCTCCGCTTGCCAGGTACTTGCCCGTGAGCAGGCCGCCCTTCAACGGCCCCCAGGCTAGCACCGTCAGTTCCTGGCTCTTGGCCATCGGCAGGAGTTCGCGCTCGACGGTGCGTTCGAGCAAGCTGTACTCGATCTGTAGGCCGACGTAGCGCGTCCAGCCGCGCAGTTCGGCTAAGGTGTTGGATTGCGCCACCACCCAGGCGGGCGAATCCGAGATCCCCACGTAGAGCACCTTGCCCGCGCGCACGAGGTCGTCGAAGGCGCGCATCACTTCCTCGGCAGGGGTCAGCCCGTCCCAGGCGTGCAGCCAGTAGAGGTCGAGGTAATCCGTGCCCAGGCGCTTGAGGCTCGCTTCGACTTCCTGCACCATGTTTTTGCGCGCGTTGCCCGCCGCGTTCGGCCCGCGACCCGGAAAGCCGAGGGTGTACTTGGTGGCCAGCACGATCTCGCCGCGGTGCGGGGCGATGAACTCGCCGACCATCGCCTCGCTGTTGCCGCCCGTGTAGAGGTTAGCCGTGTCGATGAAGTTGCCGCCGGCCTCGCGGTAGGCGTCGTAGATCTTGTGGGCTTCGTCCTTGGACGATCCCCAGCCCCAGTCTTCGCCGAAGGTCATGGTGCCCAGGCACAGGTCGGAGACACGCAGGCCGCTGCGACCCAGGAGTTGATAGTTCATGTTGGTCATAGGGAGCGGAACCCTACGAGCAACCCGAATAGACCCCTATAGCATTCCGCTCAGTTTCTTGCCTAAAGGGATCAGGCGCGCTAGTTTTCCGTTCTTTACAGCTTAACCGCGTTTGGCGGCACCTTCGGCAAGGAGAATGTCTGCGATGGAGATGCTCAACGAACTACGCACCCTGATTGACCGTCATTGTCGTGGCCCTTACGCCACGACAATCCTCCCATCGCTGGTTCTCTCACGCTCACCGGTCGCCACCGAGCCGGTCGCAAACATCTACCATCCGTTGATGTGCGTCGTAGCCGAGGGCCGCAAGCGCATCTTTCTGGGCGACGAAACGTTCGATTACGATCCGGCCACGTATCTGGTCTCCTCGGTCGATCTGCCGGTCACCGGGCAAGTCATCGAAGCTCCTAGCCTCGGTTTGACCTTGGCGCTTGATCCCCGCCTCCTGACGAACCTGTTGCTGGACGTGCCGCCGACGGCGGTCGGCCGGGGAGTAGCAAAGGCCATGGAGGTCAACGCGCTGGGATCAGATCTGCTCGATCCGATCCTGCGCCTGCTGCGCCTTTTGGATCAGCCGCAGGACGTGCCCGTGCTGGCCCCGCTCATCGAGCGCGAGATCCACTACCGTCTGCTGCTCGGTGCCCGTGGGGCGATGCTGCGCCAGTTGGCGAGGCCCGCCAGCCAGTTGGCGCAGATCGGCCGTTCTATTCACGCGATCCGCTGCCGCTACGAGCAGCCTATCCGCATCGGCGAGTTGGCTGAACTCGCCGGGATGAGCGAACCCTCCTTTCACCGGCATTTCCGCGCGGTGACGGCCATGAGCCCGCTCCAGTTCCAGAAGCGCCTGCGCTTGCAGGAGGCGCGCCGCCGGTTGCTCTCCACGCCGGCCGACGCCGCCGGGGTGGGCTTCGAGGTGGGTTACGGGAGCGCCTCGCAGTTCAGCCGCGAGTACCGCCGCTTCTTTGGCGTGCCGCCCAGCCGGGAGACAGCGCGCAAGCGCAGCGCGGTTCAATCCGACGAGACGGGGTAAATCCCACCGCTTGCAAGCTCCTAGCGTCGGTAGAAAGACGCCTTCCAAAAGTCTCTGACCTGGTGAGAAACTCTATAACGGTCGTAGTACCAGCAAGACAAGCCGCATGAGCAGGGATATACCGATCCCGCCTCAATCCTTCGCGCACTTCGTCAAAAAACTGTCCTTTGATGCTTCAGCACCGCCAAAAAGGCCAGCGTTGCACCAACGGAGGGTTGTTGGAGCTGATCTCCTAACACGCTTGGGAGGATCTCAGATCGTCGATGGTACGCGAGCACCAGGTTTGAAGCCAGCTTGGCCCGAGGCTCGCGCCAGTTTGTGCAGGGTTCTGTTTGCCAAGAGAACGGTGCCGTTTGCCCGCTCGCTCATCACGGTTGCAGGCCACTTGCCGCCCAGATTCCCTACGTAGGACTACTTAGAAAAAATACGTAGGTCTACGGATACCACTGGCGTTCGGAGTCAGCGTAAACTTACGGCAGCTTGATCCTCGTTGCCGCTTCCTTCCATGCACTCGCTCGATCTGGTGGGGGAGATGCCAGTCTCCCGGCCCGGTCAGAAACCGGCGCTTTTGTGCCGGCGGGAAACCGCGATACGTCGAGCAACCCAAACACTGATCCGTTTCTCTACCCCAATCCAAACCCGAAGCGGCGTTAAGGC
>CAXUIU010000372.1:0-4206 GCA_964250955.1 uncultured Chthoniobacterales bacterium | reverse complement strand
TCAAGGCCGCCGAACTCGGTCTCCAGGCGCAGGCGTTCGCGGACAAGGCGCGGCAATCGACTTGACCGCGAATCCGGCCGCTGCAAGCGGTCGGTTGTCCCAAGGTAGGGATGCCTCTCCGAGGCAGTCCCCAGATTTTCCCGCTCTAGAAATCTGCGGCGCGCGTTCTAGCCGCCCGCGACGACCCGCAGGATCTCCAACCGGTCACCCTCGGCGAGCCGCACACTCAGCCATTCGTCGCGCAACAGCGCCGTGCCGTTGTGCTCGATCAGGACGCCTTGCGCCGGCAAGTCAAGGCTCTCGATCAACGCGAGTAGCTCCGTTCTAGCCGGCAACGTACGCGGGTCGCCGTTAAGGGTGACCGTGATCGTCTGACCGTCTTCCATGATGCTAGACGCCGTCCGCCAACGCCATATCCCAGTCCTTCCACACGGGTTCCAAACCGTGCCGCGTGCGGAGCGTCTCTGCGACCTCGCGCGGGCTGCGGTTGTCGGCAATGTCAAACTGGCCTTCTGCCTGTGCGCCGACGGCTTGCGCGGCGTCCGTCTCGCAGCGCCGCCCGCGCACGGTGAGGTGCAGGTCATCGCGGCCCGCGCCGGTGTAGCCGCCCGGTTCGGTGTGGCTGCCGGCGCTCATGGACGTGACGCCAAGCGGGATCAGCGCGTCGCGCAACGCCGGCGCTTCGCGGGTCGAGAGCACCAGCCCGATCTGCGGGAACGTCACTCGCAACGCGCAGAGCAGTTGCACCAGTTCCCGGTCGCCGAGGGAGTACTGCGGCTCGAATCCCCCCGCCGCCGGCCGCAGCCGCGGCAGACTCACGGTGACGTGCGCGGTCCAGCAGCGCCGCAAAAGGTGATCGACGTGCGCCGCTAACGCGACCGCCTCCTCGCGCCAGTCGCACAACCCGAAGAGCGCCCCCACGCCCAGCCGCCGGAACCCCGCCGCATACGCGCGCTCCGGGCAGTCCAGCCGCCAGTCGAAGTCGCGCTTGGGCCCGGCGGTGTGCATTTCCGCGTAAACTTCCCGCTGGTACGTTTCCTGGTAGACGACGAGCCCTTCCGCACCGGCCGCCACCAGCGGACGGTATTCCTCCGTTTCCATCGGCCCGACCTCCAGCGACACCGCCGGCACGCCCGCCGCCTCGCGCACGGCGCGCACGCAGTCCTCCAGGTAGCCGTTGGAGACGAACTTCGGGTGCTCGCCCGCGACGAGCAGGATGTTGCGAAACCCCTCCGCGTGCAGGTGTCGCGCCTCCCGCACGACTTCCGCCACGGGCAGAGTCACCCGCAGAATCGGGTTGTCACGCGAGAAGCCGCAGTACTTGCAGTTGTTGATGCACTCGTTCGACAGGTACAGCGGGGCGAAGAGCCGCATCGTGCGCCCGAAGTGCTTGTGCGTCAGCGCCTGCGACCTTGCGGCCAGCGTCTCCAGCGCCCCATCGCCGCACGGTTCCAGCAGCCGCCGGAACCCGCGCACGGCCGGTGACTGGACAAAGCTCGGATCAGAGAAAATCTTAGCGAATGACATGGCTGGGTTTCTTCGTTAACTCCTAACCTGAAACCACCCGTCCGGCATCCGGAAATGAACACACCGCGTACCCCCACCGTGTCCGGACCTCTGCTTTACCCGTCTTCTGACACCGTGCCATGGGTCGACGGCGGGTTCGATGAAATGCGCGTGCGCATCGACGCCCGCCTGCGTGACTACCTCGCTTCCCAGCGCGCTGACTACCTGCGCCGGCCGGCGCTCGGCGCGCTCTACGACGACCTGACCGACTTCGTGCTGCGTCCAGGGAAGCGGTTGCGCCCGTTGCTCTTCCTCCTGGCGGAACGAGTGTTCGCGCCCGAGGGCAGCGAAAAGCGCGACGGGCTCGCCGTGGCCGTCAGCTTGGAACTGCTCCACGCCTTCATCCTGATCCACGACGACATCATCGACCGCTCGGAGACTCGCCGGGGTCTGCCGACGCTCCACCGCGCCATCGAGGGGCGGCTGCCGTCGTTCACCGACCGACACCGCGCTGGCTCTAACCTCTCCCTCGTCCTGGGCGACGTACTCTTCGCCCTCGCGCAGAAAAGTTTGCTGGAATCCACGGTCGCGCCGCCCGCGACGGTCGCGCGGCTCGGCTCGCTGCTGCTTGGCTGCATGGTCGAGACCGGTTTCGGCGAGGCCGCCGACATCCTCTACGGCACCCGCGACGTGGCGAAGGTTGGGGTCGCCGAGATCGAGCAGATGTATCTGCTCAAAACCACGCGCTACACCATCGAGTGCCCGCTGGCGATGGCCGCCGTCCTGCACGGCGCGGATGCCAACGACGTAGAGACCCTCGCGCGGGTTGCCCGGCCGGCGGGGTTGGCGTTCCAGGTGCAAAACGACCTCGTAGAATTCGCGCGCTTCGAGCGGTCCGACGCCGAGGTCCCCGCCGACATCCTCGAAGGCAAAAAGACGCTCCTCATGCGCACGGCCTTCGACCTGCTCAACGAAACCGACCGCGGGATGCTCCAGCTTTGCTTCACCGCATGCGGCCCGTCCGAGGGCACGGTCTCCCGCGTGCGCGACCTCATCGCCAAGAGCGGCGCGGTGCGCGTGCTCGGCCGCCGCATGGACGAACTCTTCGCCCAAGCCGACGCAGAAATTCTGCGATCACGCTTCGCGCCCAAGGTTCAGGAACGTCTCCTCGGCTTGATCCGGCTCGTGCGCGGCGTGGCCGGCGGGGTGGAAAAAGTCCGCACCCACGGTTAAATTTAATAGAATGATCTCTGCTGCTTCCACCGAAAACCCGCCCGCGCGCGTCGCCGGCAACGTTCGTCCCCGCGCCGTCGTCATCGGCAGCGGCTTCGGCGGCATCGCCTCGGCCATCCGCTTGCAGGCGCGTGGCTACGACGTGGACCTGCTTGAAATGCGCGACCAGCCCGGTGGACGCGCGTACGTCTACCGGCAGGACGGCTTCACCTTCGACGCCGGTCCGACCATCGTCACCGCGCCCTTCCTCATCGACGAACTCTTCGCGCTCGGCGGCAAGCGGACGGAAGATTACGTCAAGATCGTACCGTGCAACCCGTTTTACCGGATTGTCTTCCACGACGGGCGAGTGTTTAACTACACCGGGGACGAACAGGAGATCATCGCGGAGATCAAGAAGTTCAACCCCGACGACGTGCCGGGCTACCTGCGCTTCGTCGAACGCTCCCGCGCCATCTTCGACCGGGCGTTCACGGATCTGGCCGACCAACCGTTCACCCGGTTGTGGGACATGCTCAAAATCGCGCCCGACCTCGTGCGCTTGCAGTCGCACAAGTCTGTCTACCAGCTGGTGTCCAGTTTCATCAAAGACCCGGCGTTGCGTCAGGTGTTCAGCTTCCACCCGCTGCTCATCGGCGGGAACCCCTTCCAGTCGAGTTCGATCTACTCGATGATCCATTACCTTGAGCGCAAGTGGGGCGTCCACTTTGCGATGGGTGGCACGGGGGCCATCGTCACGGGGCTGCTGGACATGTTCGCCGAAATGGGTGGCCGCTTGCACCTCAACGCCCGCGCCGAGGAGATCGAAGTGACCGCCGATCAGGCCGTCCGCGGTGTGCGTCTCGCCGATGGTCGGCGTTTCCCCGCGGAGGTAGTTGTCTCCAACGGCGACGTGGCGAACACATACCGCAAGCTCCTGCCCAGTGCCGCTCGCCGGAAGTGGACCGACCGCAAGCAGGCACGGAAGCGCTATTCGATGCGCTTGTTCGTCGTGTACTTCGGCACGGACCGGACGTACCCGAACTTGGCGCATCACACTATTATCCTGACGGAACGCTACAAGGCACTGCTGCACGACATCTTTGGCCGCAAGCACCTCGCGGAGGATTTCTCGCTCTACCTGCACGCGCCCACGCGGACCGACCCAACCTTGGCCCCGCCCGGCGGAGAGTGTTTCTACGTCCTCTCACCCGTACCGAACCTCCTCGGCAAAGCGGATTGGAACGTCGTGAAAGAGCAGTACGCGGACGCGGTTCTCGCTTCGCTCGAAATCCCCGCCGTTTGCCCCGACTTGCGCAAGCACATCGTCACGAAGCGCATCATGACGCCGTTGGACTTCGAGACGGATTTGGACGCATACCGCGGGAGCGCGTTCCAGTTCGAGCCGGTGTTGACGCAGAGCGCGTGGTTCCGTCCGCACAACGTCAGCGAGGACGTGCGCGGCCTGTACTTCGCCGGCGCGGGCAC
>CAXUIU010000371.1:0-4208 GCA_964250955.1 uncultured Chthoniobacterales bacterium | reverse complement strand
GTGCCGTTGGATTCATCCCGGTTGACGGCACGCACCGAACGACCCACGGTCGCCGGGTCTGCTGCCGTCGTCGTGGCGCTCGTCGTCGCCGTCAGCGAAAGCGGCTGGGCCACATCTCCTTGGAAACCAAACACGCCGGTGTAGTTGCCTACGAGCAGGCTGCCGGGCCGGAGGGGGTCCGCTGCCACGACAAAGATAAAGCTGTTGCCCAACTCGGGATTGCTGGTTTGGTCGAAGACTTTGGCCCGCAATCCGTCGAAGCGCACCAACCCCGCTTCGGTGCCCAGCCATAGGTACCCGTCGCTGGACTGAACGACACTGAGGATGCTGCCGCTAGGCAGTCCATTCTCAGGCCCCCATTGCTGCCGGCCATACTGCGCGAGCGCCCGGTGGGGATCGAGGGCCTGTGCTTGCCGCGCGACCACGATGACACCCGACCAAGGTAGCAGCATCAGCACGAGTCTGACCACCAACGTGGAAAAACGCGTCCTCTGAAGCCAAACCCGAACTCTCGTAGGGTTTATTCCCCTCTCCAAGGGAGACCTAAGTCGTTTGGAGAATCCGACAAACGTCGTCGCTCTTGTCACGCCAAATCAGCGAAGCAATTTTTGAGCCCCGTCTTCCTAACCCAACCCCCTAATGGTTCTCTAGAGATGAGCCGCTCTGTGCATGGGGTCAACTTTTCAGAGCTGGTTTTAGATTTGCCGTCGTTCGCTACAGTAGCGAATCGAAGTTTGAACGTGGTGCACCGGGAACAATGTTGCGGTTGGTATCTCTCGGGCTTGTGGGGAAACTCCAAGCGGTTCTGTTGGCCAAAAGAGCCGGGTGGCGGTTAGGTGATCCCAGGTTTCTTGTCGCCGTAGTGCTGTGAGGTGATGCGGTTGGCGCCCGATCTTATCCGGCGGCTAGCTTTCTGAAGCAAGCCATTACTCCTGTCTCCTTTGTCAAAAAACCTCGGAGGTTGTGTGAGAACGCTCCCCTCCACCGAGGTGGGCAACAGCAGTCTCTGCGCGCGGTCGCGGCCCAAGATGTGACGCATCGCTGATCCTACCAACCCACCTCAGCAAAAGGGAGCGTTTTCACACAACCTCAATCCTTTGCCGCACCGAGGCGCCGTGCTCTCCTGTGTCCGGGTCGTCAGGCCCGAGCAGCAGCATCTGCTTGCCTTCTGGCGAGCACCACCCCAAGCTGGGCACCGCAATGTGAAGCCTCACCCGCCGCATTGTTGCCCTCTCCCCTCGATGAACCTTCCAGCACCCTATCCTGCTCCGACTACCTTCCGCGTCGTCGCTTGGCACCCCGCGGTTCCGGTCTGCCGTCCTCCGATGCAAAGGAGGGTGCAGCCTTGAGCGGCAAGGTTGTTCTGCTCGGCACGCTCGACACCAAGGGCGCCGACTTCCTCTTCGTGCGCGATCTCTTAGGGGCAACCGGCGTCGAGACCCTGGTCGTGGACGTGGGCACCATCGCCGAGCCGGCATTCGCGCCGGATGTCTCCCGCGCCGAGGTCGCTGCCGCGGCCCACGCCGACCTCGCCGACTTCCGTTCCGGCGAGCAGAAGGACCGCGCCATGCAAGCCATGACTGACGGGGCCGTGGAGATCGTCCGCCGACTTCACCAACAAGGGCAGATCGCCGGGGTGTTCGGCATGGGCGGATCGGGTGGCACGGCCATCGCCACAGCCGCCATGCGCGCGCTGCCTGTCGGCGTGCCCAAGGTCATGGTGTCCACGGTGGGCGGCGGCGACGTGAGCGCCTACACCGGCGGCAAGGACATCGTGTTCTTTCCCTCGGTCGTGGACGTGGCGGGCTTGAACCGCGTCAGCAAGCTCATCTACTCTAACGCCGCGCACGCCATGGCCGGGATGGTGCGCGCGACCCCGCTGCCCACCGGCGAGGACAAGCCGATCTTAGCGGCCTCGATGTTTGGCAGCACGACCCCGTGCGTGACCGCGGTCAAAGCGGAGATGGAACGGCACGGGTTCGAGGTGCTTGTTTTCCACGCCACCGGCATAGGCGGTCGCACCATGGAAACCCTGGTGGCCGACGGCCTCGTCGTCGGGCTGCTCGACGTGACCACGACCGAGTTGGCCGACAACGTCTGCGGCGGGGTGATGGACGCGGGGCCAGAGCGCGGCCTGGCAGCCCCGCGCACAGGACTGCCCACGGTGCTGGTGCCCGGCTGCGTGGACATGGCCAATTTCTGGAGCGTCGACTCCATGCCCCAAGCGTACCAGAAACGCACCCTGTACCGTTGGAACCCGAACATGACGCTCCTGCGCACGAACGTGGCGGAGAACCAGGAGATCGGACGCCGGCTTGCGGTGGCAGCCAACGCCGCTACCGGGCCGGTCGCAGTGCTCATCCCCAAACGCGGAGTGTCCGTGCTCGACGCGGAAGGAAGCGCCTTCTGGGACCCGGCGGCGGACCGCGCCTGCTTTGAAGCTATCCGCGCCGGCGTGCGGGAAAGTATCCCGATCCTGGAGGTCGATCATTATATCAACGACCCGGAGTTTGCGGTCGAGGTAGCCAAACAGATGTTGCAGATGCTGCGGTAAGCCCCTCTGCCCAGATCCCTTCCAAGAACCTTATGAACAGACAGGAAGTGCTGCGCAGGCTGCAACAGCAAATCAGCCGGGGCGTGCCCATCGTCGGCTGCGGAGCGGGCACCGGCCTCTCCGCCAAGTGCGCGGAGGCGGGTGGGGCCGATCTGCTCATCATCTACAACTCGGGCCGCTACCGCATGGCCGGACGCGGCTCGCTGGCGGGGCTGATGCCCTACGGCGACGCCAACGCCATCGTCATGGAGATGGCCGCCGAGGTGTTGCCGGTGGTCAAGGACATCCCCGTGTTGGCGGGGGTGTGCGGCACCGACCCCTTTCGTTTGATGCCGCGCTTCCTGACCCAGTTGCGGGAAGCAGGGTTCTCGGGCGTGCAAAACTTCCCGACCGTGGGGCTGATCGACGGCAGCTTCCGCGCCAACCTGGAGGGCACCGGCATGGGCTTTGACAAGGAAGTCGAGATGATCCGCGAGGCGCACCGGCAGGATCTCTTCACCTCGCCTTACGTGTTCGATGCCGAGCAGGCCAGGGCGATGGCTAGGGCGGGCGCCGACCAGTTGGTGGCCCACGTCGGGCTGACCACGGCCGGGACCATCGGCGCGGCGGTGGCGCTGAGCCTGGATGAAGCTATCGAGAGGGTACAGGAGATCGCCGCGGCTGGACGCACGGTCCGCGAAGACCTGCTGGTCATCTGTCATGGCGGACCCTTCGACGAGCCGGAGAACGTGGCCGGCGCGCTGGCGCGCATGCCCGAGATCAACGGCTTCTTCGGCGCGTCATCCATTGAGCGCCTGCCGACGGAGCGTGCCATCACCGCGCAGGTCAAAGCGTTCAAGACAGGGACAGGGTCCTAAGCCACGATCAGACGGTAAACGAGCGGCGCAACGTCCAAGCCCGGCAGATCGGCAGCGACGTCCTGTACAGTGCCAGGTGGATAACCCGGGCACGGTCTACTGACCAGCATGCCCACCTTGTGCGAGCCATGTGACACCCGGATCGTTCCATCAGCACGCACGGACGCCTTCGCCAAACCGCGCTCATGATTACGCTACGTCAAAAAACGGTGGTTTTTGGTACTGGACCGTTCATTAGACAGGTACGGCGACTGTCACGTCTGTGCTAATCCCGAGGCCAACTTGGCTATCTCCAAAGCGGTGCGTCGCTTGGATCTTGGTGCTGCGTTGCGTTTGTCCTTTGCCGGGAACGGAGATGCAAGCGTACCAGAAAGGTGATTTTCCGCGCGGGTCTTTTCGGAGGGATGCCATGCGGTCACAATCCCGTCACAATCTGGCTCGTAAAGTTTGTGAGGGAAACGTTGTACCTCTTTGACGCACTTCAGTGATCTTGCAGCCGCAGCCAACGGTGTGCTAGCTCCCTTGGACAAAGCGTGCCGTTGCTGCTGTTCTCGTCGACCCTTGGCAAGGTCAGCAAAGCGGCTGCCGCAAGGCCGTTGGCATTCTTCTTAGCAACAGCTTCCTCACAAAGAAGTAAGCAACTGATCGGACACTCTGCTCTCCCTACCAACTTGGATGCAAAAAGTGTCCAAGAAGTGTCCAAGCAAGATGGCGCACCCGAACAACAGTTCGCGTAAATGCCTTGCTTCGAGTGAGCCAACGATGGGATTCGAACCCATGACCTGCTGATTACGAAT
>CAXUIU010000370.1:0-4212 GCA_964250955.1 uncultured Chthoniobacterales bacterium | reverse complement strand
CACGTCATGGGCCTGGGGGAGCACGGCGGCGCCGAAGCGGGCGGGCAGCGCGACGCGGCGGGCGGCGGCGCGGGCGGGGGCGGCGACCCGGGCGCCGCGCCGGAGGGCGGCCTCGGTCCAGGTCCGGCCGAAGCCGCGAGAGGCGCCGGTGATGAACCAGGTCTTTTTCGTGGGAGCGTCTTCGGATGGCGTGGTAAATCTTGGATCAGGCATCGTGGACGTAACCCCGCCATCTGAACCATGTCAAGATCAAGTTTGGACACCGTCAAGATAAAGCCACCAAAGCGTCGGGCAAGAGCGACCTACCACCACGGCGACCTGCGCGCCGCCCTGATCCGGGCGGCGGACGAGATCATCGCCGCAGACGGCATCGAAGGTTTCTCTTTGCGCGCCGCGGCCAAGCGCGCCGACGTGTCCCCGAGCGCCCCGGCGCACCATTTCGGCAGCACGAAAGGACTACTCACCGAGGTCGCCCTCCTCGCCTACGAACGGCTCGGGCAGTACCTGGAGGCAGCCGGTCATTCGGGCGACGCGGCGCAGGACCTGCGCGCTTTGAGCCTCGCGTTCGTCACCTTCGCGCTCGACCATCCCGGGCACTTCCGACTGATGTTCCGCCACGATCTCGTCGACCGCGAGCACTCCCGCTACGAGGAGACGCGTCTGAAGCCGGGCACGCGGTTCGACGCCGCCGTGGCTGCCTACCACGGCAAGGCCGAAATGGACCTGGACTGCTTCGAGGATGCCGCCGATTTCTTCGGGGCCATGTCCACGGTGCACGGCCTCGCGCACCTGGTGCTCGCGGAGAAGGGGACGCACCTGTTCGCGCACGGCACCGCCCGGGACTTCGTGCAGCAGGAGTTGCCGCGGGTGCTGGTGCGGATGTACCCGTCGAGACCGCCTGCCAAGTGATGACGAATGACGAAGGCGGAAGGTGGGAGAAGCTAAGCTACTTAGAACCAGCGATAGAGTGCTTCCTCCAGTCCGTCGGCGCGGTCGTCCTCGCCGGCCCACGCCACGCAGGCGTCGGGACGAATCAGCAACGACGGCCCGGTCCCGACCGCGGCACAACGGACCCTCGGCGTCCGGGCCGCCACGAGCCCGGAAGCCTTCCCCTCGCGGGAGGCTTCGAGGAACACTCCCCCGCCGTCTTGCATCAGGTCGTAGAGCGAAACGTCACCATCACCGACCGGCCGGTCGCCGAGCAGGCGTCCGACCTCGTCCCGCTCGGAGCCGAGATCGTAGCGAACGCCGAGTCCGCTCATCATCTCGCCGATGACCCGGTTGACATCGTCGAGCCCCATGAGCCTCGCCACGATGTCGCGCATGGCGCCCGACTGCGGGTCGGGCCGCATGATGGCGGTCTGGGCCAGGGTGTTCGCCAAGACGGCTTCCGCGACGGGCCGCCGCTCGGCCGTGTAGGTGTCGAGCAGACCCTCCGGCATCTCGCCGCGGACGACCGCCGCGAGTTTCCAGCCGAGGTTGGCGGCGTCCACCAACCCGAGGCTCAGGCCCTGACCGCCGAAGGGCGAATGCACGTGCGCGGCGTCGCCCGCCAGCAGCACCCTGCCCTGGCGGTAGGTGTCAGCCAGCCGCGTGTTGTCCGTCCAGCGGCTCCCGCTGGCGAGCGCCTCCACCCGGACATCCTCCCCGCTGACCCGGCGCAGGACCCCTTCGATCTCCTCCCGGGTGACCGGAGCCTGCCGATCCTTCGGCGGACCGCTGAAGTCCAGCAGGAACACCCGACCCGGGAAGGGTCCGTAGGCGAACACACCGCCCGAGGTCCGACGCCAACCGACCGGCCGCAGGCGTTCGGGGTGGTCAATCTCGACGACGGCCGTGTACATCGTCAACGTGGGCGGCGTGCCGGGGAACGCGAAACCGGCCAGCTTGCGGACCGGGCTGCGCCCCCCGTCGCAGCCCACCAGGTAGGCGCAACGGGTGCAGCCCTCGCTGGTCGGACCCACCCAACTCACGTCCACACCTTCCTCCCCCTGGACGAAGCCCGTCACCTCACACCCGCGCCGCAAGGTGATCCCGAGGGAGCGGGCGCGCTCGGCCAGCATGGCCTCGACGGCCGGTTGATCCATCAGACGGGCATGCCGCGACGGTTCCTTCTGCGCTTCTTTGCGGATCAGGGTCAGGCCGCCGAAATGACCGCCGAACCGGGAGCGACCGCCGGCGTCCGTGCCGCTCTGCTCCATGAACGTCCTGATCACCGCGAGGTTGCGCGTTTCGGCAGCGGTGAGGGCCGCAGCCATCCCGCGACGCTGCAACCCCTCGCTTCCCAGCGGGCCGATGCCTAGCGCCTTGGTGACCGTGCTCGGAGCCTCCAGACGCTCCAGCACGAGGACGCGCGCGCCGCCCAGGGTCAACTCGATGGCGGTCAGCCATCCGACCGGCCCAGCTCCCACCACCACCACGTCAACAAACTCATTCATATACCAAGTATTAATATATACTCAGTATATATACAAGTGTGTTATCCTCTGGGGCATGCCGCCACCGTCCGACCGCCGCTCCCGGAAGCGTCTCGCCACGCGGCAAGGCATCTCCGATGTCGCCACGCGGCTCTTTTTGGAACGGGGCTTCGACCGGGTGACGGTGAACGAGATCGCGGCGGCGGCCGACGTGGGGCGCATGACCGTGTTCAACCACTTCCCCCGCAAGGAAGACCTGCTCTTCGACCGCGACGAGGAGGGCCGCGAACTCTTGCGCGAGACCCTGCGGCGACGTGATCCCCGCGTCGCGCCGGTCGAGACGTTGCGCCTGCTCGCCCATCGATTGGTCGCCGAACGAAGCCCGCTAGTCGAATTCTCCGCGCGGAGCCTGGGCTTCGTCGAAACGGTTGCGGGCAGCGTCGCTCTCCAGGCCCGGGCCCGGGCGATCCGGGACGAGTTGGCGCAAGTCGTCACGGTGGCGCTCGCCGAAGGCGTCGGGCGAGCCCCGGACGACCCGGCGGCCCATCTGGCGGCCGGCCTGTTCCTGGCGACGTGGACCGTAGCCGTCATCGAGGCGCACCGGACCTTCCGGCGGCGTCGGAACACGGGGGAAGCGACCACCGCCTTCCTCACGATGGTTGACCAGGGAACAGTCGGCTTGAAAGCCGCCCTGGCAGGCACCCCGTACGTCTGACAAATCTTGAAAAATCGCGGTTGACTGACGAATGAAGGTTTCTTAAACCTTTGCCGATGCGGCACCTGCACAAGGCATTTGTACTAGTCATTTGTGGGTCTCTCGCCCATTCGTCGTTGCATGCGGGCGACCCCGCTCCGCCCAGGCGGCACGATCCCCGCCCGGAGGAAACCGCGCCGGCCACCGTCTGGACGGAGGACCTCCAGACGTTCGCCAGGCACCTCGACGACCTGCACGACCAGGTCGAGGAATAGGGCACCGTCAGCCTCTCCTCCCTCGTGCTCGCGCCGCCCGAGACGACCACCAACGTGATGGTCCCCGCCCGTAATCCCGACGGCACGGTCGCCAAGGACGGCACCACGACCTTGACCGAACCCGCCCTGCGCTACGTGCGCGACGCCAAGGGCAACCTCGTGCAGGACAAGAGCACCGGGAAATACCTGCAAGAGCCGTTGACCACGCGGGCCGGCACGTTCGAGTTCCGGCTGCAAAAGTCGGGCAGCGACTACTTCGACCTGGCCGGCAACAGCGAGGGCACCGCACAGAACTCGCTACGGGTCTTCCAGCAGTTCGCCGGCAGCGCCAACGCCCAGTTCTACCCGGACGAAGCCCTCGCCATCAACAACCAGCGGCGCGAGTTCCTGCGCCAGCAGTCGATCAGCGACCAGGTCGAAAACACCAACCTGCAACTCTTCCAGGCCAACACCGCCACCGCACGGCAGAACCAGCAGTTCGGCGTCACGACCGCGCAGACCAACCTCGACGAGGCGAACGCGACGCTCCAGAAAGCGCGCCAGGACCAGGCCCGCGCGCAGTCCGCCGCCGGCCTCGCGCAACTTGATTTGCAACGTGCGTCGGACGCGCTGGCCGCGGCCAAGGCCAGGCAGGATGCGTCGGTCGTCCCGGGAGCGCCGGCGCTGCTGCCGGACGACAGCGCCCGGCTCGCCCAGGCCGTGATCCAGGCCACGGAACGTCCGGGGGTCGCGCAAACGGCCGTCACCCAGACCAGCACGGACCTGACCGCGGCGAACGCCCAACTGACCGCCGCCACCCAGGCCCGGTCCACCGCGCAGACCGGGC
>CAXUIU010000369.1:0-4214 GCA_964250955.1 uncultured Chthoniobacterales bacterium | reverse complement strand
TGCCACCGCCGACCCGGCGGCGTGGTGGCATCTTCCGGTGGGTTTTGCGATCCTGGTCGTCTGCCTGGAACTTGGCGAAGCGGTCAAGTGGGCGTGCGGCCTGATCCTGCCGGGCAACATGCTCGGGTTGTTCCTGCTGTTGGCGTTGCTAGGCACCGGTGTGGTTCCCCTGCGCTGGGTGGAGGGCGCGGCGCGGTGGTTGTTGTGGCTGTTGCCGCTGCTGTTCATGCCGATCTTCGTCTACGCGCTGAACAACCGGGATTTCTGGCTGGCGGACCATGGGGCGTTCGCGGGTGTGGTGGCGTTGGCGACGTGCGGGTTGTGGCTCGCCACGGGGTATCTCGCTCAATTTCTCCTGCGTCGGCAGACTACCACCAACCCATGAATGTCCTACTGTGGAGCGGCCTGACGGTCGCCGTCTACTTCCTGTGCCGCTGGGTGTCGCTGCGGGTGCGTTTCCCGCTGCTGCACCCCGGCTTCACGGGCATCCTGACGGTGACGCTCATCCTCGAACTCACCGGCCGCCACTACGAATCCTTCCGCGCCGCGACAAACTGGATCAATTGGCTGCTCGGCCCGGCGGTCGTCGCCATGGCGGTGCCGATCTACCAGCTGCGCCGCACCGTGCGCGCCAACGCTGCCACGCTCGCGCTCATGCTCCCCTTCGGCCTCGGTCTGGCGGTCGGGAGCATGGCCGCAGGCGTCGCGGCCCTCGGTCGCGTGTGGCCGGTGGTGGCCGGGAGCACGTTGAAGTCCATCACCTCGCCCGTGGCCTACCGGCTCGCCGTGGACGCAGGCGTGTCCGTCGACGCTGCGATGGCGGGCACGCTCATCGCCGGGATGCTTGGCGCGACGGTCGGCCCGGCGTTTCTTGGTCTGCTCCGTGTCCGCGACGAACGCGCCGTCGGCCTCGCGCTCGGCTGCACGTCACACGGCATCGGCGTGGCCCGCGCGTTGGAGATCGGTCCGGCGGCCGGAGCTTACGCGTCGCTGGGCATGAGCGGCACGGCGATGCTCGGCGCGTTGGTGATGCCCTTCGTGCTGCGCTGGCTGGCGGGGTAGGGATGCTACTCGCTTTGACGAGCGACACACTTGCCGTCGAGAACAGTTGGCTGCGTATGGCCAGTGTACCTCAAGGTAAAGGTGATCGCCGTTGATTTTGATGGATGCTGCGTTACCCTCGCAAAACATGCCAGCCATGGGCCCGTCTTCTGCACCTGTGGCTGCGGAGGGTAGCCGGCGGCAGGCTCTTGGCCGGTCTTTTCCCCGTCGGTTCACGCCGCTTTTCTCTACGGC
The DNA here is from genome assembly GCA_964250955.1 of uncultured Chthoniobacterales bacterium. Classification (GTDB taxonomy): domain Bacteria; phylum Verrucomicrobiota; class Verrucomicrobiia; order Chthoniobacterales; family SZAS-18; genus CAHJWO01. The sequence goes on along the minus strand of CAXUIU010000369.1, from coordinate 2,918 downwards.
CCTGTTCATCTTGGGGCTCACCTTTCTGCAAAGCCAAATCATCGACAGGTTAAACCAAGCGTTCAATCAACTGGAAATTGATGGGGCAGCCGGCATCCTAGCTGGACATCCTGCGTGGCAAGCGTTCCAGAACCGGGTCCTAGGTCCTGCGAGCGTTGCGCTGTTCGCTAAGATAACCCATCTTCCGTTCGCCTACTGCTACCATGGCTTCGGATTCCTTGCTTTGGTTGTGGCTAACAGCATCTGCTTCTACTTGTTCGCCGTTCGCCCGGAGCGATTTTATGCCGGCGCGGCCACGGTACTCTATGCTTTGCTGGTCATCGTCTACCAAGACGAGCGGTGGATCTACTTATGGGATTACATCGATTTGAGTGTCATGTTGCTGTTCGCCTGGTCGATCCTCAACGGTGGATCGTTGTGGCAACTCCTCGCGTTGTTCACGGTGGAACTGTTCAACCGTGAGTCGGTCCAGTTCATCGCGTTGTGGATCGCCCTGAGCGCCGTCAGCGTGGACACAAACGAGGGCCGGCGACACCTCCGGATAGATGGAAGGAGATTGGCAGTCGGCGTGACGCTCATGGCAGTGGCGTACGGCGGCGTTTACTTCTTGCGTCATGCTTGGTATGTCAGCGAGGTCGGTGACAGCCATGGGGCGTACGGGTTGCAGGAACTTGCTGACGGCCAACATTTTGTGTTTCGCCGAAACTTACGCCGGGTTTCGGAAGCGCCTGGCACCACGCTCGTGGAGATCACGATCTTACTCGGATCGATCTTCTGTCTGCTGGGAGCGACCTGGAACCGCCGTTCGTGGCAAGTAGCGACCTTCCTGCTGGCGTTCATCGTGGTGAACCTGTTGTTTGCCAACCTGATCGAGATGCGTATCTGGTTTACACTGCTGCCGTTCTTGTTGTGTTTGTTGGACCAGTTGCACGAAGCTTCACGGGTGCAAAAATGGGTTGGCTCGGCCCACCCGCTTTGAAGCCTTTGCCTCCTAACCAATCCGAGTTATTCCTGCGTTTTGCTCACAGGAATAAATCCGGCAGCAGCCCGCCCGTCACTCCCGCCGCGTCCCATGCGTACGGCGTGAAATCCTCCACCCCACGCATCCGCAGGAAATCCTCGTCGAGCAAACACTGCCCGGTCAACTCACCCGGGGGCGTCGAGAGGATCGCCGCCGACGCGTCCGCAACGATCTCTGGCCGGCGTGCCCGCGCAAACAATTCCTTGCCGCCGGGAATTGCGAACTCCACCGCGCTCGTCGCCACCAGCGTGCGCGGCCACAGGCAGTTCACCGCTACGCTGCTCGCGCGGAACTCCTCCGCCATGCCCAGCGACAGGATCGTCATGCCCATCTTGCTCAGGGTGTACGGCGCGTGGTCGCGCAGCCAGTCCCCCGTGAAGTTCAGCGGTGGACACAGGCTCAACACGTGCCCGCCCCCCGCCGCGCGCCGCAGGTGCGGCAGCGCCGCCCGCGCACACAGGTACACGGCGCGTGCATTGACGCTTTGCATCAGGTCGAAGCGTTTGGGCGGCGTGTTCTCCACGTTCGTCAAAGCAATAGCCCCGGCGTTGTTGACCACGGCGTCCAACCCGCCGAAACGCTCCACCGTCGCCGCAACCGCCGCGTCCACGTCCGCCTCGTCGCGCACGTCCAGGCGCACGGCGAGTCCATGTCCACCCGCGGCGTCCACCTCCGCGGCGACCGAGTGGATCGTGCCGGGCAGCTTGGGGTGGGGTTCGTCGCTCTTGGCGGCGATGGCGACGTTGGCCCCGTCGCGCGCGAGGCGCAGCGCGATGGCGCGCCCGATGCCGCGACTCGCTCCGGTGATGAGGATCGTGCGGCCAGCAAACTCGTTCATGGGGCGGACAAAAATCTACGAAGCCGTCGCCACCGCCGCGCGGGCAGGGTCTTCCGCCTTTGCGCGCACCGTCCGCGCGTGGATGTGCACGGTGATCTCGCACGCTGCGCAGACGTGGCCGTGCGTGTCGGTCAGTTCCACCGTGTAGCGCCGCTCGACCTTGCCCGCCCGCGCCGCTTCCTCCCGCACGGAGCGCACATCGTCGTCGCTCAGGGTGACGCACGCTTGGAGGTCCGTACGCGCCTGACGCAAAAAACGGACGTGCGCCGCCTTCGTCCACGCGACGTAATCACGCGGCCCAAGGAGTTGCACGAGCATGACGGCATGGAGCGGATCGACCGCCGAATAGATGCTGCCACCGTAGATCGTGCCGTTGAGGTTGCGCGTGGCGCGGCACAGCGGCAGGCGCACCCGCACCTCGCGCACGCTGGCGTCGATGTACGTGATGCGTGCTCCGCTGCGTCGGTAGGCGGGGTGCAGGTTGAACCGCCAGCGCATCAGGCGGGTGCGGAAGGACTCGGCCATAAGCGGGTCAGGCGCGAAAAATGATCGTCAGGTGTCGGCGTGGCAGGCGCTTGGCCGCGTCGCGCTCCTGCCCGGCCGCGGGGGCGGCGTTCCGTGCGGACGGAACTTTACCCAGCGCGGGGTCGGCGGCACGGGGGCGGGGCGGAGATTCTTCATCGGTCAGCACCCTCCAGGCCGACGCTGCGCTCCACGAACGCGCGAAACAACCCCCGCCCATCCTGCCGGAACATGCGGATACGCCCCGTGTGCACGAGCAGCAGCATTCCCACGCAGTGCCCGAAGGCTGAGGTCAACTCGGAGAGGGCCTCTTCGCGCGTGCGGCCGAGGGCCGCGAGCGGGTCGTAGAGCCCGGCGAGCGCCTGCCAGAGTTCGGTGTTGAGGCGTTCGTTGAGTTCGCGGGTGAGCCCGTGCGGACCGATGCCACGGAACAGGTAGAAGCCGAGGTTCAGTTCGTCTGGCCGCACCGCGTAGTAGTCGTAGAACGCCAGCGCCCGCGCCACGACGAGCGCCGGCGGATTCTTCCCGTCGGCGAAC
>CAXUIU010000368.1:0-4218 GCA_964250955.1 uncultured Chthoniobacterales bacterium | reverse complement strand
GACAGGCCCACGCACAGGGTCACCAGGAGGCTGTCGCCCTCCGAGAGCTTGAGCACCTTCTGACCGTAGGTCGGCGTGTAGACGGTGATGAGGTAAAAGGACGCCGTTGTCATCGCCACCAGCAGCGCACCCAAGAGCACCACGGCCCAGTTCGCCGTCAGGGAGCGAAATACCTCCGGGGCACTCGGCCGGTGGGGTCGTGCCAGGAACTCGGGCGTTTCTTCCAGCGAGCGCCGGACCAGGAACAGAAAAGGCACGATCAGGCAGCCGATGAGAAAAGGCACTCGCCAGCCCCACGCGGAGACCTGCGCTGGCGACAGCGTCTTGTTCAACTCGTAGCCGATCAGCGCGGCTAACACGATGGACACCTGCTGGCTGGCCGACTGCCACGACACGTAGAAGCCTTTGTGCCCCGGCGTGGCCATCTCCGCGAGGTAGACGGACACGCCGCCGAGTTCCACGCCCGCCGAAAATCCTTGCGCGAGCCGACCCAGCAGCACGAGCATTGGGGCAATCCACCCAATTGTCCCATAACCCGGTACGCAGGCGACCAGCACCGTGCCGACCGCCATGATGCCCAGGGTGGTGATGAGTCCCTGCCGCCGGCCGACGCGGTCCACGTAGGCCCCGAGGAAGCACGCGCCCAACGGCCGCATGAGAAACCCCGCGCCGAAGGTGGCGAAGGTCAGCATGAGCGAGGCAAACTCGTTACGGGCTGGGAAGAAGGCGTTGGCGATGTGCGTGGCGTAGAAGCCGAACAGAAAGAAGTCGTACATCTCCAAGAAGTTGCCGCTGGTCACGCGGCACACCGTGGCAACGGTTGACTTCCACGCAGGCGCTGGCGCTTGGGCTTTCATGAGCGGCAAATGGATGATCGCAGATGGATGCTTGCAGGTGAGCGCCGCCTTCGGCTGATCGAACGCCGTATTGATATACTCGTCGCCCGTCGAACGGGCGTCTGCGCTTCAACTCTGCCTCATGACCTTTTCGACTTCCAGGACGGCGTTTAAGCGCGCAGCGCCACCATCGGCTCTTGCGGGACACCCTTTCGACCAAGACAGACGGAACGCTCTCGCCATGCCGAGTGCTTTAACATCTCCGGCACGCACCGGTGCAATGCACTCTGACGGGCAGCAAGTGGGCGATCATTCGGCCTGTTTCAAGCCGACACTTTCGGCTCAATAGCCCAGTAATCGCGTGCTCGGCTTGGGTCTTCCCGAACAACGTAATGCCGGCGGGTAATGATCGGCAGGCTATGCCCCATTTGCGCTGCTGTCTTGCCCAGGTCTTGATATAACGCGAAGTGCCACGTGCCGTAAGAGTGACGCAAGCCGTCGTGCGGCCAGTTGACGTACATCCCTACCTGCCGCCGCAGGTCGTCCCACCGCTTTTGGTAACCGGAGGGCCGCACAGGACCGGTGCAGGAGCGGTATGGCCACAGCCACAGGTGAAGGTTAGGCATCACTTCCACGACGCGGTGACTGGTGGTATGTTCGTCCTTATCGACCCAGAGTTGATTCTTTTCGAGGTCGATGTTCTCGAACTTCAGTTCAGTCAATTCGCACGGTCGCAGGCCGGCGAAAAGCTGGATGGCGACGCAGGGCAAGATTTCAGAGTTGGCATGCTGGAGAAGGCGACGTGCCTGTTCAACGTTCAGGTAACGCGCGACTGGCTTACGTTCGTAGGCGCGCTCCACTCGGTCCACCGGATTGGACTCGCACCACCGCCGCTTCACCGCATAAGAGAACGCTGGGGAAAGCGTGCGTAGCCGGTTGTTGCGCGTCGTCGCAGAGTGCTGCCTGTTGGCCACCCATCGCTCTACGTCATCGGGAGTAACGTCCGAGACGAATTTATCCGTGCAGAACTCGGCGAAGTTTTTCCCGATGCGGCGTAAATCCGCCAAGTAACGTTGCGAGCGTTCCGCCCCTGTTTTCGCCTCCACAACCTTGGTGATCAGGTCACCAACCGTGCAACTTCGTCCAGCGGCAGTCTTGTGTTTGACAAAAAATTCCGTCGCCTCTGAGAGCGTTGCCCCAAATGGTTTAAGCCGCTCCACGCACTCTAATGCCTCGTGGCGTAACCGCTCGGGAACTTCCGCTACTCGGGTACCGTAGTTTTCTTTTCTGACCCGCAGATCGTAAGCGAAAGCATCGGCTTCCTTGCGGGTGTGAAAGAATTTTCGCAGCCGATTTCCACCATTCAGCGTGGAAGGGCCTGTCACCTCAAACCTGTAGCCTTCCTGGGTAGTAACACGGACGCGGATCGGAGTTTCTTTGGGCACCCCACTACATTACCAACCGACCCGTTTTCTGTTAGGAGACCACCCTCCGCCGCGCACACCACCGACGCGGAATCTGGCAAGAATCTGGCAAGGACAGACAATGAAACCCACCTGTCTTCACCAAATTTCTCGACGAAACCAAAGGTTTAAGTACCTCTTGTTGAGGCGTTGCCGACGACCGGACTCGAACCGGTACTCCCATTTCTGGAAAGCGGATTTTAAGTCCGCTGCGTCTGCCATTTCGCCACGTCGGCCTGTAGGTCTGCTTCGTCGAACGTCACGCGAAGTTTCCGGTCCTTCCGCAGCCACCGCAAGCGCAAAATCCTCAATCCCCGGACGAGGTTTCAGTCGCTTTGTGGCGACCACCAGAACTGTTCTGGACTGCCGGGCTCGTCGTGGCTCAGGCAATCCTCGGTCCAGTTCACGATCTCGTAGTAATTGACCGGCCCGGCCTGCTGCAAGGTCTGGTCGTAATGCACGTGCGTCATGGTCTCGACGGTGGTTGTCTTGCCTACAGTGCTTCGCCGAGGCGGCGCAAGGGGCAAAAATTTCCCGGTAAAATCGCACGAAAGCTGCTCCATTTCCGTGAACACTTCCCGCATGCACGCCACCCGGAAACCCCTCGTTGTCGGTCTCACCCTTGTCCTGCTAGCCGCGACGATCCTCGCGGCGCGCAACGCCCGGGCGCAGGCCGTTTCCCCGACCCGGCAGAATGTCACCACCTTCCTGTTCGACAACTACCAGTCGGGCGTCAACGCGAACGAATCGGTCCTCACGCCCGCCAACGTCAAGACGGGCACCTTTGGCGCGCTCTTCACCTCGGCCATCGACGGACAGGCCTACGCGCAGCCGCTCTATCTCTCCAACCTCACCGTCGCCGGGACTAGGCACAACGTCGCTTTCGTCGCCACCATGCACGATTCGGTGTATGCGTTCGACGCCGACACGGGCACCCAGCTCTGGAAGGTTTCCTTCATCTCGGCTAACGCCAACACCGTGCCGCTGATCGTCCCCGTGCCCAGCGCCGACTTGCCCGGTTCGGGCCAGTCGGACGTGGATGGCACGGAGGTTGGTGTCGAGAGCACGCCTGTCATCGACGAGACCACCGCGACGATCTACGTCGTCGCCAAGACCAAGGAAACCGGCCGCGGCGACGGCCACCTGCACTACGTCCAGCGCCTCCACGCGCTCGACGTGGCGACGGGCGCAGAGAAATTCGCCGGCCCTCAGACCATCGGCGACACCACCTGCGACAATCCGCTGAACACCAACGGCACCGCCACCTACGATTTCAACCTCGCCGCCAATCCGCAAACCCCATCCGCCGCCTCGACTTCCAACACGGCGGACAACTACGTCGGCGGCCGGGTGTACTTCAACGCGTTGCGCAACCTCCAGCGTTGCTCGTTGACGCTCTCGAGCGGCGTCGTCTACGTCGGCTGGTCCTCGCACGGCGACTACCGACCCTACCACGGGTGGCTCGTCGGCTTCGGTGCGCAGACGCTCCTTCCCGTCACCAACCCGAATCTCACCTTTTGCGACACGCCCGACGGTTCGCAGGGCGGCGTCTGGCAGGGTGGCGCGGGTCCGACGGTGGACAACAGCGGCAACATTTTCTTCTCCACCGCTAACGCCGGGCAGGCTTACTGCGCGAACCAGACACCGGGTGACATCGCCGAGTCCTTCGTCCGGTTCAACCCCGCCAATGGGCTGACGGTTTCGGGTGCCGGCTTCGACTTCTGGGCGCCGGGCGATGCGCCCGGCCTGGGCAACGGCGACTCCGGCGTCGGCTCGGGCGGGTTGGTGCTCATCGACGTGCCCGCCAGGGAGATGACGGTCCTGCGTGCCGGCGGCGAGCCGAGACGACCGGCGGCGGCCAACACTTGTATCGTGCAGCGAAGCATACGCCCGGGCGGGCCGGGCTGTACAGCGAAAGT
>CAXUIU010000367.1:0-4231 GCA_964250955.1 uncultured Chthoniobacterales bacterium | reverse complement strand
GCGGCTGGCGGCGCGCGGCGAGAAAAAAGGGTGGCGCGCGCGGCTGCGCGAACCGGCCGTGTGGGCGGCGGTGTTCGCCGTGGCGTTCCTGGCGGCGTGGACGGGCTGGGCGATGTACGAACGCGCCATGGGCTTCCCCGGCGACGACCGGGTGCGCCAACTCGTCAACCTCGCGCTCAAGGCGCGGCTGGGCACCTTCGAACCGCTCGACACCGAGTGCGGCAAACTCGGGGACACGCTCTTTTTGCGGCACAACCTCGCCGACTTCGAAGTGCCCGAGGTGTTCGCACACGAAATGGCGGCGGGCTACCGGGTGTTCAAGAAGGATGAAGAGGTCGTCACGCAGGTGCAGACACACGACGAGGACCTGGTTTTCCTGGTGTTCCGGGCGGAGGGGCAGGGCGTGGACATTTCCCCTGACGGCCGGTGGAAACACCTCGATGGCGAGGGTTGGATCGCGGCCGTGGCGGTGCAGCACCGGGTGTGTTTCGTTGCCGTCAGCCGCGGCAGCCACCCGGAGACCGATGCGCGCGTGAAGGTGGCGCGGAACTAGGATTTTCCTTTGCCCCCTCCCCTTGGCATCATCGCCGGCAGCGGCGTTTACCCGTTTTTGCTCGCGCGGGCGGCGCGGGCGGCGGGCGTGGAGCGGATCGTCGTGGCGGCGTTTGAAAAGGAGACCGACCCGGCGCTCGCGGAGTGGGTGGATGAGGTCGGCTGGATGCGCGTCGGTCAACTCGGGCGGATGCTCGGGTTCTTTGAAAAGCGCGGGCTGACCCGCGCCATCATGGCCGGGCAGATCGCGCCGAAGAACCTCTTCGACCTGCGACCCGACCTGAAAGCGCTGCTGCTCCTGGGGAAGTTGCGCGAACGTAACGCCGAGACGCTCTTCGGCGCGATTGCCGACGAACTCGCCCGCGTTGGCGTCGAGCTTTTGCCGGCGACGACCTACCTGGAAAATCTCCTCGCCACGCCGGGCCACCTCGCGGGTCCCGCGCCGGGTAAGCGCGTGTGGACGGACGTGGAGTTCGCCATGCGCATCGCCAAGCGGACGAGCGCCCTGGACATCGGACAATCGGTCGTGGTGCGCCACGGCACGGTGCTGGCGGTGGAGGCGTTCGAGGGGACGGACGCGGCCGTGCGGCGCGGCGGCGCGCTGGCGGGCGGCAAGGGCGGGGCGGTGCTGGGTAAGGTGTCCAAGCCGCGGCAGGATCTGCGCTTCGACGTGCCCGTGATCGGCCCGCGCACCTTGGAAACGGCCGCCGAGGCGCGGTTGTCGGCGGGCGCGGTCGAGGCCGGCAAGACGCTCCTGCTCGAACGCGACGCCATCGCCGCGTTGGCCGAGCGCCACCGCATCAGCGTGGTGGGGGTGGCGGTGCGGGGAGAATAGAACGTCTCGCTAATAGGTAAGACCTCTGGACAGGCCGCTCAAAGCGGCGTGTGACCGGGCACAGGCTGACAACGCCGCCAACCCCGTGCGCTGGTACGACACCGATCAACTGACGATGACCCGCGCGTCATCTCGGAGGGCAACGTCGCGTTCGCCCTGTCGCGCCAGGGCCGGCGGGCGGAGGCGCGCGCGGCTGACGTAGATTCACACGGTCATGGACACGCGCACCTCACGGCCCCGTTCTACTGGTCGGCGTACTGCTACGCCAGCGCGCTCATCCACGACACGGCCGGGGAACCGCTGACGTAGAACGGCAGGGCCGCCCATTGCAGTGCCACCGGGGGCGGCGCTGGACAGGGAAGCCTCCTTCCGACAACGTGCCCACAGAGCGCATTGCAACGGCAGCGTCCGGCCGCCCTCAGGACAACACTTCCTCGCGCCCGGCGGAGGTCGCCTCGCCGCGCTCCCGGCCGATGGCGGCGAGCAGGCCGCCCGCCGTCTGCCGCCGGCCCTGCGCCTGCCGCCAGCACGCCACGCCCAGGAAGACCGCGTCGAGCGCCAGGAACGCGGCGACGTACGCTTCACCGCCCGCCCCCTTGCCGTAGGAATGCAACCCCTTGCCGAGCACGTAATTGACCCCGTAAGAGGCCATCACGACCGCCGCGAAACACACCACGCTGGCCACTGCCATGCCGAACTGCCCCCACCAGCCAGCGATGCGTCCGTGGATCGCCACGATGTAGACGAGCAGCGTGATGAACGCCCACGTTTCCTTCGGGTCCCAGCCCCAGAACCGGCCCCAGGAATAGTTCGCCCACACAGCCCCGAGGATGGTGCCCACGGTGATGAGCAGGACGCCGAGTTGCAGCACGCGGTAGAGCCAGAAGTGCAGGACGCTGTCGGCGCGAGCCGCCACGGGGTTGAGGATGTAGCGTGCCAGGAGGATGTGCCCGAACGCCATCCCCAACGTGAACGCCCCGTAGCTGGCCGTCTCGGTGAGCACGTGCGTCGCCAGCCAGAAGTTGTCACGCAGCACGGGCTGGAGCGGTTCGATGGCTCCGGAGAAGATGACCGGCAGATTTTGCACGAGCAAAAGCACGGCGCAGCCCACCGGCAGCGCGGCCAAGAGGTAGGTCGTGCCCCGGTAGACCGCGAAGAACGCGAAACCCAAAGCCGCCACGACGAAGGCTACCCAGATCATGACCTCGTACATGTTCGTCACCGGCGGACGGCCCGCGACCAGACAGCGCAGCACGATCCCCGTCGCGTGCAGCCCCAGGCCGGTCAGGCCCACGCCCAGGCCGGTCCACTTCAGCGTACGGCGCAGACCCGTCAGCCCCGCACCGCCCACCACCAGCAGGCTTGCCGCTGCCCCGTACAGGAAAGCCGCCCACCCGAACGCCCCCAGATGGTTGTAGGTGTATTCGGTCGAGAGCGCGGAGTCCGCCGGGTAGAGCGCCGGGTTGAGCGCGCGCAGTTCCTCGCGCAGGGCGCGCGAGGCGCTGCCGAACTTGAACGCATCTCCCGCCTCGTACGCCGCCACGGCTTCGCGCACGCGGCCCAGCGCCGCGCCGCCGCGCTCGTTCCCATAGACCTGGGCGAACACGTTGGGCGCGATCCACGGTTTGCCGCCGGCGGCGGGCGGCGGGGCGATGAGGAGACATTCGCCGCTGAGCATCCGGCCGAAGAGGTTCAGACGGTCGACGACTTTTTCCGCCTCCTGCTGTTCGCGGGTGAGTTGCACGTCACCACCCCGCGCGCGGCGTTCCTGAATCTGGCGCACCATCGCTTGCAGGGCAGGCTGGTTGGCCAGTTGTTCGTAGGAAAATTGCTTCTTTTCCGCGTCCAAGCCGAGCTTCTGCGCGAGCGGGTGATAGTTGACGAGGATGAGCGGCTCTTTTTTCCAGTCGAGCGTGTCGCTGGAGACGACGGACAGGAAGAAGTCGTTCGGGTGCCAGACGCGCCCGGCGGTGTCCTTGTAGATGTTGATCCCCGGGAAGGTCCCGCCCGTCAGTCGCAGCAGCGCGTCGTGGGCGAAGGTGTCGAGGGGCTTGCGGCGGCCCTCATCCTGCACGGCTAGGAGGCTCCACTGCTTGAAGTCGGCTTCCTGTAATTCCGCGCGCGCGGCGGCCGGCAGGATCAGCAGGAGGACGGCGAGGACAGCGCCGGACAGGCCGCAGCGAAAGAGGTCGGGTTTCATGGTCGGCAGAGCCCGTAATATAGGGTCCGCTGACCGAAATCTCAACCCCTGCCCTTCACATCCGCGGCACGGTGATGCCGCGCTGCTTCATGTACTTGCCCGCGCGGTCGGCGTAGGACACCTCGCAGACCGCCGTGCCTTCGAGGAAGAGCACCTGCGCGAGGCCCTCGTTGGCGTAGATTTTGGCGGGGAGCGGGGTGGTGTTGGAGATTTCCAGGGTGACGTGGCCTTCCCACTCGGGCTCGAAGGGGGTGACGTTGACGATGATGCCGCAGCGCGCGTAGGTCGATTTGCCCAGGCAGACGGTCAGGATGTTGCGCGGGATGCGGAAGTATTCGACCGAGCGGGCCAGCGCGAAAGAATTGGGCGGCACGATGCAAACGTCCGTCTTGATGTCCACGAAGCTCTTTTCGTCCCAGTGCTTGGGATCGACGACGGTGTTGAAGACGTTGGTGAACACCTTGAACTCGTCCGAGACGCGCAGATCGTACCCGTATGAACTCAGCCCGTAGGAGATCAGCGATACCGGCGTGACGGCGGCCGGCGCATCGGCCGCGGCGTCGGGCGGGGAGGTGACCGGCGGGTCCTCGCGGCGGCGCCCCTGCCGGTCGGCGAAGGGCTCGATCCTGCCGTGCTCCAGCGCC
>CAXUIU010000366.1:0-4252 GCA_964250955.1 uncultured Chthoniobacterales bacterium | reverse complement strand
GGCTTGAAGCTGGTCGTGAACCGTCCGCGTCGCTCCCCGCGCAAAGCGGGTGCCGCCCGGTCACGGCGCGTGGTAGAAAGCGTCTAACTCCCGGTCGTACGCCAGCCACGCCTTGGCCGTCGGGTGCGTGGCATCCACGAACCAGTGCGGGTCGTTCTCGGCCTGCGGGAAGGTTCGTAGTGTCGCCAGCGGGTAAGGGGCGACGGCTGCTTGCAGGCTCTCGTAAAAAAGTTCGCTGGAGCGCGGTGTCAGTCCTTGCAGGGCGGCGAAGTTGGCGTTGACCGGTTGGCAGACGAGCAAAAGACGCAGGCCGAGTTCTTGCGCCGTGCGCAGGAGCAGGTCGAGATCAGTCCATTCCTTGGCCGACAGGCACACGCGCTCGAAGTTGGCGTCCGGCGAGATCTCCGGGTGCGCCGGGTCGCGGAAGGCGCCCACGCGCTTGTCGTCGAAGCCGGTACGCGCCGTGGTGCTGTACGTCGTTGGCGCGGGCTGGCGGCGGTAAAAATCTTCCGCCTCACGCAGGCGTGCATCCCAGTCCACGGTGGCCGGAACGGCCGGCGGCGGACCCTTGGACGGCAGCGGATGCGCGTGCAGCCACGCGGCCACCTTGGCGCGGTCACTTTCATCCAGGCAGAGGTTTTGCAGCGTGCCGAGCGGGGCCATGACGCCGAGCAGGAGACGGTCCGCCGTGTTGTCTGCCGCCGCGCAGCCGAGCGATGCCTTGAGCAACGGGTACTGACCAACGAGGTCGGGATAGTCGAGCAGGCGGTGGGCGAAATCGCGTTTCAGCCCCGCGCTCAACCCGCTGCCGAACACGGTCCGGCTCCCCTGCAACGGCGAGAAATTAATGCCGAAGCCTTTCGGGTCGAGTTCCGCCACCTGGAACCAACTCGGCGATAGGAACACCACCGCCTTTCGCCCGCGGACAGCGGGCCCGAGCGCGGCGAGCTTCGTGGCGACGACGAGGTCCGTCTCCCCCGGGTACGCCACCGGAAACACGTCGAACCCCGTCGGTCTCGCGCGGAAGAAATCATCCGGACGGTTCGGTTGCGGCTGCGTCAATTCACTGCTGCCGTACAACGGGAGAAACTCCGCGTTTCGGAACGCCCCTGCCTGCACGGCGACGCCCGTGAGCTTCTGCAACGCGACGGCCGAAAAGTCTCCGGCCGGCGGTGCGCCCTTGAACCATCCCGGATCACGCCGCACCTGCGCATCCACCCACGCGTGGACTGCCGCCACGGCCACCACGGCGCACCCTGCCGCCGCGAGCACCATGCGCAGACGCCAGGACGGTCCGGCGGGAGGCGGGGAGGGGTCCTTGGCGGCCATCGTCGTCACCATGCAACAAAAACCGACGCGGGAAAAGCGTCTTGGCGGGTTGAGCGCGCGACGATCCGGTTGCAAGGTCCCGTCGTGAAGCGTCTGCTCCCCGGCCGTTCCGCCCTCCTCGCCGGACTTTTAGCCCTGTGGGTCGTGCCCGCCGCTTCTCCCCAGGACGAACCCGCCGCCGATCCTTCGCAGACGGCCATCGACGCGTTCGTCCGTGACCAGATGCACGAACAACGCATCCCGGGGCTGTCGCTGGCGGTGACCATCGACAACGAACTGATCTTCACCCGCGGCTACGGCGTGGCCAACGTCGAACTGCGCGCGCCCGCGCTTGCCGAGAGCGTCTACGAGGTGGCATCGCTGACCAAGCAGTTCGTCGCCGTCGCCGTGCTCCTGCTCGCCCAGGACAACAAGCTCGCCATTGACGACCCCGTTAGCCGCTACCTGCCCGAGTCGCCCGCGGCGTGGGACAAGATCACCCTGCGCCACCTCCTGACCCACACCAGCGGGGTCCCCGACTACGACGACGCCGGTCAGCCGCTTGACCCCCGGCGCGAGTACACCGAGGACGAACTCGTGTCTTTGGCGACCCGGCTGCCCGCGAAGTTCGCCCCCGGCGCGCGTTGGAGCTACAGCAACACCGCGTATGTCCTCCTCGGCGTGATTGTCCATCGGGTCAGCGGCGTGGCGTACGGCGACTTCCTGCGCACGCGGGTGTTCTCGCGCCTGCACATGGGCAACACGGGGATCAACCGACCCGACGATCTCCTGCCCTTCCGAGCGGCGGGCTACCGGCTGGAGGCGGGCCTCCTCAAGAACCAGGAATACCTCGCCGCCACCCAGTGCGCCACCGGCGACGGCGGGCTGGTGTCCACGGTGGTGGACCTCGCCAAGTGGGACGCCGCCATCCAGTCGGGTGCGCTCCTGCCGCCGGGGGTGTGGGAGGACGTGTTCCGGCCCGTGACGCTCAACAGCGGCAAGTCGTTTCCGTACGGCTTCGGGTGGTTCATCCGCGACCAGGCCGGGCGGCCGTACTACGAGCACAGCGGTCACTTGCAGGGGTTCGCGTCGCACATCCTGCGCTTTCCGCGCGCCCGTGTGTCGGTGGTCGTCCTGGCAAACCTTGCGCAGGCTGATCCGTGGGAAATCGCCCACGGTGTGGCCAGCCTTATCCGGTCCGACCTCAAACCTCCGGCCGATAGTCCCATCGAGGACACGGAACCGGCCATCACCGACCTTTTGCGCCGCGCCTTGGGCAGCCTGCGGGATGGTACCGTGCTTCCAGGGGCATTCACCGACGAGGGAGCCAACGCGTACAACGCCGACGTGCTGGCCGACATCAAGGAACGCTTCGGCAAGATGCCGCCCTTCGGTAAGTTCGAACTGGTTGGCCGCGTCGAGGTAGGCGACCAAACCGAATACCGCTACTGGGTCCAGGTTGGCGACAAGACATGGCGATTGATCGTGGCCATCGACACGGATGCGGTCAAGGTGGAGCGGCTCCAGTTCGATCCGCTCTGACCGTGCGTCGGCGCACTGTTCCCAGGGCGAACACCGCCATCGCCAATCCTCCTGCCGCCGCGAGCGCGCCGCCCCAGACGACCGCGCGCGGCCGGTAGCGGAGCGTCAGCCGCCCGTGCTTGCCGGCTGGGAGCAGAACGGCGGGCGTCAGCGACTCGTCCGAGGTGAACACCGGCAGGGGCTTGCCGTCGAGGTCGGCCACGTAGCCCGGGAAGTAGGCCCGGCGGAACGTCAACAACAGGGGTTGGTCACCAGGAAGCTCCGACACGTCCAAGGCCGCGCCGGAGCGGGAGTTTTCGAGTGGGACGAGCGTCCGGCCGATGGGTTGCGGCTTGCTGGAAGGATTGACCGCCCACACGTTCGCGTCTGGCAAAGGGTCGCCGCGGCGGTGGTACACCGTGCCTTCCGGAGAAGAGAAGACCGACTCCCACTCGTCCGTGGGGAACCCCGTGCCCTCCACGGGAAAATCGTGCGCGACGAGCAGCCCGTCGATGCCCAGCCGCGCCAGCAAGCCGCCTGGTCCGGCCTCGTCGGTGAGGAGGTGGCGGGCGATGTCGATGGAGATGGAACCGTGGGTTTCCAGGTCCCAGACCCGGCCGATGCCCGGAGGCATGATCGGGCTATAGCCGTTGACGGTGTGGACACCCGCGAACATCCCCGTGCTGCCCGGCCGCACAACGACGCCGAAATCCGGCGGAGTTTTGCCGAACGCGTAGTTCTTGTCCACTTCCAGGTACAGGCTCAGGTAAAGTCGGTCTGGCGAGAGCGGCGACACCTTGGCCAACCCCGGTCCGAACGTGTACTTCGGCAGGCCAGGGTTGGTGTATTGGTGTGTGTACGCAACCCACAGCACGGCGAACGTCGCCGCCGCCGGTACCCACACGGCCCAGGCGCGCCGCCGCCCGAGCGTCGCCAGCGCCACCCAGCCGACGGCAACCGCGAGCGTCCACAGCGGCAGGTACCAGGTGATCCGGTCGTCGTTGGCGCTGCCGGTCGCCACCATGGCGAGCCAGGTCACCGCGGTCAGCCCGGTGGCCCACAGACCTGCGTTGCCGACGGGGCCGAGCCGTGCACGGTGCCGGCGCAGGGCTCGCGCCCCCCCGAGGCGGAACGCCAGGTGGAACAACGGCAGCCACCGGAAGCTCCACCGGAACATCCCCGGGCTCGGCAACATGCACAGCGCGAGCGTCGTGCCGACCAACAACAAGTCCCACCGGAGCGCCCGCCACGCCCGCGCACGTCGGCAGACGAACGCCGCCAGGATGGCCGCCAGCGGCACGAGGCCGCCGGTGAGTTCAAGCCCGCTGTGCGGACTGGCGCGGGCGGAGAAATCGGTCCAGCTCGTCGTCCAGTTCGGCAGGACCAAGCCCGGCAGGGAGGCGGCCGGCACCATCCAGGAAAA
>CAXUIU010000365.1:0-4268 GCA_964250955.1 uncultured Chthoniobacterales bacterium | reverse complement strand
CTCGCCGTCGGCTTCGCCCTCGCCGACCGCCACACCCTCGCCGTCCCCGTCTCCGTCGCCGAGTCCGACCTCTGCCAAGCACTGAGCGGGCGTTTCGTGCTTTCTTTCCCAGCGAATCCGTATTTGATGACACCGATGATCCCACCTGCCGCGCTAGCCGCCATCCGCCCGGACGAGTTCCTCGCCGACATCCGCACACTGGCGTCGGACGAGTTCGAAGGCCGCGCGCTCGGGGGGCGGGGCGAGGAACTCTCCGTCGACTACATCGTCGGCCGCTTCCGGGAGATTGGCCTCCAGCCGGGCAACCCGGACGGCACGTACGTCCAGACCGTGCCGATGGCGGGCCTCGACGTGCAGCCGTCTTTGACCCTGACCGTTGGTGATAAATCTTGTGCGTTGCACTATCCCGACGACTTCGTGGCGTCCTCCGCGCGGCTGGTGCCCGAGGTGCGCGTCGAGGATTCGGAGATCGTCTTCGTCGGCTACGGGGTGGTGGCGCCCGAGTACGGCTGGGACGACTACAAGGACGCCGACGTGCGCGGCAAGACCCTCCTCATGCTCGTCGGCGACCCGGCGTTCAAGGGTAAGGCCATGACTTACTACGGCCGTTGGACTTACAAGTACGAGATCGCCGCCAAGATGGGCGCGGCGGCGGCCATCATCATCCACGAAACTGGCCCGGCAGGGTATCCGTATTCGGTGGTGCGTTCGAGTTGGGCGAAGGAAACCTTCGTCGTCGATGCGCCCGACAAAAACATGGGCGCGGTGCCCGTGCGCTCATGGATCACCCAGGAAACCGCCGAGACGCTCCTGCGTGACGCGGGGCAGGACCTGGCGGCGTTGAAGGCGGCGGCGTTGAAGAAAGACTTCCGGCCGGTCACGCTGGCGGGGGCGAAGGCCGACTTCCACGTCCGCAGCACGATCCGCACGTTCGAGTCGAGCAACCTCCTGGCCCGCCTGGAGGGCAGCGACCCGGCGCGCCGCGACGAATGGATCATCTACAGCGCGCATTGGGACCACCTCGGCCGCGCGGACGACCCCGCCGGCCCGCCGCGGATCTACCACGGCGCCATCGACAACGCCTCGGGCGTGGCGGCGGTCCTGGCGCTCGCGCAAGCGTTCCGGGCGCTGCCGACCCCGCCCGCCCGTTCGATCCTGTTCATGGCCCCGACGGCGGAGGAGTCCGGCCTGATCGGCGCGAAGTTCTACGCCGAGCGCCCGCTCTATCCCCTCGCCAAAACCGTCGCCAACCTCAACATCGACGGCATGAACCTGTGGGGCTGCACGCGCGACATCGAGAACATGGTCAGCGGCCACTCCACGCTCGACGACCTCCTGCACGACGCCGCCGCGCGTCAGGGCCGGCGCGTCGTGCCCGACACGCAGCCGGAGAAAGGGATGTTCTACCGGGCGGACCATTTCGAGTTCGCCAAGAAGGGCGTGCCGGCGCTCTACACGTCGGCGGGCAAGGAGGTCATCGGACAGCCGGAGGGCTTCGGGCGGCAGAAGTTCGACGAGTACGTCTCCCGGCACTACCACCAGCCCTCCGACAACGTCGATCCGGCCTGGGACCTCGCCGGAGCGATGGAAGACACGGCGCTCCTTTTCGACGTGGGCTACCGGTTGGCGACCGGCGAGCATGACCCACAATGGCACGAAGGCGACGAGTTCAAGCCGACGCGCGACGCCGACCTCGCCGCTGCCACCACCCACCGATGAACCTCCGCAAACTGCTGCTCGCCGCCGTGCTGCTGCTCGCCGCCGCGCCCGCCCGGGCCACGTTCAACTATGAGTACGGCGCGAATGAGTACGTGACGATCTGGCACGGGATTTCGCCCGACGGCCGGCTGGCCATCACCACGCACGGGGAAGGCGAGTACGGGACCGATCGTTTCCACGTGTACCTCTTCGACGCCGCGGCCGGCAAAAAGATCGGCCCCCTGGAGGAGATCAAAGACGTGCTCGACACCGGCGCGGGAGCCTACGCGGCCCGGTGGAAGAAAGATTCCTCGGAGGTCACGATTGTTTACCGGGTGGACCGGCACGCGCCGCTCAAGGCCATGGCCTACCGCTTCGCCAAAGGCCGGGCTTTCCCGCTGACCCGGCAGCCCGTGGACCTGGGTGACGACGACCCGCTGGTCCAGTTGTACGTCGAGTCCTCCCGGGGCGACCAGACGCCGGAGCGCACCTTCGGGACGCCGAAAGGACGCAAGTAAGAGACCGGTTGCCGCGATGTCGCCGTCCGCGTGGAAGAAACTGGCCGGCTTCGTGGTGCAGCTCGTCGTCACGGCGCTCCTGCTCGGCTGGGTCCTGCACGACGCACACAAACGCGCGCAGATGGCCGCGGCGCTGCGTTCGGCCGACTGGCACTGGCTCCTGGCGGCACTCGCGGTGTACGGCGGCGTGGAACTCCTGGCCGTCGTGCGTTGGAAGACGCTCCTGCACGTCCAGCACTTCGTCCTCGGGTGGCGGCAGGCCACGGGCATCCTTTTCATCGGCGAGTTTTTCCTGACGTTCACGCCCGGGCTGGTCGGCGGCGACGTGGCGCGGATTTACTACCTCGTACGCGACCAACCGGACCGGAAGGTGGACGCCTTCACGGCCGTGCTCACCGACCGGGTGATGGGTCTGCTCTCGTTGATCCTCCTGGCGGGCGTCGTGCTCGGCACGCGCTACGAGTGGTTGCGGCGCGCGCCGGTGGCGGCGGGGTTGGTCCACGCCGTCGCGCTCATCCTGGGCGCGGGGGTGCTGGCGCTCGTGGCGTCCTTCGTCATCGCGCGGGCAGGCTGGCTGGATCGTCCCGGGGTGCCGAAGATTCTCCATGATTTCGGCACGGCGCTGGGGCAGTTTTCCAAGGATTGGCCCCGCACGCTGATGGCCTTCGGCACGACGCTGCTCTCACACGGGTGTTACTACGCGAGTTTCTGCCTGGTGGCGCGCGCGCTGCCCGGCGGGCCGACGATGGGCGAGGTGTTCTCCCTCATGCCCATCGAGAACACACTGACAGCCATGCCGGTGTCGTTCGCGGGTGTGGGGTTGCGCGAATCCCTTTTCCAGAGCCTCCTGCACGACCTTGCCGGCATCGACCCGGGCGTGGGCGCCCTCGTCGGTTCGCTCGGGTTCTTGATGAAGGCGCTGTGGGCGCTGCCGGGCGCGGTGGTGTTCGCCGTCTACGGGTTGGCGAACAGAAGAAGCCGGCGGACCCGAGCGGACGAAGGGACCGCGCCGCTCACCGCGCCTCCGGCCCCTTGACGCCGTCGAGTTCGGGCAGCGTCGTCGCCAGGTCGAACGCCCGCTGGAGCACCGCGTCGCGCGCGGGCGGCTTCGGCGGTGGCTCGCCGCGGCGCTGGGCGGCCTGGCGGTCGCGCGCGGCGTCGTACTCCGGGTTGACCCCGCTGACGAGCGCGGCCTCGTTGAAGCGCGGACGCTCGGATTCGAAGACAAACGGCGCGATGCTCTTACCCTGGAGGCTGCCGGTGAAAACGGCGGCTTTGTCCGCGCGCGTCATGCGGGTGGGCAGGTCGGGCTTCACGCCCTGTGGGAAGATGCTCAGGTTCGCCGGCAGCACGACCTGGCTGACCGCCACGCGCAGGAGCGTGCCGCCGCTCAGGCGCAGGTCGGCGTATTCCACCGCCTGCCCGGCTGTGGGTGCGCCGACGACCAGCGCGCGGTTGTAGAAGCGCACCACGGCCGCCACGGTCTCGGCCGCGCCCGCCGTGTCGCCGTCCACCGCGAGCAGGACGACGCCGCCGTAGACCGGGTCGGCGTTGGAAGTGAAGAGGCGTTCCTGGTTGTTGCTGGGCTTGCGCAGGGTGAAGAGCGGCTTGCCCTTGGCCACGAAGCGCCGGATCACGTCGGCGGCCAGTTCGTAGTCGCTGCTGCCCGCGGTGGCGCGCAGGTCGAGGACGACGGCGGGCAGCTTTTTGTCGGCGAAGTCTTTCAACGTCCGGTCGAGGTCGCCGAGGTGGTCGCGCGTCATGGCCCCGAGGCGGACGTAACCCGTGCGGTCACCAACGGCCTCGGCGAAGAACGCGTCGGGCAGCGCGTCGGCCGTCGGGGCGGCGGCGGGCGATTTCGGCAGGAGCATCGCGCCGTGGTCGAGGCGGGTCAGGAGGCCGCTGAGCGTCGCGCGGGCGATGGCGCGGTCATCGGCGTCGGCGGGGCGGACGTAGTTGGCGCGCAGAAGGTTGACGGCCTCCTGGAGTTCGCCGGGGCTGAGCGCGTCGATGAGCGCGGCCTGGTCGCCCGTCGAGGGAGGCGTGGGGCTC
>CAXUIU010000364.1:2530-4279 GCA_964250955.1 uncultured Chthoniobacterales bacterium | reverse complement strand
CGCCGCCATCGCGCGCGCGGCTGCCGCCGCCGGCAAGCACGTCCTCTTCTAAAACCCGGCGGCGATCTCCGTGGCCTAGACCGACGACCTCCCCGCCGGCGCGGCGAAGACCGGTGCGCTCGTTCGTGTCGGCTACAACCACCGCTACCATCCCGCGTTGCAAAAGGCGCGCGAACTCGTGGACGCCGGTGCGGTCGGCCCGCTGATGTTCATCCGCGCTCGCTACGGCCATGGCGGGCGCGTCGGCTATGACCGCGAGTGGCGCGCCGACCCGCAGCTTTCCGGCGGCGGCGAACTCATCGACCAGGGCGTGCACCTCATCGATCTGGCCGGCTGGTTCCTGGGCGATTTCCCGACCGTCGAAGGCCATGCCGCGACTTATTTCTGGCACATGCCCGTGGACGACAACGCGTTTCTGAGCCTGCGCACCGCCGCCGGCCAGACTGCGTGGCTGCAAGTCTCCTGCTCGGAGTGGAAGAATTTGTTTTCTTTCGAGATCTACGGCCGCACGGGCAAGCTCTCCGTAGACGGCCTCGGCGGCTCCTACGGAGTCGAGCGGCTGGCGTATTACCGAATGCTCCCGGAGATGGGTCCGCCGGAGACGACGGTTTGGGAGTACCCGCGCGGAGATGCCTCGTGGCGGCTGGAGATGGCGAACTTCCTCCAAGACATCCGCTCGGGCCGCGTCCCGGCACCTGGCCTGCGCGAGGCTGCCGCCGCCCTGCGCGTCGTCGAGAGCGTCTACCGTGCGAGCGGCTACCGGTAGGGTGCGTCGCTTCCGGATGGACGGCCACGGCCAGATTGGATAACGTGCCGCGCTCCATGGCTCTTCCCTTCCCGAACACCGACCACCTCTTCGAGGCGCGGGAGTATCGTCGCCCGGCAGCGTCTTGGAAGTGGCTCGGCCTGCTCGCCCTGCCGTTCCTGCTCTGCTGGGCTGTGCTGCTCATCACGGGGAAGACCTTCCAGGTCGCCTGGGGCGGCGACGAAGCGGATTTCCACTGGCCGCTGATCCAGTGGTTCGCCGAACGCCTGCCGGGCTTCGAGCCCGTCTACCCGTACACCTCGACCACCCCGCTCGTCCATCTGCTGGCAGCCTGCCTGATCCGCATCGCCGGCCCCCACCTGGTGCTCGCGCGGGCGTTCACCACGTTGTTTGCCGTGGGCGGCTTGTGGGTGCTCTTCGGAACCCTGTGCGGACCGCGGCGGCATGCGCCGGGCGCGGCGGCGCTGCTCTGCGGCGTCGTGTTGGCTTCCTGTTACTTCTTCGGGTATGGGATGCGCGTGCTGACCGACGTGCCCGCGCTTGCTGGGTGCCTGGCGGCCATGGCGATGCTCTTTCGTTTCGTGGACCCGGCGGAACCGAGGCCGCTGGCTTGCTACCTGTGGGGCTGTCTGTGGTGCGCTCTGACGATCCTCACGCGCCAGACTTACCTTTTCCTGGGTTTCCCCTTTGTCGTCGCCCTGCTCGCCTCCCCTTTGCCGACCCGTGGCAAGCTGATCGGGCTGACCGGGCTCGCCCTGACCGTTTTGCCTTACGCAGCTCTCGTCGTAACCTGGCGCGGGCTGGTGCCGCCGGCCTTCCAGCAACATCACCAAGCGGCGCTGGTCTATCTCTACCCAGTGAGCCTCCCGCTGCTGCTGCTAGGATTCTACACGCCGTTTTTCTTCTGGCGACAGGCCGTCCGAGGAGAACCGGACGCGCGCCGGCTGGTGCCGGCGATCCTGGCGGCCGGCGTGGCGCTGGGG
>CAXUIU010000364.1:0-2520 GCA_964250955.1 uncultured Chthoniobacterales bacterium | reverse complement strand
CTGGGGATGCTGGTACTTTTCCCGCTGATGCCCTCTGCCGACCGCCCGGAGTCGTTGGCGCATTTCGCCCCGCAGGTGCGCATCAATCCGAACGCTTACTTCGTAGGTTGGATCTACCGGGTGGCCATCCACCTGCCGCGGCTAGGCCCCAATAGCGTGCTGTTCTGGGCGTTGCTGCCGCTGGGCACTGGCGCGGGCGCGTGGTTCGTGTCCGACGCGTGGCACCGCCGCGCCGACCGGTCCCTGTTCGTGGCGGGGTGCTTCCTCGTCGGTTTTACACTCTTCAGCGCTTTCAACCTCGGTTGTGCGCAGAAGTATTACGATGCCCTGGTGCTGTTCTTCCTGGCGTGGCGCACCCTTCCCCGGGCGGCCGGCGACCGATGGAGCCGGGCGACCCTGGCGGCGTTGATCCTGCTGTTCTCTGCCTACCACGTATCGCTGCTGCTCCTTTCCTCTGACGAATCGCGGGCGGGCACGCAAATTTTATCCAGTTCTCCATGATCATCGCCCGCTCTCCTCTGCGCATCTCTCTTGGCGGTGGCGGCACAGATTTGCCCAGCTACTACCGCGAACACACGGGCTTCCTCATCGCCGCGGCCATCGACAAGTACGTCTACATCACGCTCCACCAGACGTTCGTGCCCGACGGTATCCTCAAGTATTCCAAGCTGGAGCGCATCGCCAAAACCGATGATATCGAGCACCCCATCATCCGCGAGGCCCTGCGCCTGACCGCGCTGGAGGTCGGCTCGCTGGAAATTTCCTCCATGGCCGACATCCCCGCCGGCACGGGACTGGGTTCGTCGGGATCGTTCACGACCGCGCTGCTCCAAGCACTGCACGCCCACAAGAAGAACCTCATCCAGCCCGCCGAGTTAGCCGAACAGGCTTGCACCATCGAACTCGAAAAACTCCGCGAGCCCATCGGCAAGCAGGACCAGTACATCGCGGCCTACGGGGGCATCACCTGCTTCCGCTTCCTGCCTGACGGGAAAGTCGAAGCGTGGCCGCTCCAGATCAGCGAGGAGACACTCTTCAACCTGGAAGACAACCTCCTCTTGTTCTTCACCGGCTACTCGCGCTCGGCGTCCAAGATCCTCAAGGAACAGGACGACAAGAGCAAAGCCGCCGACAAAGACATGGTGGACAACCTGCATTTCGTCAAGGACCTCGGCTTCCAGAGCCAGCGCGCGCTCGAAGGCGGCGACCTGGATGAATTCGCCCGGCTCATGGACGTGCATTGGCAGCGCAAGAAGGAACGGAGTGGCGGCATGAGCAACCCGCAGATCAACGAGTGGTACGACCTGGCGATGGCCCAGGGCGCGCTCGGCGGCAAGCTGATCGGCGCGGGTGGCGGGGGGTTCCTGATGTTCTACGCGCACGACAAGGCCAAGCTGCGTCACGCGATGCGCGGGGCGGGGCTGAAGGAAGTGCGCTTCCGCTTCGATTTCGAGGGCACGCGGACGGTCATTTAAGGTGGTAAATCATGGATGCCACCCCCGACATGGCTGACTGGACGGTTGCCCTGCTAGCCGGTGGGTTGGCGACGCGCCTGCGGCCGATCACCGAGACGATTCCCAAGAGCCTCGTCACCGTCGCGGGCGAGCCGTTCATCCGCCACCAGCTCCGGCTGCTGCATCGGCACGGGTTCCGGCGGGTGGTGTTGTGCGTCGGCTACTTAGGAGAGATGATTTACGCGGAAGTAGCTGACGGGAAAGATCTTGGGATGGAACTCGTCTATGCCTTCGACGGTCCGACCCTGCTCGGCACCGGTGGGGCGTTGCGGCGGGCGCGAGGGCTTCTGGGCGAGCGGTTCGTGGTGCTCTACGGCGACAGTTATCTGCCGATGGATTATGCCGCGGCCGTCGGGACCTTCGCCGCCAGCGGCCTGCCGGGATTGATGACCGTCTTCCACAACCAGGGCCAGTGGGACACGAGCAACGTCGTCTTCGCCGACGGCACGATCCGCCGCTACGACAAAAAGGAACTCTCCGCCGACATGCAGCACATCGACTACGGCCTGGGCATCCTGCGCGCCGACGCGTTGGACCCCTACCCGGCTGACGCCCCGTTCGACCTGGCCGAGGTGTACCGCGACCTGTCGCGCGTCGGGCAGTTGGCCGGCTACGAGGTGCGCCATCGTTTTTATGAAATTGGTTCGCCCCAAGGTTTGGCGGAACTCGACCTGCTCTTGCGATCTGGCGACCCCGCCGACGCCTGAGCATGCAATCCCCTTCCCCGCACCCCCTGGAGGTTTGGCTGCCGTGTTCAGGCGTCGGCCACGTGCGGCGCGGCTACGAGTCCACGGTCGAGGAACTTTTCGCCGCGCTGAACGCGAGCGGGCGGCACCGGGTGACATTGTGGAAAGGTGCGGGGCCTGCCGATGAAAGGGTCCGCCGCCTGCCGTGTGTCCTGCGCTCCTCCTCCCTGGCGGCTCGGCTCGCGCGCTGGCTGCCGCACCTGAACCCCTACGCGCTTGAGCAGATTACGTTTGGAGTATCGCTGATCGCGCGACTCACG
>CAXUIU010000363.1:0-4304 GCA_964250955.1 uncultured Chthoniobacterales bacterium | reverse complement strand
TCGTCGTCGGCGGCAGTGACGGCGTTTTGGAGCACGTCGCGTTTGGTGGCGTCGGGCTCAGCGCGCAGTTGCGGGGTGAGGATGAGCATCTTGTCCACGAGAGTGACGAGGCGATCGTGGAGAATGCGCTCGGCTCTGATTTTAAGGTCGATGCGCGGGAAAGGCAGTGAACGTGTTTCCTTCAGAACAATCTTCGGAAAATCGTCGCGCTGCGCGATATTCGACTTTTGGAGGAAATACCAAGACAGAAGTTTGCTGTTAAAACACCCAAGGAGAAAACGCAGATTAGGTCCGCCTTTCAACGCAAGCGCAGATTGCATCGACTTATTAGTTACGAAATTGTCCGTTGCTAAAACGGCTTGAACCTGAAATTGGCGACTGATGAGTTCGCGAATAAGCAGCCGCGGTCCGACGAAGTAACGTTCTGGCTTTGGCTCCATCAAGGTGTCATCGAAGCGAACATAACGGACTTCTTCGTGGTCGAGAATGTAGCGCCGGACTATTCCGGCAAACGCACGGCGCGAGGTGTCAAAATCTTTGGTTTCTGAAAGGTGAAAAGGAGTGACACCGCGCTGGATGTCAGCGTAGGTCGAAAAAGGCACACCTTCTTTTTGGAGTCGCTTGAGCAAGCGCGTCGTTTCAGCGTTTGCGTAGGTCAAAAAGGTGTCGTCTCCATCAGCGAACCAACCCGCAACGTCAGCGATTGTACCGCCGTCGGAAAACTCGGCGCTGCTTTCGATGCTATGCCGCTTTTCAAATGTCTTAAGCACAACATCGTGTGATTCAGTCGGCGGCCATTGAACGGGAGGTGTCCGCTTTTGCACCGCAAAAACGGTTGTATCGACCCAAGCATCAGCGAAAACGTCGTAAGGCAAGTTGATAAATACCTTAGGAAAGGTATGCGTCGCGATAAAGCGGCGGAGGGCAGGATAACGTGCGCCGCTGTACCAGCCTGTAGGAACGATCATCGAAATGAAGCCGTTCGCGGTAGAAAGCTTCACGGATTGTTCCATGAACAAGGCATAAGTATCCACTTCTCGCCCGGCCGCAGTGTAGGCATCGCGAAGGTAATCACTTCCTTCTGCTCCTGTGTCTGCTCCATAAGGTGGATTTCCGATCACCGCATCGAAGCCCTCCCCCTCATGATCTCCCGGAACTGCACGGGCCAGTCGAAGGCGCGCACGCGGATGAGGTCTTCGGCCACCAGTGAGAAATCCGACGCGATGAGCGAGTTGCCCCATTTGATGTTCGCCTCCAACGGCGGCAGGAGCGCGGGGACGGTTTTTTCCAGGTTGAACTCACGCGCGAGGGTCTGACGCGTCTCGCCTTCGAGCATCTTCAGATAGAGTGAGAGCTGCGTGACTTCAACGGCCTGCGCGTCCAGGTCTACCCCGAAGATGTTGTCGCAGAGAATCTGCCGCTTCAGCTCGACCGTCAGGTGCACGTCGCCGGTCTTGTCGTCAACCCGACAGAACTGCTTTTTGCGGTCCTCGGGGTGCGCGGTGAACCACGCCAGCCAGTGCTCGCACACCCGCTCGAACGCGCGGATGAGAAAGCTGCCCGAGCCGCAGGCAGGATCGAGGATGCGCACGGCGCGGGAGCGTTTTTCCAACGCGGCGAACTTCGGCGCGGCCGCGACGATCTCCCCGACAAGCTTGCCGACGGTCTGCTCGACGATGTAGTCCACGATGTAGCGCGGGGTGTAGTACACGCCGCCGGCCTTGCGGACCTCGGGCTTCTCCTCGGTCTTGACCCCGCGTCCGTGGGGGCGGATGACCTTGCCCAAAAAGCGTTCGTACACGCTGCCGAGGATCTCGACCGGGATGATGTTGAACAGGTAGGGCGACTCGTCGTCGCTGAGGGTAGCGATGAAATCGGCCAGCCAGCGGTCACCGACGAGGAGTTCCTCGCTGAAGTGGGGCTTGAAAAGCTGGCCGTTAAAGAAAGGAACGTTGCCGGGGGGCCGGTGGTCGAGGGCGCGGAAATGGGCGACGACGGCGCTCCAGAGCGACTCGGGCGGCAAGGTGCGGGGGGCGTCGGCGTCGGCGTCGCCGAAGAAGCCGGCCTGCTTGGCCGGGAGCGCGCCGGGGCGGTCGAACTTGCGCCGCCAGATGTCCACGATGGAGGCGAGGCGGGTGCCGGTGTCGATGTCGCGGTCCTCGCAGATCCGGATGAAGAGGAGCCGGTCGAGGATGTGCTGGGCGGCGGCGTTGAGGCGGTCGCCCGTGAGCACGTCGGCGCGGTCGTTGTGCTGGAGGATGCTGGAGGCGAGGTCGTGGCGGGCGTCGTCGAGGGAGTTCAGGAAATCGGCGTCCAAGGAGCGATTGCGGTCAGGCCGGATGAGGTAGACCTGGCGGGCCCGGCCGCCGCGCGCGGTGGAGGCACGCTTGGGCAGGGATTCCAGCAGGGCGTCGATGGACCCGGCGGCGATGTTCTCGCGGGCGAGCAGACGCCAGATTTCCTCGGCGACGAGGGGATACTGCCGGTAGTGCCACGTTTTCCAGTGTCCCTCGACGGGCCGGTCGGGGTGAGGCCGGCCGCCGACGACGTAGACCTTGATCTCCTCGAAATCGCTGAGGACCGCGAGGGGCAGATCCATGTTGAAAGCGTAACGCTTGGCCTGGAAGGCATCACGCGGGCCGAGGCGGGAGAACGGTTTCTTGGCCTCGCAGACGAAACGGTTCCGCGCGTCGGTGCGAAAGAGGTAGTCGGCGCGCTTGGCACGGCCGTCGATGTCGGTGCGGCTTTCGATCTCGACCTCGCGCCGGGATTGGACGAGGCCGGCGGCGTTTTCGAGGTCCCAGCCGAGCGCGCGCAAGAACGGGTTGAGATAGTCGTCGCGCAACCGCGCCTCGGGATAATTAGAAGCGGAGACGGTCTTGAATTCCTTGTCGAACTTCCCCGCGAGGCGGGTCAACTCGGCCTCGAAGGACGCGAAGTCGGGGGCTGGCATTGACGCGCAGGCTATCGGATGGGACGGCGATGGGTCAACGCCACACTAGACGCGGGGCGTTTCCCGCTCGCCGCTCCCCCGCACGGCGTGATATATTCCCCTCGCTTTACCGATGAAGAAACCCTTCGAAGACGACGCCGACGCTCCCGATACGCCTTTCGACGTGTCCCTGCGGCCACCGGCTTTCAGCGAGTTCGCCGGGCAGGACAAGGTGCGTGAGCGGCTCGAACTCCTCGTCGCCGCCGCGCGGGGCCGCGGGGACGTTTTGGAGCACGTCCTTCTTTCCGGCCCGCCCGGTCTGGGCAAGACGACGCTCGCCTACATCATCGCGCAGTCGATGGGCGTGAACATCAAGAGCACGAGCGGTCCCGTCATCGAAAAAGCGGGCGATCTGGCCGGCTTGTTGACCACCCTGGAGCGTGGCGACGTGCTCTTCATCGACGAAATCCATCGCCTCCAGGCGACCATCGAAGAATATCTGTACCCCGCGATGGAGGACTACAAACTGGACATCATCATTGACCAGGGGCCCAACGCACGCAGCGTGCGGCTGAACCTGCCGAAGTTTACCCTGGTGGGAGCCACGACGCGCTCCGGGATGATTTCCGCGCCGTTGCGTTCGCGTTTCGGGATGGATTGCCGGCTGGATTATTACACGGCCGAACACCTCGCCAACATCGTGACGCGTGCGGCGGGCCTCATCGACGTGGAGATCGACGGAGCCGGAGCATTGGAAATCGCCCAGCGCGCACGGGGCACACCGCGGATTGCTAATAATCTGCTGCGCTGGGTGCGGGACTACGCGCAGGTGCGGGCGGACGGCCGGATTAACCGCGAGGTGGCCGACGCGGCCTTGGCGATGCGCGACATCGACGCGGACGGTTTTGACGAGATGGACAAGCGGGTGGTCGAGGCACTCATCCACAAGTTCGCCGGGGGGCCGGTGGGATTGAGCAGTTTGGCGGTGGCGGTGGCCGAGGAAGCGGGCACGTTGGAAGAGGTGCACGAGCCGTATTTGATCATGCAAGGCTACCTTAAACGCACCCCGCAAGGCCGTGTGGCGATGCCCAAAGCGTACCAGAAGCTGGGCTTGAAGGTGCCCCCGGGCAAAGGCGGTGGACAGGGCGAGTTCTTTTGAGATCGAAGCCGATGCTCGGGCGGCTTGCGACAGCAGACGCATAATTTTACCTTGAGAGGGTGCAAAAGCTGTTTTATTCTCGCGCGCAGTCCGCAGGGATCTTGGCGGCAGGAGCAAACCCTCCAAAATGCCAACGTAGCACAGTGGTAGTGCAGCTGATTCGTAATCAGCAGGTCATGGGTTCGAATCCCATCGTTGGCTCACTCGAAGCAA
>CAXUIU010000362.1:0-4306 GCA_964250955.1 uncultured Chthoniobacterales bacterium | reverse complement strand
TTGCTTCGAGTGAGCCAACGATGGGATTCGAACCCATGACCTGCTGATTACGAATGGGTTGCAGAAAGGTAGCAATTACTCAGAGCCTGTCATGAATTGAAGGTTAGCATCTTGAACAAGTTGCTGAGCAAAAGGCTGGTAAAAGCCAGCTAATGTAGCCCGGCCAAGGTGGTAGGAAGCCGTTCGTAGTCACGCGAGAGACGGCGGAAACGGGCCAGCCACGCGAAGGATCGCTCGACCACCCAACGGCGGGGTAGCAACACGAAACCGCGTTTGGCTTCGGCGAGTTTGACTACTTCTAACTCGATGCCGTGCGCCTCGGCCTCGGCCGCAGGTTTTTCGCCGGTGTAGCCTTGATCCACGTAAGCCAGCCGCACGCTTCTGTGCGTGGCGGCTTGGACCTGTTTGGCCAGTGCGCCAACCTGGGCACGCTCCTGTTCGTTGGCGGGCGTGACCAGCAACGCCAAGAGGTTGCCCAACGTGTCCACCGCCACATGCACTTTGCGGCCCTTCTTGCGCTTGTAGCCGTCGTAACCCGCTCGCGCGCCACTCTCTGGACTACTTTGCAGCGTGCGCCCATCGAACTTGGATTGCGTTCTTGCAACAAGCGCAACATCTCGCGCAGGTCGTGAGTCATCGCCTCCAAACAGCCTGCTTGCATCCAACGCTTGGCCTGCTGCTCTACCACTTGCCACGGCGGAAAGTCGCCGGGCAACATGCGCCACGGACACCCGGCTTTGACCATCCAACGCACGGCGTCGAACACGTCGCGCAGGGCGCGGACTCGTTGCCCGGCATCTTCTCGGATCAGGGTCAGGTACGAAACGACGAACTCCCACTCCTCGTCGCTCACGTCACTCGGATAAACTTTGCGGCCCACCGCCGCAACCTACCTCATCCCAAACTCATGACAGGCTCTCAGAGAAGCCGTTTCCCCTCTGAGGATGCTGCACTTCACTCAAGTTGCATTAGCTTCGCTTGAGGTCGTTTCAGTGAGTTTCTGCGATAACTGCGACGGGGATTAACGCCTCCCAAACGAAGGGCGACTTCATGAGACACAAGGTTCGCCATCGGCGTGACAGAGGAGGGGACAACGTCAGCGGAAAGGAAGTAAACCCGTCAGAATCTTAGCGATGTCAAAAATCACCTTTTTTGGCTCCTGCCACTTAGTTGACACGTCGAAGCCAAGCTCAGCGACTAGCTGGAGCCCGCTGCGACGAAGCGTTTGGGTCAACGGCCAAGCAAGACGGAGCGTAGGAAGATGCTCCTCAGGCGCATCATCTAGCTGGCGTCCGCGTACAAGTGAAACGCAGATGGAAAAACTAGGTTGACGCCATCAACCTTGGTCGTAGGTTGACATTGTCAACTTCAATCAAACCTATTATGCCTACTACTCTTATCACCGGCGGCCACGGCGGCATCGGCTTGCGCTGCGCCCAGCAACTTGCTTCCCAGGCACGTCACCACTTGGTCCTCGCCGGACGCAGTCCGCAGCGTATGGAAGCCGTCGCCCAGCAGCTCAGAGCTAACCATGGCGTCAAGGTCGCCACCTTGCCGCTTGACACCTCCTCGTTGGCCTCGGTCCGGGAGGCCGCCACCCAGTTTCAGGCGATGCTCGACCGCGGCGAGATCGACTCCTTCCAAGCCCTTTTGTGCAACGCCGGCGGCAAGCACGATGGGCCGATCTCCTACAGCCCCGAAGGCTACGAGACCACGTTTGCGACCAACTGCCTCGGACACTTCCTGCTGGTCGAACTGCTCGTCGAACGGTTGGCGGAACACGGACGGGTGGTGTTCACCGCGAGCGGCACGCATGATCCCGACACCATGGATGGGAAGATGGTCGGCCGGGTGGTCGAGCCCGACGCGGCGGCCCTGGCCAGCGACGGCAAGGACGGCCGTAAGCCGCTCTCCGGCGGCGTGCGTTACTCGACCTCCAAACTTTGCACGATGCTCTACGCCTACGAGCTGCACCGCCGGTTGCGGCGCGCCGGCAGTTCGATTGCCTCCATCGCGTTTGAGCCTGGCTCGATCCCGCAAACCGGGCTACTTAGGACGATGCCCAAACCCGTGCAGTGGCTCGCCAAGACTTCAGTCATGAGGGGGCTGATGAAGCGTATGGGCATCAACGTGGGGTCGCTTGATTTCGCCGGGGTGTCACTCGCCCACCTGGCTGTCGATCCCCTCTACGCGGATGGCTCGGGCAAATACTTCCAGTGCAAGGCTGGCCGCCTGATCGACGCGCGCTCCTCTAAGCTGTCCTACGACGAAGGGCGGGCGCGCAAGCTGTGGGACGACTCCAAGCAGCTCGTCCACTTGCAACCCGCCGAAGAGGCTGTGGCGTTACGATGACCACTGACCGCAAGCTGGTGGCCGCCGCGACGGCGTTGCTCGACTCGCAGGGCGAGAAGGCGGTGACGCTGCGGGCGGTGGGCCACGCTTGCGGGCTTTCCCACAACGCGCCCTACAAGCACTTCGTGAGCCGGGATGCGTTGCTAGCCGCCGTGGCGACCACGGACTTCGGGTGGCTCAAAGGAGCCTTCCACGCCATCGGCCAATCTGCTGCCAAGCCGACGGCGAAGCTCAAGGACGCACTGGCGGTCGTCGTTGATTACAGCGTCGAACACCCCGCGCGCTACCACCTGCTCTTTCACCATCCGGGCATCGCCGCGCAGAAGGGCGAGCTGGAGCAGGCGGCGTTCGCGGCCTTTGGCGAGTTCCTTGCCATCGTGGAGGAGTGTCAGGCGACGCAGGAACTGCCCGCCACGCCAAAGACCAGCCTCGCGGGTTTGCTTTTTGCGACCATGCACGGGCTCATCGCCCTGGAAGCCAGCGGCAGGATGCACGCCGAGAAAGGGTTGACGGGAGTTGGCCGCAGCCTCGAACTGCTGGTGCAGCTTCTGTCTCCTCACCAGCAGGAGCTGCCGGTGGGAGGCAAGTCACAAAGGAAGTAGTGATAGCTAATTTCCGTTGGTGAGACGCTGGCCCAAAAGTATCCAGCGGATGCGGCAAAGGACCATTATTTGACGCTTTGATCTCCCGGCCGCAAGCCATCCTTCCAACACAGAAATCTTTGCCCACTTCAGAGCGCTGGAAATGAAAGAAAGCACTTCGTGGCAAACCGTCTTGCAGGCGTTTGGCAAGCATGTGCGCTCCTTGCTTGGTGCCTACGTCTTCGTTGCGGCACGTCAATGGGTCGTCTCCTCTGGCGGAGCCCCCGCTTTCTTGAGCCTTGCGCCCGTAATGCGACTATACTGACCCCACTTTTTTGGAGAAGCAGCCATCCATGCGAAAAACGATCTGGCGACTACACTCATTGTCGGTTTGCTGGTGGCGTGGCGTTGCTGGTGGTCGGTTTAACCGGTGCCATCCTCGTGTTCGCCGATTAGGTAGCCCATGCGCCGCCTACTGCGACGGATCGAGCAGGAACTTGCCGCCAGTAGTCTTGCGGGTGTACTCCTGGATGTGTACGGGCCGAAGCATCTCGGCCAGGGACAGGGTGCGGCTGTACTGACTGGCAAAGGTCGTCTTCAGTTCGGCGGCGATCTGCGCGCGCAACTCTCCGACGCGTGCGGCCCCCGCCTTCCGCAGGAAGTTCGTCACCACCCAACTGCCCACCCCCCACGCCAGGCCGTACCACCCGGCGAGTTCCCTGGGTCGTGGGTCCAGACCGCCGTAGATGTAGACCTGCTTGTGCACGCTCGAGCCATAGCGGCTGAACTCCGGGTTCTCCGCCGTGAGCACCGCTTCCATGGCGGCGAGGATCTGGCCGGCCAGGGGGCCGCCGCCAACCGCGTCGAAGCCCAGCGTCGCGCCGGTCGCCTTGATGGCGCCATGCAGGTCCTCCGCGAACGTAAGCTGGCTGGAGTCGCAGATGTGTTCGGCCCCCAGCGCGCGCAGGGTCTCCGCCTGCTCGGCGCGGCGCACGACGTTGACGAGCCCCACGCCCTCCTGCCGGCAGAGCCGCACGAGGATCTGCCCCAAGCTGGAGGCCGCGGCCGTGTGGACCAGCGCCCGGTGACCTTCCGCGCGCAGGGTGCCGACCATACCGAGGGCGGTCATCGGGTTGATGAACCAGTGCGCTCCTTCCGCCGCCGAGACGCCTGCCGGCAGCGGCAGGCAATCCGCCGCCTTGGCCTTGTGGTAGCGCGCAAACGTGCCGGCGCCGACGATCCCCACCGTGCGGCCGAGCAGCGCCTGCGCATCGGCGGAGGCGCCGGCGGCGGTCACCATGCCCGCGCCCTCGCTGCCCACGGGCAGGGACTTGCCCAGACGCTTGCGCGCGTTGGCTAGGGCGGCCGCGGGG
>CAXUIU010000361.1:0-4346 GCA_964250955.1 uncultured Chthoniobacterales bacterium | reverse complement strand
CGCCCCGGCCGGCGGGGTGGGGGCGCTCGTCACGGGCGTGGCGTGCGTGGGCGCGATGAACGACAAACACGTGCGCGCGGCGCACGCGGCCGGGGCGGGGGTGTACGTTACCGGCCAGTGGCGGCAGCCGGCGCGCGCGGCCGTGCGGGAGACAGGAATCGGCGTGGTCGCCGTCGGGCACCACCGGAGCGAGGTGTGGGGTTTGCGGAAACTGGCGGGGTTGTTGCGCGCGGAAGTGGGGAACGACGCGGAGATCGTAGTTTACCACGGGCGGCGGTAACAAGGTCGCCGCCAGGCGATCACTCGCCCGCCGCTTCATCGATGGCCGCGACCTCGTCGGGTTGCAGCGTCAACTCCGCCGCCACCATGTTCTCTTCCAAGTGTGCGACCGAACCCGTCCCGGGTATGGGCACCATGACGAGCGACTTCGCCAACAGCCACGCCAGCGATACCTGCCGCGCCGTGATCCCGCCGCGCACGTTGGCTACCTCGTCGAGCACGCGGCCGACGGCATCGTCGTTGTGCAGGAGCGGCGCGTACGGCATGAACACCAGGCCGCGCGCCTCGCACGCGCGGAGCACATCCTCGCTGGAGCGATCCTTGACGTTGTAGCGGTTCTGAACGCTGGCGATGGGCACGATCCCTTGAGCCGCGTCGAGTTGCGCGACGCTGACGCCGCTCAGTCCGACGTGGCGGATCTTGCCCTCGGCCCGCAACTCTGCCAACGCACCGACCGAATCCTCGAAGGGGACATTCTCGTCCGGGCGGTGGAGTTGGTACAGCGGGATGCAGTCCAATCTGAGCCGGCGCAGGCTGGCGGCGCAGGCTTTCTTCAGGGACTCGGGCCGGCCGTCGATGGGCCAGGGACGCTTGTTGCCGTCGCGCCAACGCCCGCCCTTGGTGGCGACGACCACGCCGGCAGGGTAGGGAGCGAGCGCCTCGGCGATGATCTCCTCGCTGACGTTCGGACCGTAGGAGTCGGCGGTGTCGAGGAAGTTGACGCCGAGTTCCACGGCGCGGCGCACGACGCGCACGGCCTCCGCGCGGTCGGCGGGCGGGCCGAGCACGTCGGGACCGGTGATCCGCATCGCACCGAAGCCGAGCCGGTGGATGGGCAGTTCGCCGGCGAGCAGGAACACGCCGCCGGGAGTGTGGTCACCGGAGGGGTTAGAGAATCGGGGAGCGGTCATGGTGTGGGTTCGCGGAAGGGATGGAGGATGGATGCGAATAAAGGAACCGTCGCTACGGGGAGGATCGAACTAGAGTTCCTATGATTCATCGTTTTGACCAGATCACCGTGGACTTCCCCGAGCCTACCGGACCCAACCCCCAGGGCGCTGCCGCCGTGCAGGAGCTGCTGGGCGGCAAGTTCGGCGAGATGTCCACGCTGATGAACTACACGTTCCAGTCCTTCAATTTCCGGGGCCGGAACCACTTCAAGCCCTTCTACCACCTGATTTCGAACATCGCCGCCGAGGAATACAGCCACATCGAGGCGGTGACCTGCTGCATCAACCTAATGCTCACCGGCGCCACCGAGCGCGCGGACCGCAACGATCTCAAGGACAACGGGTCGAAGGACCCTGCGCCGCTCAAGGACTCGCTCGATTACCGCCTCTCGACCCACTACCTCAACACCGGCCAAACGGCGGTGCCGATGGATTCGATGGGCCGCTTCTGGACGGGCGAGAATGTATTCTCCAGCGGTAACCTGAAGCTCGACCTGCTGCACAACTTCTTCCTGGAATGCGGCGCACGGGCGGGCAAGATCCGTGCGTACGAGTCCACCGATGACCCGGTGGCGCGCGCGGCGGTCGGATACCTGCTGGTGCGTGGCGGCGTGCACGTTGTTGCCTACGCGAAGGCGCTCGAAGTGCTCACGGGCGCGAACGTCGGCGCGCTGCTGCCGATCCCGGACGTGAGCAACAAGAAGTTCCCCGAGGCCGCCAAGCTCGAAAAGAACGAGGGGCTGCACACGATCATGTACCACCAGAGCAAGGACTACACGGAACTGGCCAAGATCTGGAACGGGCCGCATCCCGAGGACGGCCAGCCGCTCGTGGTCAAGGAAGAGATGCCCAAGGGGTATCCGTGGCCCGACCTCGCGGAAGAGCCGCAACTCGGCGCACCCGGGGACATCGACCCGGCGATGATCAAATACTACGCCGATAAGCTGAACTAAAAGCTTTCAGCGTCGTTGCAAAATCCGGCCGCTTCCAAGCGGCCGGTCGTCCAAGGTCTGGTTGTCTCTCCAAGACAATCCTAATTTTTGGCCTGGACGAACTGCGCGGCCGCGGCGGGAAGGCCGTCAAAACGGCGCAACCGCCGCCTTCGCCGAGCGGTCTTCGAGCTTGCCGAGCATCACTCCCTGCACCTGCATCTCGTCCCGCGGCACGATGGCCGGTGGGTACGCGCGGTTCTCCGAGCGCAGGAAAGGACGCTGGCGCTCGTCAAGGAGGTAGGTCTTCAGGGTGGTCGCGCCGTCCACAAGCGCCGCGACGACACTGCCCGCACGCGGTTCGCGCCGGGTGGTCATCACCGCCCAATCCCCGTGGTGAATATCCTTGTCCACCATGGAATCACCCTGCACCTTGAGCACATAGTCCGCCTCGGGGAACTCGTCCTCAGGCACCACCACGAACTGACTTGCCTGCTGCGCGACGGCTTCCTGCGGCCAGCCCGCCGGGATGTAGC
Source organism: uncultured Chthoniobacterales bacterium (assembly GCA_964250955.1). GTDB lineage: Bacteria > Verrucomicrobiota > Verrucomicrobiia > Chthoniobacterales > SZAS-18 > CAHJWO01. Next base: position 1,652 of record CAXUIU010000361.1, on the reverse strand, counting down.
CCAGGGCAGGCAGCAGACGCGGCCGACCGTTGAACACCAGCGGACTTCGCGCGCCGCGTCCCGGGGCGGGCAAAACCGGAGGTTGACGGCGGATTTCGATCTGGCGGTGGAGAGTCTCTACCACCTGCCGCACGAGGCGCACCTCGTCGAGCGTGCCTTCCTTGAGAACCACGGTGAGTTGCTCCTGGGTGGAAGGCGGGTCGAGCTTCACGTCGCGCGGGCCGTTCGTGGCGGCAGACGCCGACGCGGGCGACGCAGCCTCGCGGCGCACGAAGTCGCCCGTGCGCATCTCGGGCAGCCGGGCAATGATGTGCATGAGCTTGTCGCCGGCCTTCTGATAACCGGCGGCATACTTCTGCATCGTCTCGGGACGCACAGCGACCTCAGCGGCGAGCGCCTCGTTGGAAAGGTTCAGAATGGCCCGTACCCGCTCGATGGTTTCGGCCTGCGCGGGGAATTTGTTTGTCGCCATCGAGGACCCCGCAGGGTACGCGACGGGACGGGGCATGACAAGCGGGAGTTTGCCACTCTTGCGGCAAAATTTCGCCCGCTGCAACTGCCACGATCCGAGCCGGATGCGGGTAGGTATCCGGCCAGCGCGGCAACCCGGTACCGCCGTCACTGGGTTTTTGCGCGTATTAGTCAATACAATTTTCTGGACATGATTACGCACACGCTGACTTCCGACCCTGCGATTGGTATGGCGCTAGGCCGCCGCTTGGCTCTCAATGCCCGCCGTCAACCCCGGCCGTCGCGCTTGCAGTCTGTCTGGTCGCGGTTGTTCACCCGCCCGGCCACGAAGGTTCCCTCCGCGGATGCCTGACCATTAGCGCACGTGGCGCAGAAGTGGCTGAAGCGCAGGAAGAGGCTCTATTCCTGCCGTCCACTTGACCCCTCCAAAGTTTACCATCGTTATCCCTACCTGTCGGCGCAACGATCTGCTGGCCCGTTGCCTGGATCAGTTAGTGCCCGGCGCACAGACTCTGCCGGCTGACGAGTACGCGGTTTTCGTCTCCGACGATGGTTCTTCCGGAAACAACGCCCGCGCGTTGGTGGAAGGCCGCTACCCGGGAGTGCGCTGGCTCCAAGGTCCGCGGCGCGGCCCGGCGGCCAACCGCAACTTCGGTGCGTCCCACGCCACGACGCCGTGGCTGGTGTTCACCGACGACGACTGCCTGCCGCAGCCGGAGTGGCTGGCGGCGTTTGCTCGGCAAATTGACGCCGGAGCGGACGGCTGCCGCGTGCTGGAAGGGCGCACGGTCAGCGGCGTGGAGCGCATGAGCCCGTTCGAGCAAGCGCCCGGCAATGATACCGGCGGGTTGCTGTGGTCGTGCAATCTCGCCGTGGAGCGTGCGCTCTTCGAGCGGACCGGCGGGTTTGACGCCGGGTTCCCTTACCCGCACCTGGAAGATGTGGACTTCCGTCTGCGGCTTGACGACGCGGGGGAGAAATATCGGTTCGTGCCCGAGGCAGAGATCGTCCATCCGCCACGGCCGGTGGGCGGGGTGTGGGGTTGGGCGCGCGGGCAGGAGTCATCGTTCTACCTGGCGCGCAAGCGTGGCGTACCTTTGTCGGAGGTGAACGTCACCGCACTCAACTACCTGCGCGCCTGCCGGCAAACCTTCCGGGCGGCGCGAGGGGTGGGGGAATTT
>CAXUIU010000360.1:0-4354 GCA_964250955.1 uncultured Chthoniobacterales bacterium | reverse complement strand
CGGCTTGGCCGGGTCGCCGAGCGCGACGGGCTTGCCGCCGCTCGTCGGCTCCAGGAGCGTGATCCAGACGTACTTCTCGGGCAGGGCGGCGTGCAGTTCGGTGAGCACGCGCGTCCAGAACTGCCGGTCGTCCACGGTCTGGAGCAGCGGCGCGGCGTTCTGCTTGACCTTGGTGATCTCGGCGCTCACGGCGGCGTTCTGCTTCTCGAACTCGCCCATGGAAGCGTTGCGCGCACGCACGTCGGCGAGCGCGGCGGCCTTGAGGTGGTCGGCGCGCAGGAAGAACAGGTACGTGCCCAAGAGCGCCAGCAGCAGGCAGGCCGCGGCGGCGAGCAGGTAGGGCCGGCGCGCGGCGACCTGCGCGGCCTTGATGACGCTCGTCGGCCGCAGGTTCAACTCCATCGGGCAGGTGTTGACGCTGCGCAGCCCGAGGCCGACTAATTCGCCGAGCAGGTGAGCGTTGCGCACGACTTCCTCGACCTGGACGCTGCCCGTCACGGTGACGTTTCTGAGCGGGTTGAAGTACTCGATGGGAAGCTGGAACTTCTCCGCGAAGAACTCGCGCAGGTACGGCAGGTTCGCCGTGCCGCCGCACAGGAAGATGCGCTGCGGGGCGGTGCCGCCTTGTTGGGCGCGGTAGAAGTTAATCGAGCGGCTGATCTCCGCGTGCAGGCGCGTCATGACGTTGCGGATGATCTTGGCCTCGCGCGCCACGTCCGGGTTCTTGTCGTCGGCGTAGGCCCCGCCGAGCGAGACGTAGCCGTCGCGCTTCTTGCGGTCCTCGGCGGCGGTGAAACTCTCCTGGAATTCCTTGGCGAGGTTGGCCGTGAGCGTGTTGCCGCCGATGTTGATGGAGCGGGAGAACACCTTGCCTGGTTCGACGAAGACGAGGTTCGTGGTCCGCGCGCCCAGGTCGATGAGCAGCGTGCAGCCCGGCAGGTCGCTGTAGTTGTAGCGGAACGCGTTGTAGAGCGCCATGGGCGCCGCGTCGACGATCTGCGTGCGGAGGCCGTTGCCCTCGCTGGTGGCGTTGAGGTCGTCGAGGAGGTCGGCCTTGATGGCGACGAGCACGACCTCGACCTGGCCCTCCCTGCCGCTGCCGACGAGCTGGTAGTCCCAGACGACTTCCTCGATGGGGAAGGGAACGTTCTGCTGCGCCTCGAAGCCGATGATCTGATCGATCTTGTCCTCGGCGACGGTGGGCAGCTTGACGAAGCGCGCGAAGATGTTCTGGCCGCTGATGGCGTAGTTGACCGGGCCGCCTTTCTTGAGCTTGAGGGCATCCTTCATCTCGGCGATGGCCAGCCGGGTCTGCGGCAGGCGCGCGGCCTCGGCGGTGGGATCGCTGAGGATCTCGGTTTGCCGGTAGCCGTTGAGCGCGAGGCCGCCGTTTTCAGCACGGTGGAACTCGGCCATGCCGACGGTCTGGGTGCCGAGGTTTAGGGCGAGGATGCGAGCGGGGGAAGCCATGGAAAATCAGAATGACGAATGGCAGCCGAGTCTGCGAGACAGCCGAAGGCAAATGACGAGAGCAGGAATCGGAAGAAGAGAAGCTAGACTCCTGTTTTTCGGGGTCCGCCTTTCGTCATTCGTCATCCTTGCTCAGCGCGCCGTCGCCGGCTTGACTGTCTCGTACCGGTCCCACCACAGGTTGGCGAAGGGCGTCTGCGCCTTGTTGAGCACGAAGCCGGGGATCTGCTGCGAGGTGGCGAAGATATTGCCGCCGCCTTCCTTCTGGAGCTTGGCTGCCAGCGGAGCCGCCACCCCCGGGCGCAGGATTTGCACGCGGGCGTTCTGCAAGGTGTTAACCGTCAATGGCTGGCCCTTGAGCAGCGTCGAGAGCGTGCGCGGGGCGACGTACACGCTCGTGAAAAGGCTCTGCCCCGGCTGGACATCCACCACGGTCTGGTCGCCGGTGAGCAGCCGGCCACCGATGAGGAAGTCGTAGTGGAAAGCCACTTCCGCCGCCGGCGCGGTCGCCGAGAACTCCACCTCCACCTCCAGCCAAGCGCCGAGGGTGTAGCGCTTGCTCTGCGTCTCGCCGCCCACGGTTTGGAACTCCGGCGTCTTGGGCGTGGAAACGTTGATGTTCTTGATGGCGAGCTGCCCGTTGGTCAACGCTGGACCGGTGCTGGGCAACAGGCTGGAGGAATTTTGCGCGCGCGCCGCGGCCACGCACAAGCTCGCCACGACGAGGGCGGTGAGGAGGGTGGTTTTCATGAGGAGGAACAAAGCCGGCGGCCGGGCAGTCCCACGGAGAAAACCAGGGCGCAAGCGACCGGGACGGGAGAATGATGCACGGGGCGCCGCCTTGTCGATGCCGAAATTGTGTCAGCCGACCTCGCCGCGGAAGTAATCGATGGTCAGCTTGATGCCTTCCTCGAAGGCGACCTTCGGCTCCCAGCCGAGCAGGGACCGCGCGCGGGTGATGTCGGGCTGGCGCACCTTGGGATCGTCCACGGGCAGCGGCTTGTACTCCAACTGGAGCTTGGGGTCGATGAGCCGGATGATGTGCTCGCCGAACTGCTTGATGGTCATCTCGCGCGGGTTGCCGATGTTGACGGGTTCGTGGAAGTCGCTCTGACTGAGCTTGAAGATGCCGTCGATGAGGTCGCTCACGTAGCAAAACGAACGCGTCTGCGCGCCGTCGCCGAAGATCGTCAGCGGCTGCCCCGTGAGTGCCTGGCCGATGAAGGCGGGCACCACCCGGCCGTCGCGCAGGCGCATGCGGGGGCCGTAGGTGTTGAAGATGCGCACGATCTTCGTGTCCATCTTGTGGTAACGATGGTAGGCCATCGTCATGGCTTCGGCGAACCGCTTGGCCTCGTCGTACACGCCGCGCGGCCCGATGGGGTTGACGTTGCCCCAATAGTCTTCCTTCTGCGGATGCACGAGGGGGTCGCCGTAGCACTCGCTGGTGGAGGCGAGCAGGAAGGTCGCGCCCTTGTCCTTGGCGAGGCCCAGGGCGTTATGCGTGCCCAGGGCGCCGACTTTCAAGGTCGGGATGGGTAGTTCGAGGTAGTCGATGGGACTGGCCGGCGACGCGAAGTGGAACACGTAATCTACCTCGCCCGGCACGAAGATGTATTCAGAGACGTTGGCGCGGATGAACCGGTAGCGGTCGTTGCCGGCGAGGTGCTCGATGTTCTTGGTGTTGCCGGTGATGAGGTTGTCCACGCCGATGACCTTGTGGCCCTCGGCCAGGAGGCGGTCGGTCAGGTGCGAGCCCAGGAAGCCGGCCCCGCCGGTGACGACGGTGGTCGGTTGGGCTTTGCGGGGCTTGGCAGAAGGAGAGGCGGCGGTCTCGCTAGGCATGTTGGCACCTATGTACGGAGGGACTCCCGGTGTGGCAAGCGGCAAGTACGACACACGGGGGAGTTCCCTGCCGAAGCGCCGAGGTCTGACGCATTTACGTCTTGCCCGCTGTGTGGGCAGCCATTACAAAAGAACTCCGGCGACCAACCTCCCAAGTTTTCATGGGCACCCCTCTGGACCCGCCGGACGACGCCACCGTCCAGGAAACCCCGCCGCCCGCGCCGGTGTACGGGGACTTCGAGGTCCTGCGCCACGCCGACGGCGCGCTCTGGGAACTCGGCCGCGGTGCCATGGGCGTGACCTACCGCGCGCTCGACCGCGTGCTCCACCGCCACGTCGCGCTCAAGGTCATCGATGCCCGCGCCGGCCCCGACGGCGGGCACGCCGTGCGCGAACGCTTCCTGCGCGAGGCCCGCGCCGCCGCCAGCCTGCGCCACGCGCACGTCGCCGACATCTTCCAGTACGGCGTGTCCACGGAGACGGGCCGCTGCTTCTACGCCATGGAACTCGTCGAGGGCGAGACCCTCGCCCAACGCGTCCGGCGCGAAGGCCCCCTCGACGTGCCCGCCGCCCTGGAGGTTGCCGCGCAGGTCGCCCGGGCGCTCGTGGCGGCGTCGGCGCGCGGTTTGGTCCACCGCGACCTGAAGCCCGGCAACCTCATGCTCGCCAGCGGCGGGGAGACAGACGTGAAGGTCGTGGACTTCGGCCTGGCGAAGGTGGTCGTGCCGTCCCTCGACGACCCGGACCTGACGCACGGAGGCTTCGTCGGCACGCCGGCGTACGCGAGCCCCGAGCAGTTCGGCGGCGGCACGGTGGACACCCGTGCGGACCTGTATTCACTTGGGGTTACGCTCTGGTTCGCGTTGACCGGGCACGCCCCTTTCGCCGGCCGCACCCTCGACGAACTCCGCGACCATCCCGGCCGCACCGCCCTCCCGGTCGGTCAACTCACCCTGCGCGGCGTGCCCGGGCCGGTCGTCGAACTGCTCGGGCGCGTCCTGGCGCTCGACCCCGCCCGGCGGCCAACGGACGCGCGGGC
>CAXUIU010000359.1:3514-4356 GCA_964250955.1 uncultured Chthoniobacterales bacterium | reverse complement strand
CGCGCCGGGACCGAGCGCGGCGTGGGCGGCGGCGTTCGGCTCGCCGGCGGTCGTGGGCTGCCTGCTGGCGCTGACAGGTCTCTGTACGCTGGCGACCTTCACGCTGATGAACCACTGGCAGCGCGCCCTCGAAGCGACCGAGGCTGGTCTCATCTACTGCGTCGAGCCGCTGTGGACGAGTGTGTTCGCGTTGTTCCTGCCCACGTGGCTGGCGGCGTGGACGGCCACGGACTACGCCAACGAGACGCCGACGGCACGGCTGCTGTTGGGCGGGGGGCTCATCACGGCGGCGAACGCGTTCATCCAGCTTCGTCCGCCGCGGGCACGAGGATGAAGCCGGTTTCCAGGTCGCCGAGGGTCTCGCTGCGCCGGCCGTCGTGCCGCCAATGGTGGTAGCCGACCAACGCGCAAAGGAGCGCGTCGAGCCGGTCCTCGGCCGGCTTGGTCCAGGGCGCAGACAAAACGGCGGTCAGCGCGGGTGTCTCCGGCCATTCGCCCGGCGCGAACCGTGTGCGCAGGCACTCTCGCAGAAGTCCCTGTAACCGCGCAAACTCCGCCCGCCGTGCCGCGACCGGGCCGCGCTTGTACTTGACGATCTGCTCCAGCCCGAAGAGCCGGATCGTCGCCGGGTGGGGGAACACTTCCACGAGCAGCCGCCCCGCCGTGGGGAGTTGCCAGCCGACCGCCGCGCCGCGCGCCCAGAAGAACGACGAGGACGGGAACTCCAGCACCAGGTCGCGGGTGAAGGCGACGCCGGCGCGCGCCAGCAGGTCCCGCGCCAGGTCGAAGTCGAAGCCGAAGTTGAGCAGCGTGCGGACCTCGCCGAAATGCTGCGAGAACAC
>CAXUIU010000359.1:0-3504 GCA_964250955.1 uncultured Chthoniobacterales bacterium | reverse complement strand
CGCCTGGAGGGCGCGCACGAGTCGCAAGGGCCGCACACACCGTGCGGCGTTGGCCGGGTGCGGCCCGGCGTGGAACCGGCCGAAACGTGCGGTCGTCAGCCGGTCCACCGGGCGGCTGCCGGTGACGTTGGGGCAGACCACGGGCGCGTCGAAGAGCAGAAGCGCCGGGCCGGCGGCGGGCGGCAGACGCGTCTCGATCCAATCAAGGAGGGCCGCGTCGCCGGAGGCGTGGGCGCTTTCCACGACCTCTGCACGCCACGTGTCAGCCGAGGGCCGCGAGGCATGTACTAAACAAAGTCCATCACCATTTCTCTCGCCCCACGCTAGGTCTATGCCAGCGATGTGTAGCGCTATATCGTACCTGACCATCGAAGAATGCTTGAATGTGCGCGGTTAGACGCACGAGTGGCAGTTCGTCCGCTGATACTCGCGGGGAGTTTACTCGCTTGCATGTCGCGTCTGCTTCTTTCCCGCCCCATCGTTGCCTTTACCTTTTTTATCGGGCGATACCTTTGCTTTGCCCTGTTTCTTTTCCTGGCGTGGGAGCACCTGTCGGGCGCGCCTGGAGGAACGCCTCTTGAGCGCACACAGCCCGGCCTACCGCGAGTGGATGACGTGGACCGGTTTGCTGTGGCCGCGGTGGCGGGCAGAGGTGCCCGGACGATTGGTCACCGACGAGGGGTAAACTCCGTTGCCTTTTGCCCGTGGCCTTTCTAGGTTGCGGGGCAATGTGGACCGGGCGCTTCCAACAAGAAACCGACGGGCTCGTGCGCGCCTACGGGGAGTCGGTCTCCTTCGACTGGCGGCTGTACGCGCACGACATCGAGGGTTCCGTCGCCCACGCCGAGGCGCTCGCCGCCGCGGGGCTGCTCACCGAGGACGAACGCACCCGCATCGAGGCTGGGCTGCGCGAGATCGGCGCGGAGATCGCGCGGGGGGAGTTCGTGTTCAAGCCCGAGCTGGAAGACATCCACATGAACATCGAGGCGGCGCTGACGGCGCGCATCGGCCCGGCCGGGGCCAAGCTGCACACCGCCCGTTCGCGCAACGACCAGGTGGCGCTCGACCTGCGCCTGTACCTGCGTGCGGAGATCGCCGCCGTCCGCCGTGCCCTGCGCGGGCTGCAACGCGCGTTGGTCGAACTCGGCGCGCGCCACCCGGAAGTCGTGATGCCCGGCTACACGCACCTCCAACGCGCCCAGCCGGTGCTCTTCGCCCACCATCTGCTCGCCTACGTGGAGATGTTCGACCGCGACGCCGGTCGGGTCGCCGACGCCGCCCGTCGGATGGACGTGCTGCCGCTGGGCAGCGGGGCCATCGCGGGCTCGACCGTCGTGCTCGACCGGCGGCTGGTGGCGCAAGCCCTGGGCTTCTCAGCCGTCAGCGAGAACAGCATGGACGCCGTCAGCGACCGGGATTTTGCATGCGAGTTCCTGGCGGCGGCGGCCCTGGTGGGAATGCACCTCTCACGCCTGAGCGAGGACGTGATCCTGTGGGCCACGAGCGAGTTTCACTTCGTGACACTCAGCGACGCCTTCACGACCGGCTCCAGCCTGATGCCGCAGAAGAAAAACCCCGACGTGGCCGAACTCACCCGCGGCAAGACCGGGCGGCTCTACGGCAACCTGTTCCGGCTGCTGACGATCCTCAAGGGGCTGCCCATGACCTACAACCGTGACCTTCAAGAGGACAAGGAAGCCGTCTTCGACTCCGTGGACACGCTCAAGGCGGCGCTGGCGGTTTTCGCCGGGATGCTGGCCGAGGCACGCGTGGAGGAAGCAGACATGGCCCGCGCGACGGCCGACCCGATGTTGCTCGCCACGGACCTGGCGGATTACCTCGTGTTGAAGGGTGTGCCGTTCCGGCAGGCGCACGAAGTCGTGGGCAAGCTGGTGGCGCTGACCCTGGAGCGGAAGACGGGTTTCGCGCAGCTTCCGTTGGAAGATTACCGGGAGGCGAGCGAGGCGTTCGGCGAGGACGTGTACGCCGTGCTGGACGTGCGCCGTTCCTTGGCGAGCCGCCGCGCGCCGGGGGCGCCGTCTTTCGACAACGTCCGCGCGCGGTTGGAACACTGGCAGAACGTCCTGCGGGAGGAACGGTGATCGCCGCGTCCGCTCGCGTGGCCTGCTCGGATGAGCTACAGGAAACCTCATCCCATGAAAAAATCCCCTCTCACCGCCGACAAGGAAGGCTGGCGCACCGTGCGCGAGGATTCCAAGTACAAGGACCCGCACGTCGAGGTGACGCTCGACGAGGTTTTCACCCCCACGCGCCAGGACAAGCCGGCCAAGTGGACCGTCGTCCACCGCAAGGCCGCCGTAATGATCATGCCTGTGACCGCAGCGGGCGAGGTGCTCCTGGTGCGCCAGGAACGCATCCCCGCGCGGCTGCACCAGTGGGAGTTCCCGGCCGGGCAGGTGGACGAGGAAGACTCCAGCGACGAGGCGACCCTGCGCGCAACGGCCGTGCGCGAACTCCAGGAGGAGACTGGTTACGAACTGGCGCCTGAGGGGGAAATGATTAATCTCGGCGTGTCTTTCACCTCCCCGGGATTCACGGACGAGTATTGCCACATGTATCTCGCCAAGGGAGTAATGTTATCGAAGAAAGGCACCGCATACGACGAGGGCGAGGGGATCACGGATTGCCGGGCGTTCGCGTGGGAGGAGTTCCGCCGGATGGTGGCCGAAGGCGAGATCAACGACGCGCACACGCTCTGCGCCTACGCACGGATGAGCGCGCGCGGTTTGGTGTAAAGGCGCGCCCCTTCTGGACAGAACGGGCGGGTGCCGTTATCTGTTTCCACCCGTTTCCTCCCGCCCATGTCGATGATTCTCCGTCCCCTGTTGAAAAAGGTGTTCAGCTTGCGCGAACGCCCCGAGACAGAGACGATCAAGCCCTTCCTCGACCACCTCGAAGACCTGCGGACGATGCTCTTCAAGATCGTCGCCGTCCTCGGGGCGACGATGATGTTGTGCTTCGCCTTCCGCTTCCGGCTGATGCACCTGGTCCAGTTGCCGCTGATCTCCGCCATCCCGGAGTTCGCCACGAAGGGTCTGACCAGCCTCCACCCAGGCGACTCCATGACGGTGTCGCTCCAACTGTCGTTTTACGCGGGCATCGTGCTGTCGTTCCCGCTGCTGCTGTACTTCGTGGCGGACTTCGTCCTGCCGGCCCTGACCGAGAAGGAAAAGGGCTTCGTGCTGCCCGGGGTAGGGGTGAGCTTCGCGTTGTTCCTGACCGGGGTGCTCTTTTGCTTCAAGGTCGTCCTGCCCATGACGCTGAACTGGCTCTGGAACGACCAGAAGAACATGGGGATGCAGTCGGACTGGACGGTGGCGTACTACATCGGGTTTGCCACGCAGTTCGTGTTGATCTTCGGGCTGACGTTCGAGCTGCCGGTGGTGGTCATCGCCCTGGTCAAGATGGGGTTGCTCAACTCCGGCCTCCTGCGCCGCACCCGGGCGTACGCGGTGGCGATCATCCTGATCGGCGCCGCGTTCA
>CAXUIU010000358.1:0-4358 GCA_964250955.1 uncultured Chthoniobacterales bacterium | reverse complement strand
CGCCCCACAGCGCCGCTACCCCATCGGCGCGGAACTCCTCTCACCCGGCCGCACGCACTTCCGCGTCTGGGCTCCCAACGCCCGCCACCTCGAAGCCGCCGTCCAGGCCGACGGCAACCGCGACTCCGCGCCCGTCGTGGTCGAACTCACGCCCGAGGGCAACGGGTACTTCTCCGGCGAGGCCGCGGCCGGCGCGGGCGCCCTGTACCGCTTCCGCCTCGACGGCGGCGTGCAACTCTACCCCGACCCGGCGTCGCGCTCCCAGCCGCTCGACCCGCACAACGCCTCGGCCGTCGTGGACCCGGGGGCGTTCCGCTGGACGGACGCAGAATGGAAGGGCAGACCCCTGCGCGGGCAAGTGATGTACGAGCTGCACGTCGGCACCTTCACCACCGAGGGCACCTGGGCCGCGGCGGCGCGCGAGTTGCCGGCGCTGGCGGAACTGGGCGTCACGGTCATTGAAATGATGCCCGTCAACGAGTTCGCCGGCCAGCACAACTGGGGCTACGACGGCGTGGACCAGTTCGCGCCGGCGCACGTCTACGGCACGCCCGACGACCTGCGGGCGTTCGTGGACGCGGCGCACGCCCTTGGCGTCGCCGTGATCCTGGACGTGGTCTACAACCACTTCGGGCCGGACGGCAACTACCTGCGCGCCTTCGCCGGTCATTACTTCACCGACCGCCACCCGTGCGAGTGGGGCGAGGCGCTCAACTTCGACGACGCCGACTCCGTGAGCGTGCGCGAGTTTTTCACCACCAACGCGCTCTACTGGATCGAAGAGTTTCACTTCGACGGCTTCCGCTTCGACGCGACGCAGAGCATCATTGACACCTCGGAGGAGTACATCCTCGCCGCCATCGTGCGCGAATGCCGGGCGGCGGCGAAGGGGCGCGAACTCATCATGATCGCCGAGAACGAGCCGCAAGCGACCAAGCTCGTGCGTCCGCCCGCGGAGGGGGGCGACGGCCTGGACGGGTTGTGGAACGACGACTTCCACCACAGCGCGGTCGTCTCGCTGACGGGCCGCAGCGAGTCGTATTTCCGCGACTACCGCGGCACGCCACAGGAATACGTCTCGGCGGCGAAGTACGGCTACCTCTACCAGGGGCAGCACTACGAATTTCACCAGAAGCGGCGCGGGATGAACTCCTTCGGCGTGGGGCCGTGGGCGTTCGTGGCGTTCATCGAGAACCACGACCAGATCGCCAACACGGGCGACGGCCAGCGGCTGCGCTTGCAGACCTCGCCGGCCCGGTACCGCGCCATGACCGCACTGCTGCTCCTCGGACCGTGGACGCCGATGCTTTTCCAGGGGCAGGAGTTCGGCGCGTCGTCGCCGTTCCTCTACTTCAACGACATGGGCCGCGACCTGCACGATCCCATCCGCAAGGGGCGCGCGGAGGGACTCAAGATTTTTCCGTCTTTCGCCAGCGAGGAAACCCAGGCGCTACTGGCCGACCCGTTCGCGCCGGATACCTTCACGCGCTGCAAGCTGGACCTCTCAGAACGCGAACGGCACCCGGCGCTGGTCGCGCTGCACCGCGACCTCCTGCGGCTGCGACGCGAGGACGCGACGTTCGCCGCACAGCGCCCCGGGGGCGTGGACGGCGCGGTGCTCGGGCGTGACAGCTTCGTGCTGCGCTTCTTCGGCGAAACGCCCGGGGGCGACGATGACCGCCTCCTGCTCGTCAACTTCGGCCCGCTCGAAACCCTCGGCCCCGTGCCCGAGCCGCTGCTCGCCCCGCCGGCCGGGCGGCGTTGGGAGACACTCTGGACGAGCGACCTGCCCCGCTACGGCGGCTACGGCCCGGCCACGGTCGAAACGGACGACGGCAAGTGGCGACTGCCGGCCGAGGCAGCGGTGGCGTTGCGCCCGGTGCCAGACGCCTCTGCGTCGTGACGATGATCAACGAGAACATCCTTTGGAGGACAGTCGCTTGATGTTAAAAACGCTTCGCCGGCTGGTCGGCTGTTGCCTCGCCCTCGCGTTTATCGGCAGGGCTGCTGCCGAAGAGCTTGTATGTAAGTTGGTGGACGAGGTGATCCCACCGCTGATGCAGCGCGAGGACATCCCGGGGATGGCGGTGGCGGTGGTCGTGGATGGCTCGATCTATTTGTGCAATTACGGGGTGTCCTCCCGCGACGCTCGCACACCGGTGACGGCAGACACCCTTTTCGAGATCGGCTCGGTCAGCAAGACGTTCACGGCTGCCTTGGCGACGTACGCGCAGGAGGAAGGAAAAATCTCCTTCGACGCCCCCGTCAGCCGCTACTTGCCGGAGTTGCGCGGCAGCCGTTTCGACGCGATCAACCTCATCCACTTGGCGACCCACACGGCCGGCGGGCTGCCGTTGCAGGTACCCGGTGAGATCACCAACCGTGCGGAGTTGTTCGACTACCTTCGGCGCTGGCAGCCCACGGACGCGCCGGGCACGCGCCGCGTGTATTCCAACGTCAGCATCGGTCTGCTCGGCGTTCTCACCGCCGAAGCTCTGGGTCAGCCGTTCGAGGACGCCGTGCAAAAGAGCCTGCTACCCGAACTCGGGTTGCACCACACCTATTTTCACGTCCCCGCCGAACAGGCCGCGCACTACGCGCAGGGCTACACGACCGACGACCGGCCGGTGCGGGTCAGCCCCGGCATGTTGGACGCAGAAGCCTATGGGCTCAAATCGTGTTCAGCCGATCTGGGCAGTTTCCTGCTCGACCAGATGGCGGACTCCGCAGGCGCTGCCCATATCTCTAACGCGGCTTGGCGCGCCCTGGCGGCGACCCGCACGGGATACTACACGGCCGGCGAACTGACCCAGGACCTGATCTGGGAACAATACCCCTACCCCGTCGAACTCTCCCGCCTGCTCGCGGGCAATGCGGATGCGATGATCACCGGTGCCGTCCCAGCCGTGCCCCTGCGCGATCCGCTGCCTCCGCAGGCGGAGGGATGGGTCAACAAGACCGGCTCCACCAACGGTTTTTCTACCTACCTTGCTTTTGTGCCTGGCCGACACCTCGGCGTCGTGCTCCTCGCCAACAAACGCTACGCCATCGCCGCACGGGTGACGGCGGCTTACGAAATCCTGACCCGCGTGGACCATCTCCCACGGCCACGCTAGCGGCCATGGCCCGTGCCCGGGTCGGACGCGTGCAGGATGCGGTCGATCTCGGCGGCGGTCTCCGGCCGCTGGAGCGTGCCGGTGTGTCCGGCGGGCACCACGACCTCGCTCTGCGCCTGCGCCAGGTGGCTGCTCGTGTACGGCACCACCCCGTCGCTGGAACGCTCCAGCGGCCCGGGCCGGCCGCGATTGCCGACCACCGAGTGCGTGCCTACCCCGGCGTGGATCGGCAGGTCGCGCAAGGCGGCGATGAGCGAGTCGCGCGGCGTCAACGAGTCGAGGCTGGACCCGGGTTTGAGCAGGGTGCCGGCCGCCACGGCGTTGCGGTTGGGGGAAATGATGCGCTCGATGCGGCCCGAGACCGCCACCGGCACGCGCACGAAGAGCCGCCCCAGCTTGCCCAGCAGTCCGCCCGCCAGCGTGGCCCCGCGGTGCGGCGTGGCGATGAAGACGACCTGCGCCACGTCCGGGCAGGCGCGGTAGTAGAACGTCCGGCGCATCAGGTCGCGGTCGGCGGCGGAGAGTTGCAGCTCCTCCACCGGCTTCTTGAAGAAGTGGTGGTAGTACCCGTCCCCGCCGTCCGACACCGCCAGCCGGCTCAGCAGCCCGCCCATCGAATGCCCCACCAGCACGGCGCGGTGCAGCGCCGGGTGAGTGCCGTCCGGGTCGAGCCCGTGGATGAACTTCTCCGTGTCCTCGCGCAGCAGCCGCGCCGAGTACAGCACCGGCAAGCTCGACGGATAGTAGAAAAACCAAATCTGGTAACGCGTCCGCACCCACGGGTCGCTCTCCAGGCGCACGTAGAGGTCGTGCAGGTCGGACGGCGAGGACACCAGGCCGTGCACGAGGATCAGCGGGGTCTTGTCGGCCGTGGGCTGCTCGGTGCTGTAGACACCCGCCGACGCGAAGTCGCGGCTGCTCGTAAATCCGCGGAATCCGTGCCGCTGCGGCGCGAAATGTGACAAGGTCAGCGCCAGCGGCGCGGTGAGATCGCTCGCCAGCGGCTCCGGCCGGCCGGGGGCCTGCGGGTCGTAGAGGGCGAGGTCCAGAGCGTGTTCTCCGTGCGCGACCGGCAAGGCCGTCACGGCCCACACCACGCCCGAGACTGGCCGCGGCGGCTCCCTTTCGGGCACGCTCACCGGCAGGACCGGCCGCAAGGCTCCCATCAGCGGCACGCCCTCGCCCGCCGTCCGCACCAACCCGGCCTCGCTGTGCACGTCGAAATGATCGGCGGGTTCCAAG
>CAXUIU010000357.1:0-4368 GCA_964250955.1 uncultured Chthoniobacterales bacterium | reverse complement strand
ACGCTGCCGATGATCGCCCCCGTACCCGTCTCGGCGACGCGCTCGCCGCCGGTGTTCAGGTACGGGCTGAGCGCGTGCGCGAGGTTGGCGAGCGGGAGCGATTGCAGCCACACGCGGCCGGGGCCGGTCAGTTGCGCGAGGAAAATGCCGTCGCCGCCGAAGAGCATGTTACGAATGCCCTGGATGCGCGTGATGCCGAACTGCACGCCGCCCTCGAACATCCCGACGTGCCCCGGATGCACTCGCAGCGTCTCGCCCGGGGCGAGGTCGTAAGTGACCACCTCGCCGTCGAGTTCCACCCACGCCTGGCAGTTGCCCGCCAAGCGTTGCAAAAGGAACCCGTCACCGCCGAAGATGCCTGCCCCCAGCGACTGCTGAAAGCCGACACTCAATTCCACCCCGGGCGTCGCGCACAGGAAGCCGTGCCGGTGAATCATGTAGACCTGTCCGGGCACGACGGCCACCGGCAGGATGTGGCCGGGCACGTGCGTGCCGAACGCCACGAACCCCGGCGCCCCTTGCGGGCTGAACTCGGTCATGAACAGCGAGCCGCCGCCCGCCACGCGCTTGAGCGCGCCGAAGAACCCGCCCCCGCCACCATGCTGGGTGGAGGTCTGCATCTGGATGGAGTGGCTCATCCACGAGAGCTGGCCCGCCACGGAGACGATGCTCTCACCGGGGACGAGCTGGACTTCGAGGACCGGGAGTGTGGTGCCGAGGATGCGGTGGTTCATGGTCAGGTCTCCGGAGGCTTGGGGGTAGCGGAGGGCTTGTCGTTGGCTTCGATGGTCTCGACGATGATTTTCTGGAGTTGCGGCATCAGGGTGGTCATCTTTTGCTGCGTCATGGTCATCGCGCCGTTCATGATCGCAGGCATCTTCTGCATCACCGCTTGGCCAGCAGGCGACTTGTAGAAGCTCAGCGTGGCAGCCAGTTCCTCCTCGGTGAAGTTGTCGGCGTAGAGCTTGACCATCCCGGGCTTGAGCTGGTCCCAACCCAGGTGTTCCCCGATAAACGCATACATCCGTGTCCAGACCTTGTCCGTCAGTTGGGGGTTGTCCTTGAAAGGCTCCATCCCGGCCAACTGCGCCTTCTGGGCGGCTTCCATCTGTTGGTAAACCTGCTGGATGAGGGCGTCGGCGTGCGTCACCTCGAAGATTTCATTGATGATCGCCAGCTTGGCGGCTTCGTCCGCCCGGGCGGCGACCGGGCACAGGCACAGGGCGACGGCGAGGAACCCGAGGCCGCCGCGGGGAAGAAACCGGGCAAGAGAGCTTTTCACGCCGGCCAGAGTACCCGGCTCCCCGCGCGCCGACAAGCCCACAGACATCTCGCGCCGCCGGGGTGACAAACCTCACCGGTTGAGCTAGGTTCAGAGCTTATCCCCATGTCGGAATTTGATCTTGTTGTCATCGGGGCGGGGCCGGGTGGTTACGTCGCGGCCATCCGCGCCGCGCAACTCGGGCTGAAGACCGCCATCATCGAAAAGGAAAAGGCGCTCGGCGGCACTTGCCTGCGCATCGGCTGCATCCCGAGCAAGGCGCTCCTGAACTCCAGCCACCACTTCCACTTCGCCAAGACCGAGGCGGCGGGGCACGGCGTCGTCATCGGCGACGTGAAGCTCGACCTGCCGACGATGCTCAAGCGCAAGGACAAAACCGTCTCCACCCTCACGGGTGGTGTGGCCTTCCTGATGAAGAAAAATAAGATCGAGGTCTTCTCCGGCGAGGGACGCGTAGTGGCACCGGGCAAGGTCACGGTCACGGGAGCCAAGCCCGCGGAACTCTCGGCCCCTCACATCCTCCTGGCGACGGGCTCGGTGCCCATCGACCTGCCGACGATGCCGGTGGACGGCAAGGTGAGCGTGACCAGCACGGAGGCGCTTGCCTTCGATGCCGTGCCCGCGCGCATGGTCGTCATCGGCGGCGGGGCCATCGGCCTCGAACTCGGCTCCGTGTGGGCACGGCTCGGCGCGCAGGTGAGCGTCGTGGAGTTTCTCCCGCGCATCGCCCCGGGCTTCGACCTCGAATTGGCCAAGGGCCTGCAAAAATCCCTCGAAGCGGAGGGCCTCAAATTTCACCTCGAAACCAAGGTCAACGGCATCGACTTGGCCGAAGGCAGGGGGACCGTGCGCGCCACCACGAAGGACGGCAAAGACCTCGCCCTCGAAGCGGAGAAAATCCTCGTCGCCGTCGGCCGCAAGGCGGCGCTCGGGAACACCGTCGCCTCCGAGATCGGCCTCCGGCTCGACGAACGCAAGCGCGTCGTCGTGGACGGGCATTTCGCCACGAACGTCCCCGGAATGTACGCCATCGGCGACGTGATCGCCGGCCCCATGCTCGCGCACAAGGCCGAGGAGGAGGGCGTCGCGGTGGCGGAGTTCATCGCCGGTAAGGCGGGGCACGTGAATTACGACGCCATCCCGGGTGTCATCTACACGCACCCGGAGGTCGCCAGCGTGGGCATCAGCGAGGATCTGGCGAAGGAAAAGGGCATGGCGGTCAAGACCGGGAAGTTCTTCTTCCGCGCCAACGGCCGCGCGCTCGCCAGCGACAGCGCGGAAGGCTTCGTCAAGCTCGTGGCCGACGCGAAGACCGACCGGCTCATCGGCGCGCACATCCTCAGCCCGGCGGCCAGCGAACTCATCCAGGAAGCGGTCTCGGTGATGGAGTTCGGCGGCAGTTCGGAAGACCTTGCCCGCACCGTCCACGCGCATCCGACGCTCAGCGAGGCGGTCAAGGAAGCCGCCCTTGCTGTCGAGGGCCGCACGATCAGCGCGTGAAGCACCGCCCGCTCCGCTGGTGGACGCTCTGCGCCGCAGCCTTATTCCTAGGCGGTGCGACGCCCGCCGCGCGCGCCAACGGCGAGGTGTCCGGGCCGGCGTTCTGCTTCGGCCGGGACACGTTCTCGTTCGCCAACGAGACCGTCTACATCTATCCGAATGGCTACGCCGAAAAGCGCAAGCTCAAACCCGGCGAAAAGCCGCCGGCGTTCGTGCTGCACTGCTTCGTGATGAGCCGTTCGTCCGAGCAGTTCCGCAACTTCGCGCGCTTCGATGCCTCCCAGCCGCCGCCCGACGACGCGACGTTAGCCCGCTTGGTGCGTCGGGTGACCGGCCGCGGTGCGTGGCGTGAACCGCTGCCGCCCGACGAGCGCGTGGTCATCCCCGGCTACGCCGACCTACGCGCCCTAAGCCAAGCCCGGCCGCTGGTGCTGCAAAAAAGTATTGGCATCGGTTGGACCACCTACGTGCGCCCGGGCAACTGGCGCATGTTCCCGTATCCGCTCAATGGTCCGACCCAGCAGCACCACACCCAGGAGCGTGTGGAGGGCTGCCTTGCGCGCAACGACCTGTTCATCGCCTACCTGACCAGTTCCCCGAGCACGGCCATCAACCACGCCGTCGTCATCTACGGCCGCTGCCCGGACACGGCGGCCGACCGGCAGGCGGGTCTGGTCCATTACTTCGTCTACGATCCTAACCACCCTGAAGCCCCGCGCGACATGATCTGGGACACGCACAAAAACGAGTTCCGGTACCAGAAGGACTGGGACTTCGTCGGCGGCAAGGTGACGGTGCTCCAGTCCTACAGCTACTGGGGACAATGACCGGGTCGCGCGGCCGGTTATCCCGCTGTCTTTTCGGTGTTTCTGTGGTAGGTTAGTTGCCCCGTGGAAACCAGTCCCGCCATCCTGATGCGCCGCATCAAGCTGACCGAGAGCAGTCTGATCGTGACGTGGTTCAGCGAGACCCACGGCAAGCTCAAAACGGTTGCCAAGGGCGCGCGCCGGCCGAAGAGCCCGTTCGCGGGGCGGCTGGATTTGTTCTACCGGGCGGAGATCAATTTTTCTCTGAGCAAAAAGAGCGAACTCCACAGCCTGCGCGAGGTGGTGGTGCGCGATTCCCGCGAGGGCTTGCGCACGCAATACGAACGCACGCAGATGGCGGCGTACTTCGTGGAACTGGTTGAGATGACGACGGAGTTTGAGCAACCGGTACCCGAGATGTACGACCTGTTGCGCCGGGCGCTGGACTTCCTCGACAAGAACGCACCGACGCGTCGCGCGCTGCTGCACTTCGAGGGCGAACTCAGCCGGCTATTAGGTGTCACCGGAATGCACAACCCGGAGGCCGATCCGGCGCAGGCTATCGTGCGTTTGGCGGGGCAGTTACCCAAGGACCGCGCGCGCATTTTGAAGGGTTTGCCGCACGTCGTCTCCGTCGGGTAGAACGAAATTCTGTGAAAAACGCTTGCCTCCCGCGAGGGGAGCGTGCATGGTGGACAACATCAAACCGCGGGGTGGAGCAGCCTGGTAGCTCGTCAGGCTCATAACCTGAAGGTCGTAGGTTCAAATCCTACCCCCGCA
>CAXUIU010000356.1:3270-4374 GCA_964250955.1 uncultured Chthoniobacterales bacterium | reverse complement strand
GGTTAAAATAGGCATCCGCCCGTCTCTGATTGTGAACCATCACCAGGGCTTCGCAGGGATAAATCCTTTGCCTGGATCGGAGCAGGTTCTCGGTTCCAGTGCGTTGACAGGAGGGTTCCCAGAGAAAACTGTGCCAGCCCTATGAGCATCGTGCTGCAACCGGGGGGCGTTTCCCTCGTCACACTGGAAGCGATCTATCGAGGCAGTGTTGCCGCGCGGCTCGATCCGTCGTGCCACAGCCGGATCGAAGCTGGTGCGGTGCGCATCGCGCAGATCGCGGCGGGCGACTTCCCGGTTTACGGCGTGAACACCGGCTTCGGCAAGCTGGCGAGCATCCGCATCGACGCCGGCGACCTGAGGACGCTCCAGCGCAACCTGATCCTGTCCCATTGCTGCGGCGTCGGCGCGCCGTTGCCCGCAGACATCGTCCGGCTGATCCTGACGCTCAAGCTGATCTCGCTCGGCCGCGGCGCGTCGGGCGTGCGGCTGGAAATTGTTCGTTTGCTCAAAGCGATGCTCGCGCGCGGCGTGGTCCCGGTCATCCCGGAGAAGGGCTCGGTCGGCGCGTCCGGCGACCTCGCGCCGCTCGCGCACCTGAGCGCGGTGATGATGGGCCAGGGCGAGGCGTTCTTTGCCGGGGAACGGCTGCCCGGGGACGCCGCGCTGGCGCGGACCGGGCTGGAGCCAGTGGTGTTCGCGGCCAAGGAAGGGCTCGCCCTCATCAACGGCACGCAGGTCTCGACCGCGCTCGCGCTGGCGGGGTTGTTCCGCGCCCATCAGGCCACACAGGCGGCGCTCGTCACCGGGGCGCTCTCGACCGACGCGGCGATGGGTTCGCCCGCGCCGTTCCGGGCGGAGATTCACGCGCTGCGCGGCCACCGGGGGCAAATCGACACAGCCGCGGCCTTGCGGCAGCTGCTGGATGGCTCGGCCATCCGCGAGAGCCATCGCGAGGGCGACACCCGCGTGCAGGACCCGTATTGCATCCGCTGCCAGTCGCAGGTGGACGGCGCGTGTCTCGACCTGTTGCGCTCGGTCGCACGAGTGCTCGAAATCGAGGCCAACGCCGTGACGGACAATCCGCTCCTGCTCTCGGATGGGTCG
>CAXUIU010000356.1:2350-3260 GCA_964250955.1 uncultured Chthoniobacterales bacterium | reverse complement strand
CGCTCTGATGAGCGAGAACAAGCAGAAATCTCATCCCGCCAGCGTGGATTCGACGCCGACCTCCGCCAACCAGGAGGACCACGTCTCCATGGCCTGCCACGGCGCGCGTCGGCTGCTTGCCATGACGGAAAACCTCTTCGGCATCATCGGCATCGAGGCGCTGACGGCTGCGCAAGGCGTGGAACTGCGCGCGCCGCTGACCACCAGCCCGCCCTTGCAGGCGGCGCTCGCGTTGATCCGCGGCGTCGTGCCCGCGCTCCAAGACGACCGTTACATGGCAACCGACCTGGAACGCGCCACCCAACTCGTCGCCACGGGTGCCCTCAACGCGTCCATCCAGCCGGACACGTTGCCCGGATTGACGAAGCAGTGATGACCATGGCGCGGAAGGTCGCCGGTGGTGTTCAAGTGGTCGCCTCGGATTACGGGGGTTAGCTTCTGGCATTGATGTCTCACGGCACGCGGCTCCGCGTCTGGCCGGTCTCCGTACACGAAAGATGTGTGCCCGCCGCCAAGTCCACCCGTCCGGCCAGCCGCGTGAAAACCAGCCTTCATCATTTTGCTTGCGCTCATGGAAAGCTCGGGCAGAGTCCTTCTACCAAGCCGATCCAAATCAGCTTGCCAATACATCAAGAGTCCGAGCCGACGCTCGACGCCAACCTGCTCCCGAGCAAGGTGGTAACCCAACGGTGGGGATGTGGCCAATCCGGCAAAAACCGGGTCTCCATCGATGCGTCCGGCTCTGACCTCTGGTGCCCACTATAGACGCAGGAGATTCTCATGACAAAACAGCACGAGCAGCAGTTTGCGAGCGATAACTACGCCGGAGTTTGCCCGGAAGCCTGGGAAGCGATGCACGCCTGCAATCACGGGTCGGCGCCCGCCTACGGCAACGACCCTTGGACGCAAA
>CAXUIU010000356.1:1961-2340 GCA_964250955.1 uncultured Chthoniobacterales bacterium | reverse complement strand
ACTCTTCGGCACGCGTTGCGAGATCTTCTTTGTCTTCAACGGCACCGCGGCCAACTCGTTGGCGCTGGCGTCGCTCTGCCAGTCCTATCACAGCGTGATTTGCTCCAGCGCCGCGCACGTGGAAACGGACGAGTGCGGAGCGCCGGAATTCTTTTCCAACGGCTCCAAGCTGCTGACGGTTCCATCGGAAGAAGGCAAGCTGCGGCCCGAAGCGATTGACGCGGTCGTCACCGCGCGGACGGACATCCACTTTCCGAAGCCCCGGGTCGTGACGATCACTCAACCGACGGAGACCGGGCAAGTCTACACCGTGGCGGAAATCCACGCGTTGTCGGCGGTCTGCAAAAAACATGGTCTGAGCCTCCACATGGACGGAGCA
>CAXUIU010000356.1:0-1951 GCA_964250955.1 uncultured Chthoniobacterales bacterium | reverse complement strand
GCGAACGCCTGCGCCAGCCTCGCCTGTTCCCCCGCCGAGATGACTTGGCAGGCCGGAGTGGACGTGCTCTGCTTCGGGGGAACCAAGAACGGAATGGCCGTCAGCGAAGCGGTCGTTTTCTTCAACCCAGAGTTGGCGGTTGATTTTGATTATCGCTGCAAGCAGGCGGGACAGCTTGCATCGAAGATGCGTTTTCTCTCCGCTCCGTGGATCAGCATGATTCAGACAGGAGCTTGGTTGCAAAACGCCGCCCGTGCCAACGCATTTGCCCGATCCTTCGCGCGGAGTGCTGCGGGTCTGCCTGGGGTGAAACTTGGTTTTCCGGTGCAGGCAAACGCCGTTTTCCTGCGATTGTCCGAGGATGTTCAACGCTCACTCAAAGCCAAGGGGTGGGTCTTCTACACTTTCATCGGGGGTGCGGTCCGATTCATGTTTTCTTGGGACACTACTCACGAGCGGGTCGAAGAGTTGGTTTCCGACCTCGGGGCTGCGATTTCGCCTGCCGTCGTTGTAGATGCCCACACACCTTGCGCCGCAGCAAACATAGACTTCCGAGTTCCCGCCGCTCTAACGAGCATGGATTAGGACGAGGTGATTGAGGCCCCTGCGATTGGTCCGAGTTGAGTGAGAGGTTCCTACCTGCAAGAAAAGAGAGGAACCGACCATGAAGCAAAAACGCCACACGACTGAAGAGATCATCCGCATCCTGCGTGAAGCGGACCAGAACAAGGACCTGGAAGCAGTCTGCCGTAAGCACAACGTCTCGGCTGCGAGCTTCTACCGTTGGAAGAAGAAGTTTGGAGGGATGGAGCTCAAGGACGCCCGCAAGTACCGGCACCTGGAAAAGGAGAACGCCGAGCTCAAGCAGATGCTCGCCGACAGCCTCTTGAAGATCCGCGTCTTGGAGGAAGTGAACGCAAAAAAATGGTGAGCCCTTCGCAGAAGCGGCGAGCGGTCCAGGGCGTGGTGCAAGCCGGACTTTGCTCGCAGCGAAGGGCTTGTCGGTACCTGAGAGTACACCGTTCCAGCCATCGCCATGAACCGAAACAACCTTCGGACTGGCTGTTGCGTCTGCACGCTCAGGTCGAGGTGCTCTCCCACCGGTACCCTCGTCTGGGCTACCGCAAGCTGGTTCGTCTCCTGCGTAAAGAAGGCTGGCAGGTGGGTCGCAAGCTGGTCCAGCGCATCCGGCGGGAGGGCGGGTTGCGAGTCAAGCGGTGGATGAAGCGACCGCGACGACGAGGCAAATCTACTGGCACCATCCCGACGCGGGCCGAACGCATCAACCACGTCTGGACTTGGGACTTCATCAGTGATCGCACGGACAATGGCGGCAAGCTGCGCATCCTCTCGGTCATCGACGAGTACAGCCGCGAGTGCCTCGCGCTCCACGTCGCCCGCAAGCTCACCGCGGCCGACCTCGTTGAGGTCATGGCAAAGCTGGTGACCCAGCGCGGGGTACCGGCTCACATCCGCAGTGATAACGGCAGCGAGTTCGTGGCCCGCGCCCTGCAAAGCTGGCTGGCTAGCCAGCACATCAAGACCCTCTCCATCGAACCGGCCAGCCCTTGGCAGAACGGGCACGTGGAAAGCTTCCACGGCTCGCTGCGCGACGAGTGTCTGGATCGGGAACTGATGCTCAGCCTCGCCGAGGCCCGCGTCGTCATCGAGGACTACCGTCAGCACTACAACGAAGAACGGCCCCATGGTGGCATCGGCTACCGCACTCCTGCGCAAGCGTTCAACGAGGCCCAGGCTTTGGACGCCAAGGTGTCAAACCCTCTGCCCGCCACTTGATCCAACCACAAAAACAGCTACCCGTACTATCAACCCGGACCTCTCACACGTTCTGGACCAAAGCCGGGGACTCGATCACCGCCGCGCTGGGCCGCGGGCTGCGTTCTTGCAAGAAGCGCAACAGTTCGCGCAAGTCGTGCACCATCGCCTCAAA
>CAXUIU010000355.1:0-4376 GCA_964250955.1 uncultured Chthoniobacterales bacterium | reverse complement strand
CGCATGAAGGAATACCAGGTGGCGGTTCTCGCGGGCGACGGCATCGGGCCGGAGGTGATGACGGAGGCGATGCACGTCCTCCACGCGGTGCAGGATTTGTTCGGCTTCCGGTTGCACCTGAGCGGTGCGCGGGTCGGCGGTGCCGCCATCGACCATGACGGCACGGCGCTGCCACCCGCGACCCTGGCACTCTGCGAACGGGCGGACGCGATCCTCTTCGGCAGCGTGGGGGGACCGGCGTGGGAGGGGCTCCCACCCGCGCAGCAACCCGAGCGTGCGGCGCTGCTGCCGTTGCGGAAACACTTCGGGCTGTTCGCCAACCTGCGGCCGTCGGTGTGCTACCCGGCGTTGACCCATGCCTCGCCGCTGCGGCCGGACCTCGTGGAGGGCGGCTTCGACATCCTGTGCGTGCGCGAACTGACCGGCGGCCTGTACTTCGGCCAACCCAAGGGCACGGACCTGGAAGCCGCCGACCCCGTGGCGACGGACACGATGGTCTACCGCCGCAGCGAGATCGAGCGGGTGGCGCGGGTGGCGTTCGAGGCGGCGCGCGGGCGGCGCGGGAAGCTGGTGTCCGTGGACAAGGCCAACGTGCTCGAAAACGGCGTGCTCTGGCGGCGCACGCTCAACGAACTGGCCCGCGACTACCCCGATGTGGCGCTCACGCACCTGTACGTGGACAACGCCGCGATGCAGCTCATTCGTCGGCCGCGCGACTTCGACGTGCTCCTGGCCGAAAACCTCTTCGGCGACATCCTCAGCGACGAACTGGCGATGCTGACCGGTTCCCTGGGGATGCTCCCGAGCGCGAGCCTGGGCGCTGCCGGCGGGGAAGGAAGACGCTTCGGCCTCTACGAACCGAGCGGCGGCAGCGCCCCGGACATCGCGGGCCAAGGGATTGCCAACCCTGTAGCGCAAATCCTTTCGGCGGCGTTGATGCTGCGGCATTCCTTCGGCGAAGAGGCGGCGGCGCGCGCGGTGGAGAACGCCGTGCGTGGGGCAGTGGACGACGGCTTCCGCACGGCAGACATCTTCGCGGGCGAGGGACAAAAGGTCGGCACGCAGGCGATGGGCGCGGCGATTTGCGAAAGGATCAAGGCATGAGCGACGAAGTGGACAATCACTCCGGGGGCCAAGCGGTGGCGCGCCCGGCCGTCGGCCCGGGGCGGACAGGGGACGATTGGAAGGAAATCCGCCAACGCTTCAAGGACTTGGTTGTGGTGTTCTTCGGGGGTGTACGCGGCGTTCGTGCTCAACCGCTTTGACGCCGACCGCCGCGACGCGACGCAGCGGGCAAGGATGCGCGCGCGCTGCTGGCGAGCGAGAAGGATTTTCTCGGTCAGCTCCGAGAAGGCGACACACACGCTGATCCTACCCGCGTTCCCGCGTGCGCAGCCCGAGCCACGCCGCGCCGTAGGCGGCGAGGGTCCAGGCGAGCAGCTTGAGCGCCGCCCACAAACCCACGTCGGCGCGGTCGTAGGTTTTGTTCATGGCAAAGGCGCTCTTGGCGAGTTCACGCGGCGGGGCGGCGAGCGCATCGGGCGGGCGGCTTTCGAGTTCGCGCCGGAGCAGGTGCATAAGATGTTCGCGGGCTTTTTCGCGGGAATTGTAGAGGTCGCCCGTGATCGGCCGGTGCCAGAACGCCCCCACGTCCATCATCGTCTGCGCGGCGTAGGAGGGCATGACGCTGGAGAACACGAATGCCGAGCGGGGCATCTGCTTGGTCTCCACCACCAGGCCGCTGAAGAGGATCTGCGGGATCAACACGAGGGGCACGATCATCATGGCCTGCATCGCGTCGCGCGCGAGCGCCGAGACCGCCAGCCCGATCCCCGCTGCGGCGTACGCCGTGCAGACGACGCTGCCGCCCTGCCACAGCCACGAGCCGTCCAACCCGCGCGTGGGTGATGCATCCGGGTACACCCACCACCGCAGCACCCCCAGGCACGCGTACAAGAAGACGCCCTGCAGCGCCGTCAGCGTGCCGAGCAGCGAAAACTTGCTCAACAGGTACGCGTCGCGTCCGAGGCCCACGGTGCGTTCGCGCCGGTAGATGGGCAGTTCGCGCACGATCTCCTGCGCGGCGTTGCTGCACCCGAACCACAGCGTCGCCAGGTACGCGAAGAACAGCGTCAGCGACACGTCGTCGGTCACCCACACGACGAGCAGCCCGATAAGCAGCGGCTGGCCGAAGAGGATCAGGAAGTTCCGCAGGTCCGAGCGCAGGATGGCCCATTGCCGCCGCAGCAGCACGGGCAGCGTGGCCGTGGAAGGATTGGGCCGCGGTGGACGCACGACCGGACCGGCAGGCACAGACGCACCTTCGGCGTTCGCCGGGGAGTCCTGAAAACGGCGGCGCGGGTCGCGGCTCCACTCTTCCGGGGTGCGCTCGGCCAAGCGGTCGTAGAGGCCGGACAACTTCGGCACGTCGAAGTGTTCGCGCACCGCCGCCGAGTCCCCGGCAAACACTAACTTGCCGCCCGTCACGATGAAGAGCCGGTCGGTGAGGTACACGTTCTCCATGACGTGCGTGGTGCAGACCACCGTGCAGCCGCTGTCGGCGAGGGTGCGCAGGAGGCCCATCATCTTGGACTCCGCGGCGGGGTCGAGGCCGCTGGTAGGTTCATCGAGGAAGAGCACGGCGGGGCGGCCGAGCAATTCGACTCCGACGCTCACGCGCGTGCGCTGGCCGCCGGAGAGCGTGCCCACCCGGGCGTCAGCCTGCGCGGTGAGGCCGCGACGCTCGACCGTCTGAGTGACGAGTTTCTGAAGTTCGACGGTCGGCGTCGCGGCGGGCAGACGCAGTCGCGCGCTGAAGAGGAGCGCCTCGCGCACGGTTAATTCGCGGTGGACGATATCATCCTGCGGCACGTAGCCGAGGAGCGAACGCAGGCGGTCGTATTCCTGGTAAAGGTTCGCGCCGTCGAAGCGGATCGTGCCGGCGTCGGCAGGGCGCAGGCCGGTGAGGGCGTTGAGGAGCGAGCTTTTGCCTGCGCCGGAGGGTCCGAGGATGCCGACGAAGGTGCCGCGCTCCACGCGCAGGGTCACATCGTCGAGCACCCTCTGCGCGCCGTAGGTCTTGCGCAGGCCGCGGGCGTCGATCTCCACCCCGGCGAGGCCGCTGGTGCGCTCCAGCGCACGGCCGTCGAAGCGGAAGAAAAACGGCCCCATCTGGAGCAGGTCACCAATCACGAGCCGGTGCGTCTCGAATCGCCGGCCGTTGACGAGTGAGCCGGCGCGGCTGCGCAGG
This sequence comes from uncultured Chthoniobacterales bacterium, assembly GCA_964250955.1. Taxonomy (GTDB): domain Bacteria; phylum Verrucomicrobiota; class Verrucomicrobiia; order Chthoniobacterales; family SZAS-18; genus CAHJWO01. Next base: position 1,126 of record CAXUIU010000355.1, on the reverse strand, counting down.
TCGGTCACCTGGAAACCCGTAGGAGTTTGTTCGACGACGGCGTGCTGGCGCGAGATCCCCGGGTCCGCGAGGATCACCTCGACCTCGCCTTGACGGCCGAAGCGCACCCGCCCGAAGTCGAGCGGGACCAGCCGCACCTCGCGGCTGCCCATGAGCACCTGCGGTCCGCGGATCGGCGGGGCGGCGTCCGGGTCGCTGCCGGCCTCGTGCCCGGTGGCGGCCACGCTGTCCGGAGGCGGGCCGAAGCCGAAGAACACCTGCACGGGACCGACCTGCACCACGTCGCCGGGCTGGAGCGGGGCGCGCACGTCGGGCGCGAGCGCCGCGCCGTTGATCTTCGTGCCCCAGCGGCTGGCGAGGTCTTCCACGGTGCAGAGCCCATCTTCACCCCATTCGAACCGGCAGTGCCGCCGCGAGACTTCCGGGTGGCGCAGTTGCCAGTCGGCGTCCACCGAGCGTCCTACGACCGTCGAGCCCGCACGCAGCGTGTGGCTACCGGCCGGCAAGCCCGCGAGGATCGTCAACAGTGGCGGCAGTTCGTCGCTCTCCGGCACGAGGGCCGGCGCGAGTTCGGGCGCCGCGGAGCCGGAGGACGAGGGCATGGTTCAGGGCACGACGGCCCAGATCTCGACCACGCGGTTTTTGTCCGCCTGCTTGTCGCTGAACATCGTCGAGCCACCCATGGCGACGGCGTGCATGACGTTCTGGAAGCCGCACCGGTCGCGCAGGGCGTTGAGCACGCTCGCCGCACGGGATTGGGAAATGTCGGCGTTGACCTTGGCGTTGCCCTTCTGGTCGGCGTAACCCAGGATCACGAACACCACCGTCGGATCGTCCACCAGGGTCTTGATCTGCGGGGCGGCGACGCCCTGCTTGAGGCGGTCGATCTCGGACGCGCGCACGACGGAGTCGCCCTTCTCGAAGGGGATGGTCAACACCCGGCCCATGCGCTGCGCGTGGTCCACGCTGGCGTAGAGCTTGTCCTTGTTGAGCGCGGAGACGTTGGGCATCGCGTCGATGCGGCGCAGGACCTCCGTGCGCACCGCAGCGTTGTCGGGGTCTTCGAGGCTGAGGTTGATTGGGGCGTTGGCGTTGCCGGGCAGGGCACTGGCGGCTGGCGAGGGTG
>CAXUIU010000354.1:2268-4399 GCA_964250955.1 uncultured Chthoniobacterales bacterium | reverse complement strand
GCGGCGACCCGTTCGGGGGTCGGTCCGAGGAGTTCGAGTTCCTTGACGCCGACAACCAGCCCGTCACGATCCGCAACCACGAGGAAGCCTCCGGGCTCGAACTCGCCCGCAGCGTGCTCCAGTCCGCGCTCTTCGACCGCGCCAGCGACGTGCACATCGAGCCCACGGGCTCCGAACACCGCGTGCGCTTCCGCGTGGACGGCCTGATGCAAACCCGCGTCGCCTTCCCCAACGAACGCGGCCTGCGCCTCGTCACCGCGCTAAAAATCCTCGCCCAAACCGACATCGCCGAACGCCGCAAGGCGCAGGACGGCCGCTTCGGCGCACTCAGCGGCGGGACCCCCGTGGACTTCCGCGTCGCCACGACGCCCTCGGTCTTCGGCGAAAAACTCGTGGTCCGCATCCTTGATCGCAAGGCCGGCCCGCGCGGCCTCGACGACCTCGGCATGAGCGAGGAGATGCGCACGCGCTTCGCGCAGGCGGTCCAGTCGCGCAGCGGCATCATCCTCGTCACCGGGCCGACCGGCGCCGGGAAAACGTCCACGCTTTACGCCGCGCTCGGGCAGATCGACGCCGGGCGGCTCAACCTCGTCACCGTAGAAGACCCGGTCGAGTACCGCCTGGACGGCGCGACGCAGATCCCCGTCAACGTGCGCGCGGGAGTGACCTTCGAGTCGGGGCTGAAGTCCATCCTGCGCCAAGACCCGGACGTGATCTTCGTCGGCGAGATGCGCGACCTGCCCTCGGCGCAGATCGCGCTGCGTTCGTCGCTGACGGGGCACCTCGTGTTCAGTTCGCTGCACGCGCGCGACGCCCTGGGCACGGTGACGCGCCTGGAAGAAATGGGCATCGAACGCTCGCTGGTGGCGTCGTCGCTCTTCGTGGTGCTGGCGCAACGGTTGGTGCGCGTGTTGTGCCCGCGGTGTCGGCGACCGACGGTGTGCCAGGGCAACGAACTGGCGGAACTCGACTTCGAGCTGCCCGCCGGCCAGACGCTCTATGCGCCCGGCGGCTGCGAGGAGTGCGGCGGGCTGGGGTACACCGGGCGCACGGGGGTCTTCGAGATGTTGATCTTTGACGACGAGATGCGCCAGGCGGTCGCCGCCAACGTGGACGAGGAGGCCCTTGCCGCATTGGCGCGGGACAAGGGGTATCGTTCCTACCGCGAGGACGCCGCGCGCAAGGTGCTCTTGGGCATCACGACGGTGGAAGAGGTGTTGCAGGCGACCTGAATGACTCAAGCCTGCGCCGACACGACCCGGTGCCACGCGTTGTTGGCGTAGCCTTTGAAGTTCCACAACGGCGCGGTTTCCGCCGGCTGCCCGCCGCCGGCCTCATCCCACGCGCGCACGGTGAGCTGCACGGGTGCGTTCTCCGCCGCCGGCAACTCCGCGCGCCAAAACCGCCAACTCCACCGGCCACCCTCCTCGTCGCCCGATGGCGGTGTGAACAACTCCGCGCGCGTCCAGTTCGCGCCGTCGTCCTCGCTGATCTCCACCCGGTCGAGCACCCGCCCGCCGCCAGCGAACGCGTAGCCTTCCACGACCATCGGGTCGTCCCCGCCGGGCCGCCCGCGACCCACGCGGCAGATGTACGAATTGACCGCACATTCCTCCAACGCCCCGGCCCGCGCGGAGTCGTGGTGTTCCTTGGTGGCCGTGGGCGGATGCAGGTGGTACTCCTCGGCCTGGAAAAGATTGTCTGACGGACCGTCGAGCACGTTGATCTCCTTGAGCCACTTGACCGAGCGCGCCCCGATGTAGCCCGGCACGACCGCCCGCAACGGGAAGCCGTGGATCAGCGGCAGCCCTTGCCCGTCGAGCGCGTAGGCCAGGAGCGTCTCGGGGGCGAGCGCCTTCGCCAGCCGCACGGACGCGCCGAAGGGAGGATGGCCTTTCTTCGCCGTCTGGTCGTGCCCGATGAACTCGACGTGCGTCGCCCGCTCCGTCTGCACCCCGGCGCGCGCCAACACGTCGGCGAGCCGCACCCCCGTCCAGACGCCGTGGGAAATGGCGTTGCCCGTCCAGGGGGTTTCGCCGGGGATGGGCTTGACCGCGATGAGTTCGTCGCGGCGGCTGCCCGCGCACTGGAGCGTGGCGGCGACCGTATGCGCGGGGAAGTCGGCGCGCCG